>CACNCX010000023.1 GCA_902619045.1 uncultured Alphaproteobacteria bacterium | reverse complement strand
TTTATATAAAAGTTCTTTATTATTTTGAAAAATTATCTCTGTATCAATATTAGATAAGCTTTTTATTTCTATATTTTCAAATATTCTAATTTGAGCATAATAATTTAAGGGATATTTTTCTAAATTTTTTTTATAAAATTTTGTAGCTTCCCTAGTATATCCATAAGAGAATAATATATCTGCTTTAGTTTCTAGCAAAAAATTATTCTTATTTTTTTTAATTATTTCATTTAAATTCTTCAAGGACATTTTTAGATTTCCATTTCTAGCTATTTTAATTGATTCTGCATAAGTTTTAAAAGGTTCATGCAATTCATTTAAAACTTCCTCATTATCACTATAACCTACAAATTTTGCTTTTATGAAGTTAAATCTTTCATTGTAGCTTTCATTAAAATTATTTTCTTTATTATCTTTGAAGTTATTTATTAATAAAATTCTATCCTCAAAATATGGATGCGTACTAACTCTTTGTTTATCTTTTGAAAAACCCTTATTTAATAATTTTTGCTCTATTGTTTCTAATAATGCTTGAATAGATTTAGAGTTAGTATTTAGTGATTTAAGAGTTTTCAATGCATATAAATCAGCTTCCATTTCTTGTTCTTTACTAAATAAAATATATTGATTTGATAAAGTAGCTGCAGTTAGAATACTTCCTTCTAATAATTGAGGGTTTTGAGTTATTGTTGAACCAGCTACTACAGATAAAATGCCTAAGGCATTATATTTTTTTGTATTTTCTATTTTTTCTTTTCTATGTGCAATATGGTTGAGATGTATATGACCAACTTCATGAGCTAATACAGACAATAGTGCTACGTAATCTGAACAATAAATAATTAAGCCAGAATTAATATGAATTATATTATTTATATCTACAAAAGCATTTATTTCATTACTATTATTTATTTTAAATTTAATTTTTTTATCTATTTTATTTACTTTAATTATATCTTTTAAAATCTGATTAATAAATTCATCAGTTTCGTAATCTAATATTTGTGAGCTATGACCACTTTTTAAAGAAAAAATAAAAAATAAAAAAAAAAATATTATTTTTTTAAGACCACCATCCAGTTTTTTCTTCATCTTCGTTTATTTCACTCTCAGTTAAAATTTGATCTTTTTGTGTATCAATTTTATCATCTTCTTTTATTTCTTTATCATCTAAATTATTTTTCTTAATTCTTTTTTTTGTTTTTATTGTTTTTATCACATTCTTTTTTTTGATAACTTTAGTAGTTTTATTTTTTTTCTTTGTGTTTGTTTTTTCAATATTATTGGACTGATAATTTTCATCAATTTCAATTAAAGGGTCATGTAAAGAATATTGTGGATCGAAATAAAAATTGATTTTTGATTCAAATTTATTTTCTAATGAATTTATCTCACTCTTTTTATTATTTAACAAATTTTCTGCTAATCCACTATTACATTTTACATTAATTATTGATTTTTTTATTTTCGGAGATTTTTTCTTTAATCACTTTTAATATCTGATCTATTATTGAAGAAGAATTCAAAATTAAACCTGATCCTTTACAATAATTACATCTCTCAAAAGATTTATCTATTAAGCTCGACCTTAATCTCTGTCTTGATAGTTCCATTAATCCAAACATGCTTATTCTTCCAATTTGAACTCTAGCTCTATCTCTTACAAGAGCAGTTTTTAAAGTTTTTTCAACTTTAAAATTATTTCGATAATCATCCATATCAATGAAATCTATAACTACCAAACCTCCAAGATCTCTTAATCTTAGCTGTCTTGCTATTTCTACTGCAGCTTCTAAATTTGTTTTTAAGGCTGTATTTTCAATATTTCTCTCAGATGTATTTTTTCCAGAGTTTACATCTACTGCCACCAATGCTTCAGTTGTGTTAATTACAATAGAGCCACCAGATTTTAATTTTACATTAAGACTAAAAAGATCATTTATTTGTGTTTCAATATTATTAGAAGCAAAAAGTGTGTTTTCATCAGATTTAAATTGTTTTACTTTCTTAACAAATGTAGGTGCTAAATTTTTTGTAATTTTTTTAACTTTATCGTATCCATCTTTTCCTTCAACTAAAATTTTTTCTACATCTTCACTTAACATATCTCTAATTGCTCTTTTTAATACATTACCTTCTTCATGTATCATTTCTGGCGCTTCTGATTTTAAAGTAATTTCTCTAATTTTATTCCATTGGCTTACAAGGAATGAGAGATCTTTTGAAATTTCTTTTTTTGTCCTTCCAATTCCAGCTGTTCTTACAATTACTGACATTTTTTCTGGTATTTCTACTGAAGATAAAATTTGCTTTAATTTTTTTCTTTCTTCTATATCTCCAATTTTTCTTGATATACCATCACTATTCATACTATTTGGCATTAGTACACAATATCTTCCTGCAAATGATAAATATGTTGTTAGTGCCGCCCCTTTTAGACCTCTTTCTTCTTTGTTGATCTGAACAAGTAAAACTTGTTTAGGTCGAATTACGTCTTGAATTTTATATTTTCTAAAATAATTAAAGTATTCTTTTCTTGGGCTTAATTTTTTATTTTTTCTTTTCCTTATAGAAAAAGTCTTTTCATCTGTATTCTCTTGTTCTTCTTCAGATTTAGTTTCAATATTTTCATTCTCAGTTTCATCTAGTTCATTAACATTTTCAGAGTTATGTAAATCATCTTCTTCTTTTTCATTATTTATTTTATCGTTAAGCTCTTTTATTTGTTGTACATCAGAGGCAGGAATCTTAAAGTAATCTGGGTGGATTTCTGTAAGAGGTAAAAAACCGTTTCTATTTGTTCCAAAATCAACAAATGCCGCTTGAAGAGAGGGTTCTATCCTTGTAATTTTAGCTAGATAAACATCACCTTTGACTGCGTTTTTTTTATTGTTTTCAATTTCAAAATCGTCAAGTTTACCATCTTCTGTAACTGCGATTCTTGTTTCAATGTTATTTGTAGTATCAATAAGTATATTTTTTGACATAATGCCGAAACTCCGTAAAAAATTTTATGTATTAAAGTCATTTTTGAATATTTTATAATATTTGCCTAATGTCACATTTTTAACTATTTCACAATGTAGTTTATAAATATGAATAGATTATTTTCTTATATAAAATTATTGTTAGTTTTACTATTCATATTTGCACTTATTTCAATTTCAACAATTTTTTACACACTTTGGCGATACTCACCAGAATTACCATCATATGAAAGTATCGTAAATTATAAACCAAATTTGTCTTCAAGAATTTATAGTTCGGACGGATTACTATTAAAAAGTTTTTATACAGAAGAAAGAATATTTATTCCTGAAAGTAGAATACCTGAAAATATAAAATTGGCTTTTTTATCATCAGAGGACAAAAATTTTTATCGACATTATGGTGTTGATGTAATTGCAATAGTAAGAGCATTTTTTACAAACATTCTGAATACTTATACTGATAAAAGAGTAGTTGGAGCCTCAACAATTACACAGCAAGTAGTTAAAAATATTTTATTAAGTAACGAATTAAGTTACGCTAGAAAAATTAAAGAAATTATTTTATCTGTTAGAATTGAGAATATTTTAGATAAGAATTCTATTTTAGAACTATACTTAAATGATATTTATTTAGGATATGGTTCATATGGAATTGGTACAGCAAGTTTGAATTATTTTAATAAATCTATTTATGATCTAGAGCTTCATGAAATAGCTTTTTTAGCTGCTTTACCAAAAGCACCAAACAATTATAATCCAAAAACTAATTACTTAAAAGCTATTGAAAGAAGAAATTGGGTAATTGATAGAATGTATCAAAATGGATTTATAAAAGAAGAAGATCTAATATATAAAAATAAACCACTGCAAGTCTTCAAACGTAATGATAGAAAATTTTCAGAAGCAGATTATTTTTATGAAGAAATAAGAAAAGAACTATATTCAAAATTTGGAAAAGAAAAACTTTATTCAGATGGATTAATAATTAAGACTGCGCTTGATTCGGAAATTCAAAAAAATGCAAATCTCAGTTTAGTTGAAGGATTAATAGAATACGAAAAAAACCAGGGTTGGCATGGTTTGATTGAAAATACTGATTTTGATAATTTTTTTTGAAAATCAAGATTATTATAAAAAAATAAATCCTTTTTTCCCAAACTGGGAAACTGTTATAATTACTAAAATATATCAATCTAAAATAGAAGTTTATAATAACTCCAAAGTAAAATTAATTATAAATTTAAATACCCCAAATAATATTTGGCTTTCTAATGAAGACTTCAAAAAGGGTGATGTAATTTACATCGAAAGAAATAATAATTCTTACACAATAAAACAAGAACCACTAGTAAATGGTGCAATTATTGTTATGGACCCTCATAATGGAGATATATTAGCTCTTTCTGGAGGATATAGTTTTCACAAGAGTGAATTTAATAGAGCCACACAAGCTAAAAGACAGCCTGGATCAGCATTTAAGCCTATTGTTTACTTAGCTGCATTGAATGAAGGTTATTCTCCTTCAACATTAATATTAGACGCACCTTATGTAATTGATCAAGGCCCAGGTCTTCCAAAATGGAAACCATCAAATTATACAGATGAATTTTATGGATTAACAACAATGAGAACAGGCATTGAAAAATCTAGAAACTTAATGACTGTAAGACTTGCTAATAGAATTGGTATGGACAATATTTTAAGTATGGCTAGTAAATTTAATATCAATGAAGGTTTTGATGATAAACTTTCAATGTCACTTGGTTCTGGAGTGATTACTTTAAGAGATCTAACCAATGCGTACGCTATAATTGCCAATGGGGGTAAAAAAATTGAATCTAAATTTATTACAAGTATTTATAATCGAAATGGAAAGAAGATACGTGATACTAGTTTAAAAAAATGTAATGAATGTATTGTTAACTCAATTCCATTAAAAATAAAAATTCCAAATTTAGATGAAGAAGAGAACTTAGTTGTTGATCCGCGTTTGGCTTATCAGATTACTTCGATGATGGAAGGTGTAATTCAAAGAGGTACAGCAAAAAGATTAAAAGACTTAGATGTCCCCATAGCTGGTAAAACAGGTACGACAAATCAAAATAAAGATGCCTGGTTTATCGGGTATACTCCAGATTTAGTTATAGGTGTATATGTTGGCTATGATCAACCAAAATCTCTCGGATACAAGCAAACAGGTTCTAGTGTAGCTGTTCCTATATTTAAAAACTTTGCTAAAAAAATAAATATTAACAAAAATAAAAAACCATTTAGAATTCCGTCGGGAATAAGTTTCGTAAGAATTGATCCAAGCAATGGAATGATATCAAATAACGAAGGAAGTATAAGCGAACCCTTCATATTAGGTTCAGAGCCATATTCTGGAAATGTAAATATTATAGATGGATTAGAAAATTTTAATAATAATTCCATTTCTGGAACAGGTGGTTTATTAGATTAAATCTATATGGAAAATATTGATTTAATTGAAGAAAGACTAAAAAAAATAAGATCAAACTTTGACCTTATAAGGAGGGGGGTTTGACTATGATTCTCTTAAAAATAAATTAGAAGATTTAAAGCTTAAAAGCTCGGATCCCAACATTTGGGAAAATAATGATGCAAAAAATATTTTTCAAGAAATAAAATCTATTGAGAACAAAATTAGTGACTTTAATAAACTTAGTAAATTACTAAATGAAAATGAAGAAATTTATAAATTTATTCAGAAAGACAATGATAAATCATTATTAGATGATTTAAAAAATGAAGTCGAGCTGACTTTAAAATTATCAGAAAAAAATTCGATATTTAAATTTATTAAATGATGAAGCTGACCACTTTAATGCATTTATAGAAATTCACGCTGGTGCTGGAGGAACTGAGAGTCAAGATTGGGCAGAGATTTTGCAAAGAATGTATCTTAGATGGGCAGAGGATCAAGAAAATTGTAAAGTAAGTTTATTACAAGAAATGCGTGGTGAAGAAGCAGGAATAAAATCTTGTACGCTAAAAATTATGATGGACTATTCTTATGGATGGTTGAAAAAAGAAAGTGGTATACATCGACTTGTAAGAATTTCACCATTTGATAGTAATAAGAGAAGGCATACAAGTTTTGCAAGTGTTTGGGTATATCCAGAAATAGATGATAAAATTGAAATAGAAATTAAAGAAAGTGATTTGAGAATAGATACTTATAGGGCATCTGGAGCAGGGGGGCAACACGTAAATAAAACTGACAGCGCAGTAAGAATTACACATTTACCAACAAATATTGTTGTGCAATGTCAAAGCGATAGATCACAACATAAAAATAGATCAAACGCCATGAAAATGATTAAATCAAGGATTTATGAAGCAGAACTACAAAAAAGAAAAGAAAATGAAAATATAAAAAATAAAGACAAGAAAGATATTGGATGGGGCAATCAAATAAGATCATATGTGTTACATCCTTATAAATTAATAAAAGATTTGAGAAGTGGATATGAAACTTCTAATGTAAATGACGTTTTAGATGGTAAAATAAATAATTTTTTAGAAAATTCACTTACTTTTTAAATATTTTAAATTATTTTTAAAATTCCTATTTTCTTTTTACCTATTGATATTTTTATTTCTTTTAAACCTGCATATTCTTTTAGTGACAAGTTGCTATTTTTGTATAATTCATCGTTTACCCTTACTCCATCAGATTTAATTAATCTTTTAATTTCACTTCTACTTTTAACAAGTTCTAGTTTTTCAATTGCATCTAAAATTGTAAAAATATCACCTTGTAGATTCATTTTTTTTTCTGAAATATTTGGTAATCTTGAATCATTTATATTTGAATTAAAAATATTTTCAGCGATTTCAAGTGCTTCATCTGCATCTTCCTTACCCCTTACAAGTTTGGTAACTTCATATGCTAATATTTTTTTTGCTTCATTTATTTCTTCGTTTCTAAGAGTTGAAAGTTTTTCTATTTCTTTCAAAGGAAGTTTAGTGAACAAATACAAGAACTTTGAAACATCATTATCGTTTACATTTCTCCAAAATTGAAAAAAATCTAAACTTGATATTTTATCTTTATTAAGCCATACCGCACCATCAGCAGTTTTGCCCATTTTAGAGCCATCATTGTTTGTAATTAATGGCGAAGTAATACCAAATGCATTTTTGTTATTAATTTTTTTTATTAAATCAACACCACTTAATATATTTCCCCATTGATCTGATCCACCCATTTGTAGAATACAATTATATTCTTTATTTAAATGTAAAAAATCGTATGCTTGTAAAAGCATATAATTAAATTCTAATATTGTTAACGGTTGTTCTCGATCTAATCTACTTTTAACAGACTCAAAAGTTAACATTTTATTCAAAGTAATTTTAGAGCCAAACTCTCTAAGAAAATCTATATAATTTAGACTTGAAAGCCAATCATAATTATTAATTATTAAAGAGTTTTTATTTAGATTGATAAATCTATTAAATGTTTTTTCTATATTATTTATATTTTTATCAATTTGATTTTTAGTTAATATTTTTCTCGTTTTATCTTTTCCAGAAGGATCGCCAATTAATGTAGTTCCTCCACCAACTAATGCAATTGATTGATGGCCGTAAAAATCAAGCCAATGAAGAAGCATTAATTGAATTAAGCTCCCTACGTGCAAACTATCGCTAGTAATATCAAACCCAATGTAACCAGATATTTTATTTTTTAAAATTATTTTGTCTAAATTTTCAATGTCTATATCTTGATAAATAAAGCCTCTTGCATCAATTTCATTTAAAAAATCTGATTTAAATTTCATTACTAATTACTTTATTTCAATTGTTTGATGTATATAATCTTTTATTGACTCTTCAAATTCATTTGAAAAGCTTTCATAGAAATGATCAGCTCCTTTTATAGGTTTAAATTTGATATCAACTTTTTTTTGTTGTTGAAGTTTTTCAGCAAGTATTTTGGTTGAGTCAAATGAAGCAATATTATCTCTATCTCCATGCACAATTAAGCCTGAAGAAGGACAAGGCGCTAAAAAACTAAAATCCCTTAAATTTGCTGGAGGAGAGATGCTAACAAATCCATTTATTTCTGGCCTTCTCATTAAAAGCTGCATTGCAATCCAAGCGCCAAATGAAAATCCCGCTACCCAACATGTTTTTGAATTTGTATTATATTGCTGTAGCCAATCCAAAACACATGCTGCATCACTTAATTCTCCTTCACCATCATCAAAGACACCTTCACTTTTACCTACTCCTCTAAAATTAAATCTAATTGTTGAAAATCCTGCTTTAATAAAAATCTTATACATTTTAAATATGATTTTAGTATGCATCGTACCACCTTTAGATGGATCGGGATGTAACAATATGATAATTGGTGAGTCATCTCTATTATTATGAGAATATTTTGCTTCTATCTTACCTTCTGGCCCCGGTATTAATATGTCAACCATTTGATAAAGCTATTATTGAAGTTATATGATTTTGTAAATATAGATATTTTAAATATATGAATTCTCTTGGTTTTGATAAGTCAGAAAAAGACACAAAAGTGGTTGTAGCTATGTCTGGAGGAGTAGATAGCTCAGTTACAGCTGTAATGCTTAAAAAACAAGGATACGACGTAATTGGTATTACACTAAGGTTATACAATAACTCCAATGTATCTAGTACAAAATCATGTTGTGCTGGTATTGATATTGAGGATGCTAAAAATGTTGCTCTAAAAAATAATTTTAAACACATAGTTTTAGATTACCAAGATAAGTTTTTTAATGGAGTAATTAGCAATTTCGTTGATTCTTATGCTAATGGTGAAACTCCTTTGCCTTGTGTTAAGTGCAATGAAACTGTGAAATTTTCAGACTTACTTAATGAGGCAAAAAAAATTGGAGCTGATGCGCTTGCAACTGGTCATTACGCAATAAGAAAAGGACCTTTAAACAATGCAAGTTTACATAAAGCAAAAGATTTTTCAAAAGATCAAAGTTTTTTTCTTTTTGCTACACTACAAGAGCAATTAAATTACGTGAGATTCCCATTGGGTGATTTTAAAAAATCTGAAATTAGAGAATTAGCCAAAGAATATAAATTAAGTGTTAGCAATAAGCCTGATAGCCAAGATATCTGTTTTGTAACATCTGATTCTTATAGAGATCTTGTTAATAATTTAAATCCAAGCGCAAACAAAAAAGGTTTAATCTATGACATTGATAATAATATTCTTGGAACTCATGATGGTATTAGTAATTATACAATTGGTCAAAGAAAAGGTATTGGTATAAGCGGTTCAAAAGAGGCTTTATACGTAGTAGATATAAATAAAGATCAGAACTCAATTACTTTAGGCGCAAAAGCAAAATTGAAGAAAAACGTTATTAATTTTAAAAATATTAATTGGTTAGGAGGTAATATTCATCCTAAAGGACTTGATTGTTCAGCAAAAATAAGATCTACTCAAGAAGATTTACCAGGCATTCTTAATATAGAAAGTGACCAAGGAACTTTTACATTTGAAAAGGAATTAGATAATACTTCCCCTGGTCAAGCTTGTGTTTTTTACAAAAATGACCAATTACTTGGTGGTGGTTGGATTACCGTTTAAATTTAAAATTAGTTCTAAATTTGCTTAATTTTTGTTGAAATAACTAGATTTTTTTAATTTATGAATTAGATGATGTAATGTGAACTCAGAAACTTTAAATACATTAGATAATTATAGTAAAAATAAGTACAAATATGGTTTTGTAACTGACATAGATAATGAAAAGCCTAAAAAAGGGCTAAACGAAGATACTATTAAATTTATATCATTAAAAAAAAACGAACCAGATTGGATGCTTGAATGGAGACTAAAAGCATTTTCAAAATGGAAAAAAATGAAAGAGCCAAAATGGGCAAACCTAAATTTTCCTAAAATTGATTATCAAGATATTTACTATTATTCCGCACCAAAAGGTTTTGAGAAGAAGCCCAAAGATTTAAGTGAAGTAGATCCAAAACTTATAGAGACATACAATAAACTCGGTATTCCTCTAGAGGAGCAAAAAGTTTTAGCGGGTGTTGCTGTTGATGTTGTGTTTGATAGTGTTTCAGTTGCAACCACATATAAAGGTGAATTAGAAAAACTCGGTATAATTTTTTGTTCCATAGGAGAGGCAATTCAGAAACATCCTAATTTAATAAGAAAATATTTAGGATCAGTTATACCATCTGGAGACCATTCATTTTCCGCATTAAATTCAGCTGTCTTTACCGATGGATCATTTGTGTACATTCCAGAAGGTGTAAATTGCCCAATGGAGTTATCAACTTATTTTAGAATTAATGCAGAAAATACCGGCCAATTTGAAAGAACTCTAATAATTGCAGATAAAGGTAGTTATGTTAGTTACTTAGAAGGTTGCACTGCTCCAAAAAGAGATGATAATCAATTACATGCAGCTAATGTAGAATTAATTGCTTTAGATGATGCAGAAATAAAATATTCAACTGTTCAAAATTGGTATCCTGGAGATGAAGATGGCAAAGGTGGAATTTATAATTTTGTTACTAAAAGAGGTCTTTGTGCAGGTAAAAATAGTAAGATATCATGGACTCAAGTAGAAACTGGCTCTGCTATTACATGGAAATATCCTAGTTGTATTTTAAAAGGAGATAATTCAATTGGTGAATTTTACTCTGTAGCAATAACAAATAATTTTCAACAAGCTGATACAGGGACAAAGATGACTCACATTGGTAAAAATACCAAAAGTAAAATAATATCAAAAGGAATTTCTCTTGGTAAATCGCAAAATACTTACAGAGGCGAAGTTTCTTTTTTAAGAAAAGCGGATAAGGCAAGAAATTATACTCAATGTGATTCTTTGTTAGTAGGAAATAAGTGTGGAGCACATACAGTTCCCTACATTGACTCAAAAAATAATACTGCAGTTATTGAGCACGAAGCTTCAACCTCTAAAATAAACGAAGATCAACTTTATTACTGTAGACAAAGAGGTCTAAGTCATGAAGAGGCAGTTTCATTAATAGTAAATGGTTTCTGCAAACAAGTTTTACAAGAACTTCCTATGGAGTTTGCTGTTGAAGCACAAAAACTGGTATCCATATCTCTTGAGGGAAGTGTAGGCTAATATGTTTTTAGAAATTAAAGACCTATCAGTAAAAATTGAAAATAAAAATATTCTTAAAAGTCTTAACTTAAATATTAATAAAGGTGAAGTTCACGCAATTATGGGCCCAAATGGATCTGGCAAAAGTACATTAGCAAACGTTCTAGCAGGTAAAGAGGATTACGAAATTTTAAATGGTAGAATTAACTTCAAAGATAATGATTTATTTGATTTAAATATTGAAGAAAGAGCACAAGAAGGAATGTTTTTAGCTTTTCAATATCCTGTTGAAATACCTGGAGTAAATATCACTCCATTTTTACACTCTGCAATTAATTCAAAAAGAAAGCGTATGAACGAAGAAGAAATTGATAATTTATCCTTTGCTAAGCTTTTAAAATCTAAAGCTAGTGATTTAGGTATAAATATTGATATGCTTAAACGATCAGTTAATACAGGCTTCTCTGGAGGTGAAAAAAAACGTTACGAAATTTTACAGATGAGTATTCTTAATCCAGATTTAGCTATTCTAGATGAAACAGACTCAGGCCTGGATATTGATGCTCTTAAAATCGTTACCGATGGGGTAAATAAACTTAAAACAAAAAATAATTCATTTTTAATCATTACTCATTATCAAAAACTTTTGGATTATATTAAACCAGATTATGTTCATGTTATGGTAAATGGTTCTATTGTTAAATCAGGAGGATCTGAAATTGCTGCTGAAATAGAAAAAGATGGATTTCAAAAATTTCAGTAATGAATATTCAAGATAATTATCTAAAAAATAAAAAAAATATTTTTTTTTCAGAAAACAAAGATATTCAGACCTATAGAGAAAAATTAATAAATATTTTTGAAAATGATAGATTGGATAAAAAAAATAATGAAAGCCTTAAAAATATAAATCTAAAAAACTTTATTGATTTTAAGTATAAATATCTCATCCCTGAAGAAACATCAGTAATAAACAATAATCAGGAAAATAGTTATTCAATAGTGTCTGTAAATGGACAGTGTTCGAGTTTTAAAGATGATAAAATTGAAATTACTACAATTGTAGATGAAGATTACAATGATTTTTCTAAAAATAATACAATTGAAAAAAATGATCATTTTGTAAATTTAAATTCATTATTTTTAAATAGCGGTTTTAAGATTGTTATAAAAAAAAATAACAACATAAAAATTAAAATATCAAACATTATAACTGATGATAATTTAACCATTTTTCAAAAAAATAATTATATTTGTGAAGAAGGATCATCACTAAATCTTATTGAAGAATATGAAAATAAAAATAATTCTTCATCAAACATATTAAATGTAATTAAATTACAAAAAAATTCACAGCTAAATCATTTTCTAATTCAAGACAATTCTCCCAATCATAATTTAATAATAACAACTCATTCTTCATGTAAAAAAGATTCTACCTACACCCAAAAAGTATATAATTTTTCAGAAGGCTACGTTAGAAATTTTCATTATTCTGAGTTAATAGAAGCTAATTCAGAAGCGGATCTACAAGGAATATTTTTTCTAAAAGATAATAACACATCAAACAACAAAACATTTGTTAGGCATTTAGCTGAAGATTGCAAAAGTAATCAAGTTTATAAAGGTATTTTGAATGGTCGTTCTAAAGCAACATACTTTAGTAACACTCATGTCGATCAAGTGGCACAAAAAACAGAGGGATATCAACTCAGTAAAGGTATACTTTTATCTGATAATGCATCGTATTTTTCTAAACCTGAATTAAAAATATATGCTGATGATGTGAAATGTAGTCATGGCTCTACTATTGGACCTATAGACGAAAATGCAATTTTTTATCTTCGGTCTAGAGGTATGAGTAAAATTGCAGCAACTAAAATATTGATATCATCATTTATTAATGAAGAATTAAGTAGTATTGATAATGAACAAATGTCTGAAATAATACAAAAGAAACTAGTAAGATACTTAAGTAATGTGAAATGAATATTTCAAATTTAAAATCAAGATTTCCTGTATTCAAAAAAAATCCCAATTTAGTTTTTTTAGATACCGCAGCTTCAGCATTAAAAGTTGACGAAATGATTGAAGCTATGAATAATTGTTACACTAATGAATATGCAAATATTCATAGAGGTAATTATGAATTAAGCTCAAAGTTAACAAAAAAATTTGAAGATGGACGAAAAAAAATTGCAGATTATTTAAATATATCCAAAAACAATATTATTTTTGTAAAAAGTGCTACTGAGGCTATAAATTTAATTGCGTCTTGTATGTCTAAAAGATTTTTAGAAGATAGTGATGAAATAATCTTAAGTTATCTGGAACATCATGCTAATTTGATACCTTGGCATTTAATTGAAAAAAAGATAAAAATTATTCCTCTTGGACTAAGCGAAAATAGTGAAATTAATTATGATGAATTAAAAAATAAAATTAACTCAAAAACTAAATTAATTACACTAACCCACATGTCGAATGTTACAGGATCAATAACTAATTTTGATAAAGTAAAAGAAATTGCAAAAAAAAATAACATTCCATTATTATTGGATGGTTGTCAATTTGCACCTCACAAAAAAGTTGATCTAAAAAATTTAGATCCAGATTTTTATGTTTTTTCTGCACATAAAATGTATGGTCCTTCAGGTCTTGGTGTATTGTATATGAAAGATAAATGGATAGATGAATTTACTCCTTACCAGGGCGGAGGGCAAATGATTCATGATGTAGATATTGATAAAAGTACATATGCAAATGGTTACGAAAAATTTGAGGCAGGTACTCCTCCTATTGCTCCAGTTATTGGATTTTCATCATCATTAAATTTTATGAATGAAGTTGATCCAAGTGTTATTTATGATCATGAAATGAAACTTCATGATTACGCTTATGAAAAACTTTCAAAATTCAATAATATAAAAATATATGGGTTAAACAAAAACAAAGGTGCAATTATTTCTTTTAATATCGAAGGTGTACACAATTCTGATTTAGGAGCAATGTTGGATAAAAAAAATATTGCAATAAGAACAGGTCATCATTGTTGCCAGCCTCTTATGAAACATTTTAATGTTACTGGAACTTCTAGAATTTCATTTGGAATATATAATACAAAAGATGATGTTGATTATTTAGTAGACAGCATCAATGAAATAACAAAAATTCTATTATAAGTAATGGTAGAAAAACAACTAGAAGATTTCTTACCAAATAAAAACTCAAGTTATAAAAAAAAATTTAATAATTCAAATATCACTACTAAAATTAATGAAGAACAAGTTATTGAACGTATTAAGACTGTCGTTGATCCTGAAATACCAGTCAACTTATATGATTTAGGTTTAATATACGAAATTAAGATAAATAATAATAATGATATAAAAATTAAAATGACTTTAACTAATCCAAATTGTCCAGTTGCAGGTAGTATGCCTGAAAGTGTAGGTAAATCTCTTGAAAATTTATCAAATTTAAACTCTATTGAAGTATTTTTGGTTTGGGAACCTAAATGGCACAAGGATTTAATGTCTGAAGAAGCAAAACTTGCTTTAGATATTTTCTAAAATAATTTATAAGAAAACTATATATGATTAAAGTGACATCCGATGCAGCTAACCAGATTAAAAAAATTATATCTAATGCACCCAAAGGTATGGACTCAATTATTGTGGGTGTAGATAAATCAGGTTGCAGTGGTTATGCATACAAATTAGATTTTGCAAATTCAGAAGAAATACAAAATTACGAATTTGTAAATAAAGATGGTGCAAAGATATATATAGATCCCCTAGCAACAATGTTCCTACTTGGATCAACAATGGACTATAAAGTTGAAAAGACTGCTTCAAGGTTTATTTTTGATAATCCAAATCAAAAAAATACTTGTGGTTGTGGTGAATCATTCAATATTTAAAAACAAGTGATTAAAAACAATATAAAATTAGCTATTTTGGCTGGAGGATATGGTTCAAGAATATCAGAGGAAACTATTTTGAAACCAAAACCACTTGTGGAAATCGGTGGCAAGCCAATCATCTGGCATATAATGAAATATTATTCAGTTTTTGGAGTAAACAATTTTTTAATTGCCTGCGGTTATAAAGGTCATCTACTTAAAGAGTATTTTGCAAATTATTTTATTCATAATAATGATATTACTATAGATATTGAAAATAATTCAATTAACTTTTTACATAAAAAAACTGAACCATGGAAAGTTACACTTATTGACACTGGACACGATACTTCAACTGGTGGAAGAATTAAAAAATTAAAAAAATATGTTGAAAAAGATGATTTCTTTTTATTAACTTACGGAGATGGATTATCTGATGTAAATATTAATAATCTTATTAGATTGCATAAAAAATTAAAAAAAATTGCAACAGTCACCTCAATTGTTCCTAAAGCCAGATATGGTTCATTAAAGATAAAAAAAAATATAGTAAAAGAATTTAATGAAAAACAAGATACAAAAAATACAAATATAAATGGTGGTTTCTTAGTATGTTCGCCCGATATAATTAAGTTTATTAAATCTGATAAAACAAGTCTTGAATATGATACTTTAAAAATTATTTCACAAAATAATCAGCTAGCCGCATATAAACACAATGGTTTTTGGCAATCAATGGATACCTTAAGGGATAAAAATTTATTAAATGCTTTATGGGAAACAAATAAAGCACCTTGGAAGATTTGGTA
>CACNCX010000022.1 GCA_902619045.1 uncultured Alphaproteobacteria bacterium | reverse complement strand
GGATTTTTATTTTCATCTCTTTTAAGTTGCTTAGCTCTAATTATTTGTTCAATTGCAATTTATTTGGAAAATTTTTTTATTTTTGCATTAGGTAATTTTTTAATTGGTAGCTCACAAGCCTTTATTCATCAGTATCGATTTGCTGCATCTGAATCAGTCAAAAAAGAATTTATTCCAAGATCTATCTCAATTATATTATTATTAGGTATAGTTTCTGCACTACTTTCATCTAATTTTGCAGAATATTTTAAAGATTTTTTTCCAAGTTATTTATTTCTTGGTAGTTATATTTTCTTATCTTTTACAGCAATCATTCCTTTCTTTGTTCTTCTTTTTTATGAGGAAACAAAAACTTCTAATAATCAAAGTAAATTTGAAATTGAAACTATTTTCAAACTTTTAAAAAATATTAAAATTATACAATCAATCGTAAGCGCTGGTCTTGGTTATTTTACAATGGCTATAATTATGACTGCTACCCCTTTACATATGCATCTTGTTAATAAATTTACTTTATTTGAAACTAGTATCGTAATTCAACTTCACGTCATTGGTATGTTTTTACCTTCACTGTTTTCTGGAGATTTAATTAAAAGATTTGGTAATACAAATATTATATATGCAGGAGTAGTTATTTTGTTTTTAAGTATATTAACTAATACATTCTTTGATTTTTATTATTCTTATATGCTTGGTTTAATATTACTTGGTATAGGCTGGAATTTTTTATTTGTTTCTGGTTCAAGTTTGCTGGTTGTTTCTTACGAAGAAAAGGATAAATTTACAGCACAAGGTCTAAATGATTTTATTGTTTTTTCAACTCAAGGTATAGGATCGCTATCTGCTGGTTTTCTTTTATATTTTTCAAATTGGACTATTATAAATCTTTTATGTGTTCCACTTTTAATTATTGTTTTAGTAGTTTCTTTGTTTGCATCTAGGCATAATTAAGTTTGAAAATTCACTTTTAAATAATAATTTTTTCACTATAGTTATTTCTATGAGCAATGTTGGATTTATAGGGGTAGGCTACATGGGTTATGGTATGGCAAAAAATTTATTAAAAAAGCATAATGTATTTATATTTGCTCATAAAAATAGAAAACCAATAAACAAATTAAAAAAGATTGGGGCTAAAGAATTAAAATCATATAATGAAATAAAAAAACAAAAACTTGATTGTTTAATGATATGTGTAACAAATACACCTGTAGCATTAAATGTTGCAAAAAAAATTAAACAAGAACTTGATAGTAAAACACTTGTAATAGATTTAACAACGCATAACAAAAATGGTGCTTTAAAAATGGATAAAATTTTTAAATCAAAGAAAATAAGTTATAATTTTTGTGGAGTAATGGGAGGCCCAGTTCAAAGTGAGCAGGGTATATTAGGTGGTATTTATGGTGGTAAAAAAAGTAATTTTTTAAAATGTAAAAAATTTCTCAATTCTTTTTGTAAGTCTGTTTTTAATTTTGGTGATGTATCAAAAGCATCATCTGCAAAATTATTATCTAACTTTTTATCATTAATGACAACTACTAGTGTCATAGAGTTTTTTAAATCTGCAAAAAAACTAAAAATCGATATTAAACTGTTATGTGATGTTGCTAGATTAGGTTCAGGAAATTCAGGCGCTTTAGATAGAATTGCTGATAAAGCTATAAAAGGTAATTATAAAGGATATGTTTTTTCAGTAGATAATACATATAAAGATTTAAATTATATTAATGATCTTGTCTCTGATTTACCTAATGCTAATAAACTCTCAAAAATGGCTAAGTCATTTTATAAACAAGCGTCAATAAAAGGATTTGGTAATTTACTTGTTAGTGAATTAATTGATAAGGAAAAATACAAATAAATGGATAAGCTAGTTCCAATTATTTATATGATTGGGGTGCTATTATTGGTCTTACCTTCTTTCTTAAGCTCTAATAGTAATTTTAAAACCTTTTTTACTAACTTATCGATTTGGGTAGCTATTGTATTAGTCGTTTTATCTTTTTACTTTGCCTATAATTATTTTATGTAAAACGGTTACATATATTTAATTTAATTATATGTAGACTAACTTAATACAAATATTTATACGAGCTTTTAATGCCCAATCAATATGTTGCTAAATCAAGAAGGTTAAGGAGTACTATTTATTCTTCTCGAATTGAAAATCAGGGTGTTACTTCTTATACCATCTATAATCATATGCTACTTCCTGCTGGTTTTGAGGGAAGTCTAGAAGAAACATATAACCATTTAAAAAATCATGTTCAGATATGGGATGTAGCAGCAGAGAGACAAATAGAGATCAAAGGGAAGGATGCGTATCAATTAGTTCAATTAATGACATGTAGAGATTTAAGTAAAACCAAAGAAGGTAAATGTTATTATTGCCCAATTATTGATGAAAATGGAGGAATGATCAATGATCCTGTTGTACTTAAATTTAATAATGAAAAGTGGTGGATTTCAATTGCTGATTCAGATGTAATGTTATTTGCGAAAGGTCTTGCAATAGGAAAAAACTTAGAAGTTTCTATTTCTGAACCAGATGTAAATATTATGGCCGTACAGGGTCCCAAAGCATTTAATTTACTAGAAAAAATTTTTGGTAAAGAAATTTTAGATTTAAAATTTTATAATTTTAAATACTTTAATTTTAAAAATTCTAAACACTTAATTGCTAAATCAGGTTGGTCAAAGCAGGGCGGAGTAGAAATTTATGTTGAGGATGCAAAATCTGGTCTTGAGTTATATGATTTGTTATTTGAAGAAGGTAAAGAGTTTAATGTAAAACCAGGATGTCCCCATCTTATAGAAAGAATTGAAAGTGCATTGTTATCTTATGGAAATGATATGGATATAAATGATAATCCTCTAGAATGTGGTTTAGATAAGTTTGTTCATCTAGATAATAATATAGAGTTTCTAGGAAAAGATAAGCTAATTAAAATTAAAGAGAATGGAATAGAAAAAAAATTAATGGGTGTAAAGATAGACATAGATAATATTAATTTAAGATCATCTATAAATTTAACTATTAATAATTCTGTAATTGGTGAAATAAGATCTGCAGTATACTCACCAACATTTAATAAAGTAATTGGCATTGCAATGATAAATAAACCATATTTTTTATCTAAAGATAAATTTGATATAATTATTGATTCAAAAAAATATACAGGAGAAATTTGCGATATTCCATTCGTATAGATTATGAGTAGTAATGTTAAAGCTATAATTTTAGCTTTGGTTGCTTCTGTAGCTGGAGTAACAATGAATGTGCTTATAAAGTTTTCTTTACAAGATATTAATGTTTTTACTGCTGGTTTTTTAAGATTTTTATTTGGTTTTATTCTTATTCTTCCATTTATTTTTTATTCTAAATTTCAAAATTTCAAAACACCTAATCTTAAAATACATTTAACCAGAGGTGTTTTAAATATTCCTATGATGTTACTTGGTTTTTCAGCGCTGCAATTCATACCTTTAGAACAAATTAAGGCTATTTCATTTATTACTCCTATAATTGTTGTCGTGTTGAGCGTAATTTTTTTAAAAGAAAAAATTTATTTAATACGAATTGGAGCTTTGTTAATCGGTTTAATTGGAGTTTTTGTAATTTTAAGGCCAGGCATTGTTCCAATAAATATAGGTGCGTATTTAGTTTTGTGTTCATGTTCAATTTGGTCAGTAGTTGTTATAATTACTAAATTTGCTGCTAGAGTTGATAGTGCTTTTACCATTTTATCTTATCAATATACTCTGGTTACTTTCTTATCTTTCCCTATTGCTTTATATTTTTGGCAATCTCCATCTTCAGTCACATTAATTTATTTAATTTTTGCAGGTATAGCAGGAACGATTGTTCATCTTTGTATTAATACCGCATATAAACTAACTGATCTATCAGTATTACAACCTGTGAATTTCTCGAGACTATTAATAGCATCATTTTTTGGGTTTATCATCTTTGATGAAATACCTGATGTATGGACTATTATTGGAGGCTTAATTATTTTTTCATCAATTTTAATAATCACTTACAGAGAAAGCTATCTTAAAAAAGATATAGCAAAGCAATCAATACCAGTTAAACTTTAATTTTTTAATGAATAATAATATTCGAGCAATCTTATTAACTGTGTCCGGATCATTTTTTGCAGTTTTAATGGAGGCACTTATTCGTGCAGCTCAATATGATTCAAATGTGTACACAATAGGTTTTTTAAGATTTTTTTTTGGATTTGTAATTATTTTCCCATTTTTAATAAAAAATAAATTCACCACATATAAAACAAAAAATTTTAAATTTTATTTAATTCGAGGTCTTTTAAATTTACCTATGATGATACTGGGTTTTGGTGCATTAATTTATATTCCATTTGAGCAATTCAAAGCTCTAAATTTTTTGAGTCCTATAATTGTAGTTTTATTAAGTTTCATAATTTTTAGAGAAAAAATTTATATGTTTCGTGTTCTAACATTAGTAATTGGTTTTATTGGTATGTTAATAATTATAAGACCTGGATATGTTGATTTTAATATTGGGACAATTATGGTATTGACTGCTCTAATTTTTTGGTCATTTATAATTATTTTATCTAAGTTTGTTTCAAAAGATGATTCACCTATCACGATGGTAACTTATCAGTATACATTAATGACTATTTTTGCATTACCTCTTGCGATATATTTTTGGCAAATGCCTTCTCTAACTTCATTTATATACGTTTTTGTGGCAGCAATTTCTGGAACAATTTTACATTTGGCTCTAGCATTATCTTATAAATATGCAGATCTTTCCGTTACTCAACCTGTTTGGTTTACTGGTTTAATTTTTGGATCTGCATTTGGTTATTTTGCATTTAATGAATATCCTGATTTTTGGACATGGATTGGCGGTATTGTAGTATTTTCTTCGGTTTTATTGATTACTTATAGAGAAAAAGACTCAAAAAAAATGCGAGAAAACAGCAATATTACATAATTTCATCATAAATTTAATTTTCAGAAACTATTGAAATACAATCATTATTTTTGTAGAATTTTTTAATTATTGGGAGGTAATATGAAATTACTAGTAAAATTATTTTTAATTTCTTTAACTATTCTTCCATTCGCTAAAACTACTTCTGCAGAAGAATTAATCATTTGGAGTAGAGGTGGATGGTCAGACTGGATGGTTGAAGGGTTTAATAAAAAAATGGCTGACGAAGGAAAAGATATCGTTGCTATTAACAACCTTATTGGTCATGCTGACTTTCAGGTTAAATTTACAGCTGCACTTGCTGCTGGTGAAAGAGTTGATGTTGCAAACATCGACTTAATTAACGTACCTTATTATGCTGCAATAGGTGCATTAGAAGATATGACTGACTTTTTAAAGTCACAACCATATTATGATCAATTAAATGGTCCAATGCTTGCTTTAGGATCTTATGATGGAACACACTTTGCTGCACCAAATGCTGCTGATGTGTCTGGTTATGTTTATAATAAAAAACTTATGCCAAACCCACCAAAAGATTGGGCTGAGATGACAAGTATGTGTGAAGACTTTGCTGCTAGAGGACAACTAATGATGGCTTGGCCTTCAAAAAGTTATGGCGGTATGATCTTTACAGGTATGCCAGTTGCTTGGGCAAATGGCGGTTCATGGGTAAGTAAAGATGGTAAAACAGCTGAGTTAAATCATCCAAAAACAGTTGAATGGTTTAAGCATTACCAAAATTTAATTAATATTGGTTGTGTGCCAGAAAACGTAGATGTTTGGGATTGGCCAGATAAACAAGATGGTTTCCTAGCAGGTGATATCGCAATGATTGGTACAGGTAACTTCATGATTAATGTTGTTAAAGATCACACAGAAAAAGTAGATGCTGGATTTACAGCATTTATGGGTAGTGATGGTTCAAGAAATTCAGCATTTATCGGAGGTGACTTAATCGCAATCCCAGTTACAACTGGCGCTAAAGAAGCAGCTCTTGAATATATTGAATATGTATTATCTGAAGCTGGTCAAATCGAAGTATATACTAAAAACGGTGGTATACCAATTCGAGCAGATCTATTTGAAGGTAATCCATACCTAACTGATGATCACATGGTATTTGCAAATGCATCTACTGTTGGAGATGTTCCTTATACAACTGTTTATCAGGAGTTAATGGATCCATGGCAAGTAGCAAATCAACGAATTTTTGCTGGTGAAGATGTGCAGACGGTTCTTGATGAACAAAATGCAATAATGCAAAAAATCATTGATGCTGGTCATTAATAGATAAAACATTGTAGGCGAAACTTATGAGTAGATTACGAAAAGAACAACTCGTTGGTCTTTTAATGGTTTCGCCTGCACTAATTTTACTTGCAGTTTTCTTTCTTTATCCTCTTGTAAATTCTTTTTACATGTCATTTCACAAATGGCCACTTTTTGGAAAACCTAAGTGGGTAGGTCTGGATAACTATATTTTTATGTTCCAGGATGAACGCTTCTGGGAGTCTTTGAAATTTACTTTTGTTTATACTTTAACTGTTACACCAATGTTGTTTGTTGTCGCTATTGGAACTGCACTATTATGTAACGCAAAAGCTTGGGGAACAACTTTTTTTAGAAGTATCTATTTTTTACCTGTAGTTATGTCTTTTGCCACAGCTAGCTATGTATGGTTATGGCTCTACAGTGAAATGTATGGAGTTATCGTTTATGCATTAGAATTTTTCGGTTTTGGTGGAGAAAATAAAAATCTTAATGTGTGGAAAACAGGAACATCTTCAATGTGGGCCGTTAATGCTATGGTTACGTGGAAGTTTTCTGGTATCCAAATGATTATTTTGATAGCCGGATTACAAGCTATTAGAGATGATTATTACGAAGCATCTAAATTAATGGGAGCCTCACGATGGCAAACAATTTGGAATGTAACACTTCCTCTACTTCGACCTTCAATTGCCCTTGCTTTAATTTTATCGATAGCAGGTTCAATTCAAGCATATGAACAATTTGTAATCATGACAAGAGGTGGTCCTTCAAACTCTACTAAAACACTTGTTATGCATACTGTTGATATGGGATTTGATTATTTCAAATTAGGTCCAGCTGCATCTCTTGGTGTAATTATAATGATAATACTTTTTGTACTTACTGTAATTCAATTACGTTTATTTAGAAAGAATTACTAAGTGAGACGTTACTCATCGGATTGGTACTGGTATTATGCAATTAATTATACTTTAGTTATAATAATTATTTTTCCAATTTATTGGACACTTATTTCTTCATTTAAAAAACCTAGTGAGCTAATTACTAGTGAGCCTACTTTTTATCCTCATGATTTAACTTTGCAGTATTATGATCAAATTTGGAATTTTGATAGACTTAAAAGACTTCAAGATACTGAGTCAGAAGACTCAGAGTCATCTGGTGTTGAAATTGAGAGCAAATTTAGACTTGATGGTGAAGGAGTTAAAAGACCTTTTATGAATAGTGCAATAGTTTCAGCTGGAACAATTATACTAACTATTATCGTTTGTACATTAGGGGGATATGCACTAACTGTTTTAAATACTCCTTTAAAAAATTTTTTTTTCTTATTAGTAATATTACCAATTTTAATACCAGGTATTTCTCTAATAATACCGCTCTATAAATTATTAAAAGACCTTGGCCTTACTAATACTCATTTAGGTTTAATCTTGATTCATACTTGCGGAATGTTGCCTTTAGGAATCTTTATGATGAGAAATGCCTTTAACAGCATTCCTTCCTCATTAAGAGAGGTAGCAATGCTTGAAGGATCAAGTGAATTAAAAATTATTACTTCTGTTATGCTGCCGTTAGCAATTCCCGGTCTTTTAACAGTTATGGTTTTTGCAATGTATGTTTCCTGGAATGATTACATTTATGCTTTTATATTTATAAATTCACCAGAAAATACAATGTTAAATATTTCATTAATGAAAATTGCATTAGGTGGATCTCAATTTGAAATGAAATGGGGAAGTCTAACAGCGGGCTCAATTGTTAGTTTTCTTCCAATAATAATTTTTTATACTTTTCTTCAGCAATATTTTGTTAGAGGAGTTACAGGAAGCGCAGTTAAAGAATAGGGGGTTATATGTATTCTGTAGATTTAAAAAATGTAACAAAAAAATGGGGAGATGTTACTGCTGTCGATCAAGTAAATCTCCATATTAATGAAGGTGAATTCGTTGTACTTTTAGGTCCCTCAGGATGTGGTAAAACAACTACGATGCGTCTTGTTGCTGGATTAGAAGATATAACTGATGGTGAGATAAAAATTGGTGACGAAATTGTAAATGATGTTGACCCAAGAAAAAGAGATGTATCAATGGTATTTCAAAATTATAGTCTTTTCCCCCACATGACTGTTAGAAATAATATTGCTTATCCTCTAAAAATGAAAAAAATTCCTAATTCAGAACATGATAAACTTATTAAAGAAGTTTCTTCACTTGTTGAATTGCAAGATTTATTACACCGTAAACCAGCCGAACTATCAGGTGGTCAAAGACAACGTGTTGCTCTAGCAAGAGCAATAGTTCGTCAACCACGTGTTTTTTTAATGGATGAGCCTCTTTCAAATCTTGATGCTATATTGAGAGTTACAACGAGAGCAGAATTAAAAAATCTACATCACCGACTTGGTGTAACAACAATATATGTAACACATGATCAAGTAGAGGCAATGACACTTGCAAATAGAATTGCTGTTATGAATCACGGTAAACTTTTGCAGTTTGATAAACCACAGGTAATATTTGATGATCCTTCTTCTAAATTTGTTGCTGGTTTTATTGGTTCACCTGCAATGAATTTGATTGATGGCCGTGTAGAAAACAAAAAATTTATTTCTGATAGTCTTACCACATCTTTTGATATTGATTATGAAGGTGATATTACACTTGGAGTAAGACCTGATAAAATTCAAATAGTTAATGATACTGATACAAATAATGGATCTGCAAAAGTTTATTCTGTCGAATTAACCGGTGAAGCAAATCTAGTAACATTTAAATCAAATAATCAAAATCTAATTGTCAAAACAGATAAAAATACACATTATGATATTGATTCCGTTTTAAAATTAAATTTCAATAAAGAAGATTGTTACTTTTTTGATATAAATAGTGAGGAGAGATTGAGAATATGAACATTACAGATACAAAAATAAATAACGGTTTTTGGAAAGAGAGAAAAGAATTAAACAAAAGCGTTTCTTTATATGCAGTTTTAAAATCATTTGAAGATACTGGAAGAATTAGAGCGCTGACTGGTGACAATGATCCTGTGAAAGAAAGGCCACATATTTTTTGGGAGTCAGATCTAGCAAAATTAATGGAAGGTGCCTTCTTTTCTATGCAGCAAGAAAAGGATGAAAAATTAGAACAAATATGTGATTCAATTATTGATAAAATTATCGCTAACCAAGAGGAAGATGGTTATTTAAATTATTTTTTCTCAAAACATGAACCAGATAATAAATTTACGAATTTAAGAGATAGACATGAATTATATTGTGCAGGACATTTACTGGAATCTGCAGTTGAACATCATAAAGCGACTGGAAATTCAAAATTTTTCGATGCTATGGAAAGATATGTTGATCATATTATTTCTAAATTTGGAAAAGAAGAAGGGAAGATGAGAGGCTATCCTGGTCATCAAGAAATTGAATTAGCACTTGTAAAAGCTTATGAGCATACAAATAAGAAAAAATTTCTTGATCTTGCAACTTACTTTATAGACGAACGTGGAACCCACGATAAACCCGAAGATCATTATTATGTAAAAGAAAAAAAGAAATTAATGGAAAAAGAAGGTGAAATTGATTTTTCATTATTGCCGTCAGCAATGAGAGATTTTGCAGCTTTCGATCAAGATTTCATGGGTAAAACATTTAGAGATTTGCATTATTGGCAGGCTCATGAGAGGCCAGTTGATCAAAAGACAGCTGAAGGACATTCTGTAAGAGCTCTGTACATGTTTACTGCCATGGCGGACTTAGCAAGATTAAATAATGATGAGCAAATGTTAAAGGCTTGTAAAACTTTATGGAGAAATATTGTTGATAAAAGAATGTATGTACACAGTGGTGTTGGAAGTGCTCATATAGGTGAGAGATTTACTTTTGATTATGATTTACCTAATGACATGGCTTATGCTGAGACATGTGCAACAATAGCGCTAATTTATTTTGCTAATAGAATGTCAAAGATAGAATTAAATAGTGAGTATGGTGATATTGTTGAAAATAGTTTGTATAATTTATTACTAGCTAGCACTTCACTTGATGGAAAAGGATTTTTCTATGACAATTATTTAGAATGTAATCCTGGTTATTTACATTCGCAACAAAGAAGACATGGGGTAAGAGATGAATATCATAAGTGTTCTTGTTGTCCTCCAAATATCACACGTCTATTTGCAAGTATGGATATGTACATTTACAATGAATTTGAAGATTCATTAGTAATTGATCAGTATATTTCATCAGAAACTAATTTTATGAATAAGCCTCAGGGTATAAAACTAAATCAAACCAGTGAATTCCCTCATAAAGGATATTCAAAAATTGAAATAACTGACTCAGCTAATAAAGAAACTGCCATTTATTTCAGAATTCCTTCATGGGATAAGAACATGCAAATTAATCTTAATGGATCTAAAGTCGATTATGAAGTTGTTAATGGGTATGCAAAAATAAATAAAATTTGGAAAAAAAATGATGTTATTGAATTACATTTTGATTTTTCACCAAGGTATGTTCGAACTAATCCCAATGTAAGATACAATGTAGGAAGAGCATGTTTATTTAGAGGCCCTGTTCTTTATTGTCTAGAAGAACATGATAATGGTAATTACTTAAATAAATTAGTTTTAAATACAAATAATAATCTTGATGAAAAAAATGAAAAAATAAATTCTGAAGATATTATTTCTTTAACAACTAAAGGTTTTAAATTTAAAGATACTGATAATTTATATATTCAAGATAAACCTGATATGATGGAAACATCACTCAAGTTTATTCCATATTATTGCTGGTCTAACAGAGGCGAAAATGAAATGTTAGTATGGGTTAATGAAAATTAATTTTAATTAGTTTAATTGATGCAAAAATATAAAACAGATTGGTATTTATATTATCTTATAAATGTCACTTTGATTGTTCTTGTTTCATTTCCTATTTATTGGGCTTTTGTTTCATCTATAAAACCACCTGATGAATTAATAACAAATACCCCAACACTCTTTCCTATAAATCCAACATTTGAAAGTTATGAAAGAATTTGGAACTTAGAGCCCACTAGCTCTAGAGGTAATGTAAGATCTGCATTTACAAATAGTGCAATTGTTTCAATTGGAACTGTAGTGGTTTCAGCAGTTATTTCTACTTTAGCTGCATATGCTCTTACTATTTTAAGAACTCCATTTAGACATTTTATTTTTTTACTTATAATTATGCCAATTTTAATACCTGGAATATCACTCTTAATTCCTCTTTATAAATTAGTAAAAGAGCTTGGATTGATGAACTCATATTTAGGCTTAATCTTAATTCACTCAACAGGCATGTTAACTTTAGGTGTTTTTTTAATGCGAAATGCTTTTATGAGCATACCAACATCTTTACGTGAGGTAGCTTTGTTAGAAGGTTCTAGTGAATTACGTATTATGTTTACTGTGATGTTGCCATTAGCCATACCAGGTCTTTTAACGCTCATGGTTTTTGCTCTTTATGGTTCATGGAATGATTTTATTTTAGCTTTTCTCTTTGTAAATACTATTGATATGGAAATGTTAAATGTCTTCCTTATGAAACTAACATTCGCAGGATCTCAATTTGATACTTTTTGGGGGCTTTTAAATGCTGGCGCAATAATAAGTTTTGTACCAATCATAATTTTCTATATTTTTCTTCAACAATACTTTGTTAGAGGAGTGACTGGAAGTGCCGTAAAAGAGTAACATGAAAAGATATTCATCTGATTGGTATTGGTATTATGTTATTAACTATGCTTTAGTAGTTATAATATTATTCCCTATTTACTGGACTTTTATTTCTTCTGTTAAGGTTCCGGATGAATTAATTACAAGTAACCCAACTTTCTATCCTCATAATTGGACATGGGAGTACTATGACACCACATGGAACTTCGATGATGAAATGAGAACTAAACTGCAAAAAAAAATATCTGGAAGTACAACCATAACAGCAGGTATTGAAAGAGCTTTTTTTAATAGTAGTATAGTCACATTAGGAACTATTGTTCTATCTTTAATCGTTTCAACACTAGCTGGTTATTCTTTAACTTTTTTTAGGATACCATTTAAAGAAGCAATTTTTATAGCATTAATTTTACCGATATTAATTCCTGCAGTTTCATTGATTATACCAATCTATAAATTACTTAAATCTCTTGGCTTAACAGATACTCATATTGGATTAATATTTTTACATGCAACAGGTATGCTGCCTATTGGTGTTTTTATGATGAGAAATGCATTTAGTAGTATTCCTTCATCATTGAGAGAGGTAGCTTTGTTAGAGGGAACTTCAGAATTAAGAATTATGACTACAATAATGATACCTCTGGCAGTGCCAGGATTATTAACAGTAATGGTTTTTGCCTTATATATTTCATGGAATGATTACATCTTGGCTTTCATATATATAAATAGTCCAGAAAATATTATGCTTAATACTACACTTGCCAAAATAGCACTCGGAGGTGCTAAATTTGAAATGAAATGGGGTAATTTAACAGCAGGTTCAATTATAAGTTTTATACCAATTATTATTATTTATTCAATTTTACAAAGATACTTTATTAGAGGTATTACAGGAAGTGCCGTTAAAGAATAAAAGCTATGTCTTTTATTTTTAAGGACAAGTTTTGGTACTATACGATTAATACTGTTTTATCTATTTTAATATTATTTCCTGTTC
Source organism: uncultured Alphaproteobacteria bacterium (assembly GCA_902619045.1). GTDB lineage: Bacteria > Pseudomonadota > Alphaproteobacteria > HIMB59 > CACPNW01. Next base: position 3,343 of record CACNCX010000022.1, on the reverse strand, counting down.
TAATAATATTAATTCTTTCTCTTAAAACTACAACTGAAATTAGGTTTGATAATTTTTTAAGTACATTTACTTTGAATAATTTTTTTACTATTTGGGATTTAGAAATAAGAACAAATAAAAATACTTTCAAACAATCTTTTTTTAATAGTTTAGTTGTAACAAGCGGAACTGTCATATTATCATTAGTTATTAATGTATTAGCAGGCTATGCCATTTCATTACTAAAAATACCCTATAAAAAATTTATATTTATTTTATTAATTTTACCTTTTTTAATTCCAGTTTATTCAATAATTATTCCTTTATATATTTTGCTCTATAAAATTAATCTAAATGATAGTTATTTAGGTTTAATTTTCATTTATACTATTTATGTTCTTCCAATTGGATTTTTTTTAATGTTCAATTCTTTTAATAGTATCCCAAAATCTCTACGTGAAGTGGCAATATTAAATGATAGTTCAGAAATACAAATTCTTTTTTCAATTATGCTTCCATTAGCTATCCCTGGTTTAATTACTTTAATTATATTTGCTATCTATATTTCTTGGACAGATTATTTACTTGCATTTATCATTATGAACTCTGCTGATATGCAAATGTTAAATGTCACTCTTTCTAAAATTGGGTTTAGGTCAATTTATCCATATGCCGGATATGTAATTTCTTACTTACCTTTCATGATTATTTTCATTTTGCTTCAAAAATTTTATTTTAAGAGTATAATTTCATCTACTTGAAATATGAAAAATGAATTTATGAATGTTCCAATCTTTACCGGAGAAGGTAAAGTACATTTTGAAGAAAGAAAAATTCCAACTCCAGGTGATAATCAACTTTTGATTCAAGCAAAAGCAAATTTATTGTGTGGCTCAGACAGAAATCAATTTTATAATGGAAGCCCTCAATGTATTCCAGGACATGAAGGAGCTGGAGTAATTGTAGATAAGGGAAAAAATGCTAAATTTGATATTGGCATGAAAGGTGCTGTGTACTTGTATGATTATTGCCATAAATGTCGAAGTTGCCAATTAGGTTTAACTAATCAATGTTTACATAAAAACTGTGATTATGGTTTTAACGTTGATGGTGCTTTTTGTGAATATTACCTTGTAAATGATTATGTTTTTTTTCCAGTTGATGAAAGTGTAGATGTAATCAATGCGACATTGCTTTTAGATGTAATGGGTACTGGTGGTCATGCTACAAAAAGAGCTCAACTAATTCATAAAGATATCCAATCTGTACTAATAAATGGCGCAGGACCTATCGGTCTTGGACTTTTAGCAATGAGTAAATTAACTTTTGCAAAAGATTTACCTGTTCTCATTAATGATGTTAAATCATCTAGATTGCCATTAGCGGAAAAGATGGGTGGGTTACCTATAGACTTATCTAAACAATCTTTAGAAGAGGGCATGGAACAACACGGAATTAAAAATCCTGATGTTGCTATTGATGCCACAGGTAAAGCAGTAGCTAGGAAAAATGCTCTTCAAGCTTTAGCTAAAAGAGGTGTGCTAGTTATGGTTGGTAATGGTGAAGGTTTGGAATTTGAACAATATCCAGATATGGGAGGTCCTGAAAGAAGCATTCTTGGTAGTGAATATTTTTCTTACAATGAGATGGAAGCAAATCATGAATTACTTAAAAATAACCAAGAATATTTATCTCAAATAATTACACATCAATATAATATTGAAGATGTTCAAAAATCTTACGAACATTTTTTCTCTCCTGAATCTGATGCAGGTAAAATAGCTGTTGTTCATAAATAATTTATGAAAAAGATAAAAGTTGCACTTATTGGAACTGGTAATTGGTGTTTACAACATTGCCGTATTCTTTCACAAAGCCCTCAAGTGGAGTTCTGTGGCATTTTAGGAAGAAATAAAGAAAGAACTAAAAACAGAGCCAAACTTTATGATGTTCCATATTATACTGATTTCAAAGAACTAATAAAAAATCAAAAACCTGATTTAATAAATATAAGTCTTCCAAATGAGCATCATTACGACATGACAATGAAAGTGATTAAATCTAATACTCCTTTATTTGTGGAGAAACCTCTTGTTTTTAAAATGAGTGAAGCAAATAAACTTTTAACTGAAGCTAAAAAAAGAAATCTCTTTTTTGGAATTAATTTTAATTGGCATTATTCTACTCCAATAAAAAAAGCCATTAAAGCAATTAAAAATAATCAGTTAGGAGAAATTAATTTTATTACATGGAGATTTGGTGGTGGAGGAGGTGGAAAAAATTTAGATCCTAACGGGAATTTAATTGAAACTCAATGCCATGGATTTGATATGCTTGAATATTTAAATGGACCAATAAAATCAGTTCATTCATTTATGACAGATAAAACAAAAAAAGGTTTTAGTACGATGGTTGTATCAATGAATTTCAAAAACAAATCAATTGGAAGCTTGCTTGGATCATATGATACATCTTATCAATATCCTAATTCTCATTATGTAGAAATAAATGGGTCAAAGGGAAGAATTTTAATAGAGGATCAGGTACAAAAATATACATTTAATAAGAAAGATAGTGAAACCGCTGAAGTGTGGAAAGCAGGATTTTTTAATGATTACGAAAGAGAGTTTTTGCGAACGTTTGATGAGCATTATAAAGAAGTAATTAATAATTTCATAAAAGGGAAAAACCCTCCAATACATGCTAAGGCTGGAAAACGAGCTTTAGAACTTGCACTTGCATCAATTAAATCTTTTAAGTTAAAAAAAGTTATAAATATTTAGCGCTGATAAACAATTTTGTTCATTGGATGGTCTGCTATTTCTCCTGCTTTTTTTCCACCAAGAAATAATTCAGCATCTCCTTTTCTATCTTTTGTATCAAGTTTACCTACGCGAGATCCATCTGCATAGTATGTTACAACCATTGCTTCACGTATTTTGTCTGATTTATTTAATCCAGCTCCGTGAATAGTCCATCCAAAATGAAAAGTGCAATCACCAGCATCTATTGAATCTAATTCGACAACTTCCAATTTTTTTTCTTCAATTATTTTATCATAATGATCTTCTGATTTTTCATTTATTGATACACCCATTAAATCACCCATATTGTGTGATTGTTTTACAAATCGCATAATACCCATGTCTTTATTACAATCGATTAATGGCATCCATAATCCAATATGAAGATTTGTATCAAGTGGCCAAAAAAATTGATCCTGATGCCAGTAGGATTTTGTATCTCCTGGATGTTTAAAAATTGCTTGTTCATGAAAAATTCGAACAGCATTAACCTTCATTAAATCAGCAGCAATTTTCCCTAAACGTTTTGATAAACAAAATTTTTCAACACCTTTTGAATC
>CACNCX010000021.1 GCA_902619045.1 uncultured Alphaproteobacteria bacterium | reverse complement strand
AATGTGAGGCAATAAAAGGTTTAGTGCTTATTGATGCAATGTCCCAAAAACTTTTCTCTCCAATGTGAGAAACATCGACTAACACATTATTATCTTGGCAAATAGAAATAACCTCTTTCCCAAAATCATTTAAGCCATGGCTTTTAAGTTTTGACAAATTGTATGTCTCATCATAATTTGATGAAACCCAATCCAATGAATGATTCCAAGTTGGGCCAAAATAGAAAAGCCCTCTTTCAATAAAATGATATAAATTATTGATATCATTTTCTAAACCCTCTCCACCTTCCATTGAAATTGGGAGCATTGTCTTATTTTTATCTATTCCTTCATTAATGTCTGAGATTTTTTTAGGGATGCTAATTTCTTCATGTGATGAAATTCTTTCAATCTCATCATACATTTTATCAGCTCTCTTAAAAAAATTTGGTTCTCTAGCATTGCTAGATACCCAAATAATTAAAATCTCTAAATCAATTTCAGATTTTAGTAACCTTGGTATGTCCGTATGCCCATGTGATGTAAGCTTTGTAACATCTTCACCTTCAATAACTCTTTGCACAAGATCATTATGCAAGTCAGCAACAAACATCTAATTATTTTACAATCTCCATTTTAATTATTTTATCTGGATCAGCAGGTGGTTCACCTCTTGTGATATTATCAACATATTCCATACCTTTAGTAACTTGAGCCCAAACGGTATATTGACCATCTAAAAAAGAGCAATCATTAAAACAAATGAAAAATTGACTATTGGCGCTATTTGGATTTTGAGCTCTTGCCATTGATACTGCACCTCTTCCATGATTCTCAGAAGAAAATTCTGCCTCAATATCCGGAAGTTTTGATCCACCTGTGCCTGCTCTTGATAAGTTGAAATTATCATTACTTGAATTTCCAAATTCTACATCACCGGTTTGAGCCATAAAGCCATCTATAACTCTATGAAAAACAACTCCATCATATTGTCCTTCTTCAATAAGTTGTTTGATTTGTTTTACATGTTTTGGTGCTACGTTTGGTTTTGTCTCTATTACAACAACACCATCTTTAAGTGTCATATGAATAGTATCTTTCTTTTCATCAGCCATTGAAATCCCCCCTTTTAGGAATATTGAGAATATGAAGATGAAAATAAATAGTTTTTTAAGTTTATTCATATTTGTTTTCTTTACCTTCACCCAAATTGTTTTATATATATGTAATGCACATCTTTGAAGAAAATATCAAGAAATTAGATCTAAAAATTCCAGATATGCCAACTCCACTTGCAAATTACGTACCCTTTAAGGTTGCAGATAATACTGTTTATGTGTCTGGTCAAGGACCCGTAATTGATGGTAAAATTCTTTATAGTGGAAAAGTTGGTGAAGATATTTCTGAAGAAGAAGGAATAAAAGCCGCTGAAGCTTGTTGCATTAATATTATTGCAGCTCTTAAAACATCGATAGATGGTGATTGGGATAGACTAGATTCTTTTTTAAAACTTGGAGGTTTTGTAAATTGCAATGATAACTTTACCAATCAACCAAAGATCATAAATGGAGCATCAGATTTATTAGTCAATATTTTTGGTGACAAAGGAAGACACTCAAGATTTGCAGTTGGTTCAAACGCACTTCCTTTAAATATTTCTGTTGAAATAGACGCCATCATTAAAATCAAATAAAAAATTTAATATGAGTAAATATTTTTTTTGCTCTTCTCTTAATGATATTAAAAAATCAGACTGGAATGAATGTGTTCAAAATGATCATCCATTCTTGCAATATGAATTTCTTCACGCATTAGAAGAAAGTAAAAGTGCAAATACCAAAACAGGTTGGCAACCATATCATTACATAGAAAAAGAAAATGATAAAATTATTTCATTATGTCCTCTTTACATAAAGAACCATTCGTTTGGAGAATATATCTTTGATCATTCTTGGGCTGATGCTTATCATCGATATGGAATAAATTATTATCCAAAACTTCAATCTGCTATTCCGTTTACACCCGTTACTGGTGATAGAATTGTTTTACATAAGTCAGTTAAAGATAAAAAGAAAAAACAAGTTCAAGTAATTAAGAATATTATAGAAGAAGCTAAAAAAATAAATGTTTCTTCACTGCATTTTAATTTTGTTAATGATGCTTCTAATTGGAATGATGTTGAGAATATAATGATTAGATCAGGGATACAGTTTCATTGGCATAATAATGAATATAAAAAATTTGATGATTTTTTAAATGATTTATCTTCCAGAAAAAGAAAAATAATTAAACGGGAAAGACAATGTATTGAAAAAAATAATTTACAAGTAAAATTACTTAATGGAGATGATATTAAAGAAGAGCATATAAGTTTTTTTTACGATTGTTACTTAGATACTACTGGAAGAAAATGGGGATCCACGTATTTAACTAAAGAATTTTTCTTTGAAATATTATATAATTTCAAAAATAACATTTTACTGATAATGGCCTTCCAAGAAGACAAAATGGTTGCCTCTGCAATTAATTTTATAAGTAAAACTCATTTATATGGTCGTTTATGGGGGTCAAAATACGAAGTTCCCTTTTTACATTTTGAGCTATGTTACTATCAAGCAATAGAATATGCCATAAGAAATAATATTAAAATAGTTGAGGCTGGTGCTCAAGGAGAACATAAGTTACAAAGAGGATATGTTCCTACTAAAACATGGAGTGCACATTGGATTAAAGATCAAGAATTTAGCAAGGCAATTCAAAATTTTCTTGATAATGAAAGTCAGTTAATTGATAATCAGAAAGAAAGATTAGATGATTTTCTCCCGTTCAAAAATTAAGCAAGTTCTTTTTTAACTTCTTGCTTATTTGAAAATTCAAAACTAATTTTTTTATCCTTACATGTTATTTCTACGTGACCACCCTTAGACAATTTTCCAAAAATTAGTTCTTCAGCCATAGGTTTTTTAACTTTTTCTTGTATTACTCTTCCCAATTCTCTTGCACCATAAACCTCATCATAACCTTTTTCGGCTAATAATTCTTTTGCTTCCTTATTAATTGATAATGAAACACCTTTGTCTTCAAGTTGAGCCTCAATTTCTATGATGAACTTGTCTACGATGGAAAGAACTATATTTTTAGATAAATGATTAAAATGAATTATTGAATCAATTCGATTTCTAAATTCGGGTGAAAAGATTCTATTAATTGCGTCACTACTATCATCGTTAGATCTTTTTGCATTAAATCCTATTTTATTTTTAGATACATCAATTGCACCAGCATTAGTTGTCATGATTAATATAACATTTCTAAAATCTATAGTCTTGCCATTATGATCAGTCAATTTTCCATAGTCCATTACTTGAAGAAGTATATTGAATAAATCAAAGTGAGCTTTTTCAATTTCATCTAAAAGAAGTACACAATGAGGATTTTGATCTACGCCATCTGTTAGTAACCCCCCTTGATCAAAGCCAACATAACCTGGAGGAGCCCCAATCAGTCTGCTTACAGTATGACGTTCCATATATTCTGACATATCAAATCTAAGAAGTTTAATACCAAGTGTATTACTTAATTGTTTAGCTACCTCAGTCTTTCCAACTCCAGTAGGTCCAGAAAATAAATACGAGCCTATTGGTTTACCATCTTCTCTTAGCCCTGCTCTTGCTAACTTTATAGAAGATGAAAGCTCTTCTATAGCTTTGTCTTGACCAAATACGAAATTTTTCAAATCTCTTTCTAGATTTTTTAGACTATTCTTATCACTTTGATTAACAGATTTTGTTGGAATTCTTGCCATTAAAGCAACAACTGCTTCTATATCTTTTGATAGAATAATTTTCTTTCTTTTCTCTTCGGGCAATAAATATTGTGATGCACCTGCTTCGTCAATGACATCAATGGCTTTATCAGGAAGTTTCCTATCACCTATATATTTATTTGATAATTCAACAGCGCTAATAATTGCTTCAGGTGAATATTTAATATTATGATGTTCTTCATAGTATGTTTTTAACCCTTCAAGAATTTTGATTGTCTCATCTTTTGATGGTTCTTTGACGTCAATTTTTTGGAATCTTCTGACCAAAGCTCTATCTTTTTCAAAATAGTTTTTAAACTCCTTATAAGTAGTTGACCCAATGCATTTAAGAGTACCGTTGCCTAAAGAAGGTTTTAATAAGTTACTGGCATCCATTGATCCCCCACTGGTAGCACCTGCACCAATAACGGTATGGATTTCATCTATAAATAAAACAGCTTTGTCTTTTTTTTGTAACTCTTTAAGAACTGCTTTCAATCTCTCTTCAAAATCACCTCTGTATCTTGTACCCGCAAGTAGTGCGCCCATATCCAGTGAATATATAATTGCGTCCTCCATAATTTTAGGTACTTTTTTTTCTGTAATTCTTTTTGCCAATCCTTCAGCAATTGCTGTTTTCCCAACACCAGGGTCTCCAACAAATAAAGGATTATTTTTTTGTCTTCTGCATAAAATTTGAATTGTTCTATCTAGTTCTTTGCTTCTTCCGATCAGCTTGTCAATTTTACCATCTTTTGATTTTTCATTTAAGTTAATACAAAACTGACCTAAAGCACTTTTCGGTTTTTGTTGTTCATTATTGTCATTTGTTTGGCTATCTACAAATTCTTCATTTTCAAAACTTTCATTACTTTTAGAAATACCGTGTGAAATATATTGAACAGCATCTAATCTGCTCATATTTTGTTGATGAAGAAAATATACTGCATGACTTTCTTTTTCAGAAAATAAAGCTACAATCATGTTAGCTCCTGTAACACTCTCTCTTGCAATTGCTACACCTTGTCTTTCACCTCCGGATAAATTTCCAACTGGAGATTCAGCATTTATTAATTTTGATGTAAAACCTATTTCTCTTATTAATCTATTTGCTTCAAAAATTTGTTCTTTTTCTTTTATAAAACCAAACGGATATCGAAGTTCCTTACCCATAAAAATATTTTTAACTATCGATTGTTGTGGTGTTAAAGCTCTATCTTGAAAAACAGTTTCTATACCAGACTCTCTAGCCTTGAGCGCATTCCAAGCGTTTACTTTTTTTCCTCTTATAATTATGTCACCTTCGTCAGGACTATAAACGCCTACTAGTGTCTTAATTAATGTTGATTTACCTGCGCCATTATCACCAATTAAACCTACCACTTCACCCCTGGTTACTTTTAATGATGCTTTGTTTAAAGCAGTAATACCGCCAAATCTTTTTGTAACATTATCTAATTCAATGATATTTTCCATAAATTTTGAAATGCTAACCCATTAAAATGGGTTAGCAATATATTTACCTATCTTAAGCCTGCATCAGCAAGAGCTTTAACAGCTTGATAATTATTTGTATCAACAAATCCTGCACCAGTATCTTGGTTTATTGCACCAGTACCAAGTACAGCTGTTTGACAAAGTGATAACACTGGAAGATACCCTTGAAGGAAAGGTTGTTGATCAGATGTTAGATGAACATATCCTTTTTCAAACGCTGACATAATTTGCGGACTTGTATCAAATCCAATTTGTAGTAATTCTCCTGGTCCATAACCAGCAGCTTTGGCAATACCTTCTGCAACATTCATTACATCACTTCCAGAGTGAACAATTACTTTTGTTTCAGGATTGGCATTTAATGCTGCTGAGAAAACCGGAATAGTCATATTAGGGTCGGAAGCATAAGCTGGCTGTCCATCAAGAACAGTAACTGTCATTCCGTGTTCTTCAAATATGATTCTTGCACCATCTTCTCTTTGAGCTCTAGCGTAATCTCCAATAGGAACCATTACTATAGCGTGATCTCCAGCTTTGAAACCAAATTGCCTAATTGCTTCTCTTGCAAGAGCTTTACCTTGAGTTGCTAAATTTGCTCCTACGTATCCACCACCAAATTTTGCTCTTACACCTGATGGATCAACGTTTTGATAGGTCATTAGAATACCTTTTTCGGCAGCTTGTTTTGCTAAAGGCATTAGAGCTTCATCTCCCGGATGTCCCATCATTGCAATAGCATCTACTCCAAGTCCAACTGATTCTCTAAGTTGACGGACCATTTTTTCAAAATCCCATTCTGAGTAAATAATTTCAGCATCTGCGCCCGTATCCCTAATTGCATTCATTGCTCCTGCTGCAACTATTCCAGCAAAGCCACCAGCCTCAGGACCGCCAGCATAGAAATGCATTTTTACGTCTGAGCACCATTTATCACCAAGATCTTGTCCAGTTGGAGCAGCATATGCGTGCATAGAAACTGGAAGAAGAAATACAGTGATTAAAAATAATTTAATAAATTTCATAATTCCTCCCATGAATTAATTTAAAAGTATTATTACAATATTGTTAAGATAATATTTGTGAATGTCAACTAGTAGAGTCTTTTACTTATTCGCTTTGTTTGACCATGGCTATAAACACCGTCAACTCCTCCATCTCTTCCATAACCAGATCTTTTGTAACCGCCTCCAGGAAGATTATTTCCATCAACAAACCAATCATTTTGCCAAATTATTCCTGCTTGAATTCTATCAGCAGTCCATTTTGCTTTTTGGTCATCTGAAGTAAATACTCCGGAAGCAAGACCGTATTTTGTTGAATTAGCTATACTTATTGCTTCTTCTTCATCTTCAAAATCAAATACTGATGTTACAGGACCAAATATTTCTTCTTGAGCAATTGTAGCATCAACTTTAACATTATCAAAAATAGTTGGTTGATAGAAATTTCCATCATCTCTTTCAGCTTTATCTCCACCTATTGTTAAAGTAGCACCTGATTGTATTCCTGATTTCACATAATTTGATACTCTTTGCATTTGATCAGTTGATATTAAAGGTGTCACTTCAGTTCCATCTTCGTCCCCAGCACCAATTTTTAGTTTTTGCGTTTTGGCAACTAACTTTGTCATATATTCATCTTTTATTTTTGGATGAACAATTACCCTAGACATTGCAACACATATTTGACCAGCATTAGGTTTAAAAATTCCTTTAACTGTACTATCAACAGCTTTATCAATATCGGCATCAGGATAGATTATAGCTGCAGACTTTCCGCCTAATTCAAAATGAGTAGGAATAATTCTATCTGCTGTTTCTTTTAGAATTTCAGATGCAACTTCAGGCGATCCTGTAAAAACAATATAATCACTTCCAGGATGTTGAACTAGTTTTCGACCAGTTGTTTCACCATAACCATGAACAATATTTATAATTCCATCTGGCACGCCTACATCTTTGAAAATTTGACCATAAAAATTAGACGATATAGGACACAATTCAGGAGGTTTGATAACTATTGTATTTCCAACAATCCAGTTTTGTGCAACCATACCTGAAAAAATAGAAACAGGATAGTTCCACGGAACAATTTGAAGAGCTACTCCAAAAGGCTCAAGTACAACATAATTTAAAGTATCATGTCCAGAAGGTATAAGTTTATTTTCTATTTTATCTGTTAGCCCAGCATAAAAATCAAAAGTATCGGCAGCACCTTTAAATTCATCAATACATTGTTTAATCGTTTTGCCATTTTCTTGGCTAAGGAGTTTTCCTCCTTCTTCTTTGCGTTCTCTTAATTTTTGAGCAATAGCTCTCATCATATTCGATTTATCTTTTGCATCCATGTCTACTAAAATTCTTTTATCGAATGCTCTTTTTGCAGCTTTGAAAGCTAAATCTATTTCTTCATCCAAAGCTTCATCAATATTACCAACAATTTTTTGATTAGCAGGATTTAATACAGGAATATTTTTCTTAGAGAGTGAATCAATGAATTTACCATCAATAAAATTTCTTAACTCCATATAAAGATATAGATAAAACTAAAGCTGAAGATGTGTCAAGTATAGTTTAATTATTCGGAACTTGAACAGGAATAAAATAGTCTGGATTTTTAGATTTTTTTATAACTGCGGGTATTATTTCTTTATACGCAGCATACAGTGTTTGTGGTTCTGGCATTTGATCTTTTATTACTTCATATAATTTTGGAAGATTGTAGGAAGGCACCATAGGAAACATGTGGTGCTCAATATGGTATTCCATCTTCCAATAAATAAAACTAAAAATCGGATTAAGTCTAACTGATCTTGTTGATAGTCGGTGATCTTTGGCGTTTTCTTTTAGACCCATATGTTGTGTTACACCCCAGATACCATTAATGCCAAAGAACTTTGGTATTAAAAATAAAAATATTGGCAAAAAGGTAGAAAAGTAAATTGAGACACCTATTATTGTAATCCATAGAAGAACAAAAATTCTAGAGCTATTTATACAATCATTAATTTTATCTTCTGGGATGCAATCTTCCATCACATCAGTCCTAATGCCTAAAGCATGTTTAATAATTTCTACATAAAGAGATTTGTGAATTGTAAAAAAACCAATTCCAGGAATAAAATTTAAAATAAAACTTAAAAATGTATGTTTAGCAAAAATACTACCATCAACTTCGTAGTCATGAGGATCAACTGAAGCAGTATAGCTATGATGAAGAGAGTGACTCCATCTCCATCTAACAGGTTCAAAATTATTCATAAAACTAGCAATGTTATAGAAGAATTTATTTAATCTTCTATTTCTGAAAGCAGTTCCATGACCACACTCGTGCCAAATAGCATCAGCTCCACCCCACATCGTACAATATGCTAGGTACACAGGTAAAAACCATAAGCTATGCCATGTATATATCGATAATAAGCCTAGAGATCCTAATGAAAGTGAATAAATAATTATATGTTTCCAGCCCTCAAAATCTGATCTTTTAGAAAGTTTTTTTAGAGTTTTTCTATCTATTTTAGCTCTAAACCATTCTTCGGAAATATTATTTATTCCTGTTTGAACTTTTTTAGTTTCTGACATAATTACGATATAAATAATAAAAAATTACGTTTTTTCCAGTAAAAATCTCGTATTTATTTTATAACAAATGATAAATATTTAGGTTATTGAGACAGAAATTTTAATAAATTCTGCAATATGATGAATCTTACAATCGTTGGTACCGGTTACGTTGGTTTGGTGACGGGAGTTTGCTTTGCTGAATTTGGATATTCTGTAACATGTATCGATAAAGATACGAAGCGTCTTGAAGAACTCAAATCAGGTACGTGTCCATTTTTTGAACCTGGAATGGATAAGCTTTTAGATAAGCATATTAATAAAACAAAATTATTATCTTTTGCTTCAAGCATAAAAAATAATTCAGAAAATACAGATATTTTTTTTATAACTGTTGGAACTCCTACAAGAAGGTTAGAAGATGAAGCTGATTTAAGTTTTGTATGGCAAGTTGCAGATGAAATTTCAGAAAGTATAAAAAAATATTGTTTAGTTGTAACTAAATCCACCGTACCAGTTGGAACGACAAGTGAAGTAAAAAAAATTATATCAAATAAAGTTGATCAAAAATTTTTTGATGTAGTTTCTAATCCAGAGTTTTTACGAGAAGGATCTGCTATTGATGATTTTATTAGACCAGATAGAATTGTAATAGGAACAGATAAGAAAAAATCTGAAAATATAATGAGAGAACTTTATAGACCTTTATTTCTTAAGGAAACTCCAATTGTGGCTACATCAATAGAAACATCAGAAATTATTAAATATGCATCTAATAGTTTTCTAGCAACTAAAATAGCCTTTATTAATGAAGTTGCTGACTTATGTGAAGTAGTAGGAGCTGATGTTCAGCAGGTAGCACATGCAATGGGTATAGATAAACGTATTGGTTCCAAATTTTTAAATGCGGGACCTGGATTTGGAGGTTCATGTTTTCCAAAAGATGTTAAGGCTTTTGCTTCTACAGCTAAAAAGAAAAATATTGATTTATCTATAATTAATGCAGTGAACAAATCTAATCAAGATCGTATAATTAAAATTTCTAGTAAAATTAGTTCAAAAATAAAAAATAATTCTACAATAACTTTTCTTGGTTTAAGTTTTAAACCTAATACAGATGATATAAGAGATTCTACATCGATGAAAATTGCATCATTACTTTTTGAACAAGGATTTAAAATACAATGTTATGATCCTGAGGCTATGGGCAATGTTAAAAAAGAAAATTCTAATCTTGTTTTATTTAATTCTGCTTACGAAGCTTGTGAGGGATCCTCTGCAATCATTATTGGAACAGAATGGAACGAATTCAGAGCATTAAATTTTGAGAAAATATCTAAATTATTAAAAGACAAAATAATTTTCGATTTAAGAAACATTTATATTCCAAAAGATTTAAAAGACATGGGATATGAATACTATGGAACAGGTAAATAAATTGGAAATTGAGAATTTTGATAAAGAGGTTTTAAGAGAGTATGATATCCGAGGTGTGGTTGGTAATAATATTAATCAAAATACCGCCTATACTATTGGAAGAACATTTGCATACACGGTAATTAATCGCTTAAAATCTAATATAATTGCTACAGGCTACGATGGGAGATTAACATCACCAGATTTACATAAAGCACTATGTCAAGGTTTAAAAGATTCAGGCGCTAAGGTAATTAATATTGGTATGGGGCCTACACCTATGACTTACTTTGCTCATTACCATCTTAATGCAGACGCAGCTATAATGGTTACAGGTTCTCATAATCCATCAGAATACAATGGCTTTAAAATGGTTTTAAATAAGCATTCTTTTTATGCCGAAGACATTCAAAGCCTTCAAAAATTAATTGATCAAAATGATTTAAAATTAGTCCAAGGTGAAATTATTAATGAAGATATTAAAAAAGATTATAACGAAAGATTATTACAAAATATTAATCTCAATAAAAAAATAAAAATTGCTTGGGATATTGGTAATGGTGCGATGGGAGCTGTCATTAAGGAAGTTACAAACAATTTAAATAATTCTGAAAATATATTAATTAATGAAGAAGTTGATGGAAATTTCCCTAATCATCACCCAGATCCAACTGTTCCAAAAAATATGGAGCAATTAATAAAGTCAGTCAAAGATAACAAATGTGACATAGGTCTGGCTTTTGATGGTGATGGAGATCGTTTAGGTGTTGTAGACAACTTAGGCAATTTAGTTTGGGCGGATCAGTACATGTTATTACTATGCACTGAAATTGCTAACTTATACGATAACCCAAAAATAATTATGGATGTTAAATGCAGTAAAGTTTTTTTTGATGAAGCAAAAAAACTTAATTGTGATCCTATTATGTCCAAAACCGGTCACTCTCCAATAAAAGAAAAAATGAAAGAATTAAAATCGCCTTTATCAGGAGAAATGAGTGGTCATGTATGTTATGCAGATGATTTTTATGGTTACGATGATGCACTGTATGTTGCGTTACGCTTATTACGAATATTATGTAATCAAGAAAAATCTTTAAATGAATTAATTAATATATATCCAAAAACTTATTCAACCCCTGAAACAAGGTTTGATGTAGATGAAACAAAAAAATTTTTAATTATTGAAGAAATAAAAGAAAGAATAAAAAATACAGAAGGTAAAATAATAGATATTGACGGTATAAGAGTTGAAAATGATGATGGATGGTTTCTAATGAGAGCTAGTAATACCCAAAACCAACTAACTTGTAGAGCAGAGTCTACTTCTCAAGAAGGCCTTAAGTCTTTGATTGCAATTATCGAAAATCAGTTATCTTTAAGTGGTGTAAATTATAAGTTTACAGTCTAACAAAACAATCACGATTATATTTTTTCAGTCTTTTACAGGCCGTATACGCTTCTTTTTTAGAAAAATTTTCAAATCTAGATTCATAAAGTTGTTTACCGCTAACTTTTATCAGCACAACATTTGAAATTTTATCTTTAGTAGAAACTGGATATTTACTTTTAATTAATTTGATTTGTTTTTCTGCATTATTTCTATACTTAAATGTTCCAACAACAATGGAATAAGCATTTTTTTTCTTTTCAATTTTTTGGTTTGCAGTCTCGTCTTTTTTAACTATTTTTTTATTACTACTTTTTGTCTTAATATTTAATTCAGCAAATTCTTTATCCATTATTATTTTTAAAGATTTGTTTCGTTGGCTTCCTGTATCACCTCCAAAAATAATTCCTATTAATCTCTTATCATCTCTAACAGCAGAAAAAGCTAACTGAAAACCAGATGCTTTTATATATCCAGTTTTAATTCCATCAGCGCCATCGTAGCTTAACATTAATTTATTATGCGTTTTGTAAGTCTTACCCTTATAAGTAAATTTTGTTTTGCTAAACAATTTATATTCTTCTGGAAAATTTGAAATTAGTGCATGTGAAAGTTTTGCTATATCTCTTGCAGTTGTTAATTGCGCTCTATTGGGAAGACCTGACGCATTTTTAAATGTTGTATTATTCATGCCTAAATTTTTTGCATAGCGTGTCATAAGTTTAGCGAACTCTTTTTCACTGCCTGATATATTTTCAGAAACTACAGTTGCTACATCATTTGCTGATTTAATTATAAGTGCATTAATTGCATCTCTAACTTTTATACTTGATCCTGCTTCTAAATAAAGTTTGCTTGGTGATCTTGAAGCAGCAATATTTGATACACTTAATTGACTATCATAACTAAGCTTTCCTTTATTAATATAATCAAACACTATGTAGAGAGTCATTATTTTTGTTAAGGATGCTGGATAATTTCTTGTATCAGCGTTAACTTCGAATAGTACTTCTTCTGTGTCAAAATCAATAACGATTGCTGCTTTTTTAGCAAAAAGATTTGTTGAAAAACCTAATATTAAAAAGCTATTTAAAATTATGATTAATAATAAATTTTTTTTCATTTTTTCTTGATTAACATAAGATTTTCGATGCTTTCAAACAGAAAAATACTTTAAAATATTCTAAAACATATTATTTAAGAAATATGGCAAATGAAGATCAAAATAATAACAATAATAATAATAATAATAATAAGGACGATTTTCAAAGAGGACTTTTATTAGATACAAAGCCTAAGACAAAAAAACCATCTATGTATAATGTTTTGCTGTTAAATGATGATTATACACCAATGGAATTTGTTGTTATGATATTAGAAAAAATATTTAATAAAAAACAAGAGGAAGCTACTCAAATTATGTTACATGTTCACAAAAATGGTATTGGTGTTTGTGGAACATTTACTTATGAGGTTGCTGAGTCTAAATGTAAATCAGTAATGGATATGGCAAAAAAAAATGAACATCCTTTACAATGCACAATGGAAAAAAGTTAATGCTGTCACAAAATTTAGAAAAAACATTAAGAGAAGCATATCAGCTAGCAACTACTTATAAGCATGAGTATGTAACTCTAGAGCATTTATTATTTTCTCTTTTGGAAGATCAAGATGCAATTAGTGTTCTTAAAGCGTGCGCAGTAGATATTTCAAATCTAAAAGAAAGTGTTGAGAAATTTATTATTAATGATTTAGAAAATCTTAAAGAGAACTTTACTGGAGAGCCAAAATTAACAAATGGTTTTCAAAGAGTTTTACAAAGAGCTGCAATTCACGTGCAATCAAGTGGAAGAGAGAGTGTTACAGGAGCTAACATGATTGTAGCTTTATTTTCTGAAAAAGAAAGTCATGCAGTATATTTTCTTCATCAACAAAATATGAGCAGATTAGATGCTGTTCAATATATTTCACACGGTATTTCTAAAAGTAATGAAAGTTTTGAAAATGAAGAATTTGTAGATAGCCAAACAAATGACAATAATGAACAACAAAAACCGAAAAGTGCTTTAGGTCAGTTTTGTATTAACTTAAATGAAAAATCAAAAGATGGTAAAATTGACAAGCTGATCGGAAGAAGCAAAGAACTAGATAGAACAATTCAAATTTTATGCAGAAGACAAAAAAATAATCCTTTATTTGTTGGAGACCCTGGTGTTGGGAAAACAGCAATTGCTGAAGGATTGGCAAAAAGAATTACAGAAAAAAAAGTACCTAAAATTATGGAGGACGCAATTATATATTCACTGGATATGGGCGCACTACTTGCGGGTACAAGATACAGAGGTGATTTTGAAGAGAGATTGAAAGCAGTTCTTAAAGAGTTACAAAAAAAAGACAAAGCTGTTTTATTTATAGATGAAATCCATACCGTTATTGGTGCAGGTGCTACCAGTGGGGGATCAATGGATGCCAGTAACTTATTAAAACCTTCTTTAGGCAACGGTACTCTTAAATGCATTGGGTCAACTACTTATAAGGAGTTTAAAAACTATTTTGAAAAAGATAGAGCTTTGGTCAGAAGATTCCAAAAAATTGACGTCAAAGAACCATCAAAAGATGAGACAATCAAAATTCTTGAAGGGTTAAAAACATACTATGAAGAACATCATAATATTAAATATTCACCTGAAGCAATTATTAGCGCTGTTGAATTATCAAATAAATATATAGGTGATAGGAAACTTCCTGATAAAGCCATTGATGTCATTGACGAAGCAGGTGCATCACAATATTTATTGCCCGAAGAGAAAAGAAAGAAAATTATTCTATCAAAAGATATAGAAGCAGTTGTTGCTTTAATGGCAAGAATTCCAACAAAATCTGTTAATCAAAGTGATAAGAATAGTCTAAAAAATCTAGAAAGAGATTTGAAAAATTTCGTATTTGGTCAAGACAAAGCTATAGAAGAGCTTTCATCTTCTATAAAGTTAGCAAGAGCAGGGCTAAGAGAAGATGGTAAACCAATAGGCTCGTATTTATTTTCTGGACCTACTGGAGTTGGAAAGACTGAGGTAGCTAAACAATTAAGTAATACACTTGGTATTAAACTTCTTAGATTTGATATGTCAGAATATATGGAACGTCATACTGTAAGCAGACTGATTGGGGCTCCTCCAGGTTATGTTGGCTTTGATCAAGGGGGGTTACTAACAGATGGCGTAGATCAAAATCCTCATTGTGTACTTCTTTTAGATGAAATTGAAAAAGCTCACTTTGATTTATTCAATATACTTCTTCAAGTAATGGACTATGGAAAATTGACTGATCATAATGGCAAGACTATAGATTTTAGAAATGTTATATTAATCATGACAACTAATGCTGGTGCAATTGATGTATCTAAAAATAAAATAGGATTTAATGCAAAAAGATCTAACGATGATAGTAGTGACGCAATTAATAGAATCTTTTCACCCGAATTTAGAAATCGAATTGATTCAATAATTCATTTTAATCATTTATCTAAAAATATAGTTCTTTCCATCGTAGACAAGTTCATCATAGAAATTGAGGCTCAACTTGAAGACAAAGGTGTTTCATTATCAATTAATAAGGAAGCAAAAGAATTATTAGCCGAAAAAGGTTATGATGAGGTTTATGGTGCAAGAGAATTGGGAAGAGTAATACAAGAAAAAGTTAAAAAACCTATGGCTGAAGAACTAATTTTTGGAAAATTGTCTAAGGGTGGTCACGTAGAAATAACATGTAAGGATAAAAAAATTAGTTTTGAATTTTCAAATAAGCAAGAAGTTAAAAAAGAACTTGCTTAATTTTTGAACGGGAGAAAATCATCTAATCTTTCTTTCTGATTATCAATTAACTGACTTTCATTATCAAGAAAATTTTGAATTGCCTTGCTAAATTCTTGATCTTTAATCCAATGTGCACTCCATGTTTTAGTAGGAACATATCCTCTTTGTAACTTATGTTCTCCTTGAGCACCAGCCTCAACTATTTTAATATTATTTCTTATGGCATATTCTATTGCTTGATAGTAACATAGCTCAAAATGTAAAAAGGGAACTTCGTATTTTGACCCCCATAAACGACCATATAAATGAGTTTTACTTATAAAATTAATTGCAGAGGCAACCATTTTGTCTTCTTGGAAGGCCATTATCAGTAAAATGTTATTTTTGAAATTATATAATATTTCAAAGAAAAATTCTTTAGTTAAATACGTGGATCCCCATTTTCTTCCAGTAGTATCTAAGTAACAATCGTAAAAAAAACTTATATGCTCTTCTTTAATATCATCTCCATTAAGTAATTTTACTTGTAAATTATTTTTTTCAATACATTGTCTTTCCCGTTTAATTATTTTTCTTTTTCTGGAAGATAAATCATTTAAAAAATCATCAAATTTTTTATATTCATTATTATGCCAATGAAACTGTATCCCTGATCTAATCATTATATTCTCAACATCATTCCAATTAGAAGCATCATTAACAAAATTAAAATGCAGTGAAGAAACATTTATTTTTTTAGCTTCTTCTATAATATTCTTAATTACTTGAACTTGTTTTTTCTTTTTATCTTTAACTGACTTATGTAAAACAATTCTATCACCAGTAACGGGTGTAAACGGAATAGCAGATTGAAGTTTTGGATAATAATTTATTCCATATCGATGATAAGCATCAGCCCAAGAATGATCAAAGATATATTCTCCAAACGAATGGTTCTTTATGTAAAGAGGACATAATGAAATAATTTTATCATTTTCTTTTTCTATGTAATGATATGGTTGCCAACCTGTTTTGGTATTTGCACTTTTACTTTCTTCTAATGCGTGAAGAAATTCATATTGCAAGAATGGATGATCATTTTGAACACATTCATTCCAGTCTGATTTTTTAATATCATTAAGAGAAGAGCAAAAAAAATATTTACTCATATTAAATTTTTTATTTGATTTTAATGATGGCGTCTATTTCAACAGAAATATTTAAAGGAAGTGCGTTTGAACCAACTGCAAATCTTGAGTGTCTTCCTTTGTCACCAAAAATATTGACTAATAAATCTGATGCTCCATTTATGATCTTTGGTTGATTGGTAAAGTTATCATTGCAATTTACAAAACCTCCAAGTTTTAAAAAAGAATCTAGTCTATCCCAATCACCATCTATCGATGTTTTAAGAGCTGCAATAATATTAATGCAACAAGCTTCAGCGGCTTTTATTCCTTCTTCTTCAGAAATATCTTCACCAACTTTTCCACTATAAAGAATTTTACCATCAATTACGGGTCCTTGACCAGACACATAAACAGTATTATCTGCAACCTTAAAGGGTACGTAATTTGCAAGTGGAGTTGGCATATCTGGAATTTTTAGATCTAATTTCTTGATATTTTCTTCAAAGATGTGCATTACATATATATAAAACAATTTGGGTGAAGGTAAAGAAAACAAATATGAATAAACTTAAAAAACTATTTATTTTCATCTTCATATTCTCAATATTCCTAAAAGGGGGGATTTCAATGGCTGATGAAAAGAAAGATACTATTCATATGACACTTAAAGATGGTGTTGTTGTAATAGAGACAAAACCAAACGTAGCACCAAAACATGTAAAACAAATCAAACAACTTATTGAAGAAGGACAATATGATGGAGTTGTTTTTCATAGAGTTATAGATGGCTTTATGGCTCAAACCGGTGATGTAGAATTTGGAAATTCAAGTAATGATAATTTCAACTTATCAAGAGCAGGCACAGGTGGATCAAAACTTCCGGATATTGAGGCAGAATTTTCTTCTGAGAATCATGGAAGAGGTGCAGTATCAATGGCAAGAGCTCAAAATCCAAATAGCGCCAATAGTCAATTTTTCATTTGTTTTAATGATTGCTCTTTTTTAGATGGTCAATATACCGTTTGGGCTCAAGTTACTAAAGGTATGGAATATGTTGATAATATCACAAGAGGTGAACCACCTGCTGATCCAGATAAAATAATTAAAATGGAGATTGTAAAATAATTAGATGTTTGTTGCTGACTTGCATAATGATCTTGTGCAAAGAGTTATTGAAGGTGAAGATGTTACAAAGCTTACATCACATGGGCATACGGACATACCAAGGTTACTAAAATCTGAAATTGATTTAGAGATTTTAATTATTTGGGTATCTAGCAATGCTAGAGAACCAAATTTTTTTAAGAGAGCTGATAAAATGTATGATGAGATTGAAAGAATTTCATCACATGAAGAAATTAGCATCCCTAAAAAAATCTCAGACATTAATGAAGGAATAGATAAAAATAAGACAATGCTCCCAATTTCAATGGAAGGTGGAGAGGGTTTAGAAAATGATATCAATAATTTATATCATTTTATTGAAAGAGGGCTTTTCTATTTTGGCCCAACTTGGAATCATTCATTGGATTGGGTTTCATCAAATTATGATGAGACATACAATTTGTCAAAACTTAAAAGCCATGGCTTAAATGATTTTGGGAAAGAGGTTATTTCTATTTGCCAAGATAATAATGTGTTAGTCGATGTTTCTCACATTGGAGAGAAAAGTTTTTGGGACATTGCATCAATAAGCACTAAACCTTTTATTGCCTCACATT
>CACNCX010000020.1 GCA_902619045.1 uncultured Alphaproteobacteria bacterium | reverse complement strand
ATTAAGTGAGGAAAAATGAATAAAATTTTATTATTTTTTATTACAATTCTATTTTCTTTGAATGCTTATGCTGTAACAAATGTTACTTTTTGGCATATGGAAGGTGTTCCGCATAGAGTAGATAGAATTCAAACGTTAATAGATGAATTTAATTCTGCAAATCCAGATATTAATGTAACACAAGAAGTTCAAAACTGGGGTGAAATTTATGCTAAAGCTCCTGCTTCAGTTGCTGCTGGAACTGCACCAGAAATATTAGTTGGTATTCCAGATTTTACACCTATACTTGCTGATATGGGTGCAGCACAACCTGTTGAGGATTTTGTTGCAGAGTTAGATTCAAAATATGGTTTTTACCAAAAAGCACTTGATCAATATACTTACAATGGTCATACTTGGGCTGTTCCTTTATGGAACATGGGTTTATCACTATGGTATAGAAAAAGTGATTTTGAAGCAGCTGGAATTGAGCCACCAAAAACTTGGTCTGATTTAAAAAAAGCAGCTAAAGCTTTAACTAAAGATGGTGTTTATGGAATAGGCCTTCCTGGCAATAAACAGCTTTATACTGATCAAACAATATATAGTTTTATGGTTAACTCAGGTGCAGAAGAAATTTATAATTCTGATGGCACCCTAAGATTTGATAATCCTCAAACTGTAGCAGCTTACGATGTTTATAAAGAATTATATCAATATTCAGCTCCTGATGCAGCAAACTGGACTTGGGGTGAAGCCGAAGCATGTTTTGCAAGTAAAGGTTGTGCAATGATATTGCAGTTCACTGTTATTTCTACATATGACTCACAAGCTGGTGGAGATGCTAGTGACTTAGGTGTAATTCAAATACCTCATGCAAATGGTAAGGCTCATAGAGCTGGAACTGTTTCGTATGTAAATTCTGCAATGATAATGACTGCTGATGAAGCAAAAATGGAAGCTTCTAAAAAGTTTCTAAGTTTCTTAATGGAGCCTGGAAATTATGGAAGATTTATCAACATGGAGCCAGGATTATTTTTACCAATAACTGAAGCTGGTAGTAAAGATTCAACTTATTGGGATGATCCAGTTGTTGTAAAATATAAATCACAAGTAGAAACAATGTTAGACAATTCAACAAGAGGAAGTCTATTTGGTTTTACGAATGGTAATACTTTTACAAGCATATCATCTATATCAGCTCAGAATTTATTAGCTCAAACTCTTCAACTAACTTTAATCGATGGCAAAAGTGCAAAAGATGCAGTTAGTGAAGGTATGGAAATAATGACTGAAGCTATTGAGTAATTAAAAACTTTTCAGCACCTCTAATAGAGGTGCTGTGATTTCTGTGAAAAAAAATAATATTGAAGGCTGGTTGTTTGTATCTCCACTAGTTATTTGGATTTCCCTTATTATTTTAGTTCCAATTTATATAGCATTTGAATTAAGTTTATTTAATGTCAAGATAATCGGTACATCAGGAAAATTTGTAGGTATTGATAACTACATAAAACTATTTGGAAAATCAAAATTTTTAAATGCTTTATTAAATAGTTTTTATTGGATAATTGGTAATGCACTCTGTCAGACATTTTTTGCATTCACTATTGCCTTAACTATTAACTATAAATTCCCTGGTAAAAAAATTATGGCTAATTGGATTATTTTGTCATTTATTATTCCAACAGTAGTTGTTGTTGTTATTTGGAAATTAATGTTAAGTAGTAGTAGTGGTGTAATAAATTCAGTTTTAATTGATATTGGATTATTAGATGAAGCAACAGGTTTCTTTAGTTCTCCTAATAAAGCTTTTATAAGTTTAGTTCTAATAAATTCATGGCGTTGGAGTCCTTTTTTAGCATTAATTATTCTTTCTGGACTTAATTCCATAAATAGGGAAATGTATGATGCATCTAAAGTTGATGGAGCGAATTTTGTTCAACAATTTCTTTTTATTACATTTCCAAACCTTAAAAGTGTTCTTTTTGTTTTAGGTCTAGTTGGTACATTATTATCATTTAATATATTTGACATTATATGGTTAATCACAAAGGGTGGACCCTCGAGTGCTACAACTACCTTACCATTATTAATTTATGAAACAGCTTTTACTAAATTTAGAATTAGTCAAGCAGCAACTCTATCAATAATTACTAGCTTTTTGTTACTACTATTTTCCATAATTTTTATAAAATATATGGCACCTAAACAAGATGATTAAAGAAAATAATATAAAATTTATATTTTTAAGCTTATCATTATTTATTATTATACTAATTTTTTTCTTCCCATTTTTTTGGATAATCACATCATCATTTAAAAGTCCTGAAGAAATAATTGCAACAACTACAACCATTATTCCAAGATCTTTTACCTTTGAACATTATAATAAAATATTATTTAACTCAGATTTTTTTATATATTTAAAAAATAGTTTAATTGTTTCTTTTTCCTCTATGATAATTTCAATTATTTTATCTGTTTCTGCCGCATATGGATTGCATAAACTGAAGTTCTATGGAAATAAATTTGTAGAATATTCTCTTCTTGTTACCTACGCTTTTCCAGGAGTTATTTTATTAGTACCCATTTATTTATTATTTGCAAAAGTAAATTTGTTAAATAGTTATTTTGCATTAATCATGGTAAATGTTCTTTTTGCAACTCCATTTGCAGTTTGGATGCTAAAAGCTTTTTTTAAATTAATACCAAATGAAATAGAAGAGGCTGCATATATTGATGGCGCATCAAGATATATAGTAATTTCAAGAATTATTTTACCCTTAGCAGCGCCTGGCATAGCAAGTGTATCAATTTTTTGTTTTATTATCTCATGGACTGAATATCTATTTGCTTCAATATTAATAAATAGCGATGAATTAAAAACTCTGCCTGTAGGGTTGTCTGCAATTGTTGGTCAATATCAAATAGATTGGGGTTTTTTATTATCTGGGGCTGTTTTGGCTAGTTTACCAGTTATTATTTTATTTATATTTATTGGTAAATATTTTGTATCAGGTTTAACCGAGGGTGCAGTAAAGTAAATATGGGCCTAGATTCAAAAAATTTTAAGAATGAAATTCTAAATTTATATTCTAAAAAGAATTACAAAGAAATTATTAATAAAAAGCACATTTTTGATAATTTTAATAATTATAATGATAGTAAAATTTTAAAAATTTATTTTGTTTCATGTTTAAAAACCAGTAATTTTAAACATATTACTGATTATGAAAATTATATTTTGACAAATATAAAAGATAAAGAAATCATTTTCATTTTAATTTTTGCATATATTAAAGTTAAAAATTTTAATAAAGTTTTAAAAATATCAAATTTTTATTTAAATAAAAATTTGGAAAATGTATCTAGTGATTTATCAATATTAAAGTACATAAATTTTAAAGAGATTAAAATTATTGATACTAATGATAAGATAGAAATACAATCTTTTTTTTTATTTTCTATTTTTTTAAGAAAAATATTATTTTTTGAATATTCTGTATATCTATTAAAAAAATTAATAAATTTTGATAAAAATAATTATATATATTTATTTCATTTAGGTAAAGCGTATCAAGATCAGGAAAAATTTGAATATGCTATTAAATTTTTAAAATTTTCATTAAAAATTAATCCAGATCTTGAAGAAACAATTAATTCGCTTGCTGTATGTTTAATTGAAATTGAAAAATATGATGAGGCTGAAAAAATACTAAAGGAAGGAATAAAAAAAAATAAAAAAAATAAATTTTTTTATAGCAATTTAGGAAAAATATATAATGAAACAGAACAATTTAATAAATCAATCAAGTTTTATAATTTTGGCTTAGATATTGACAAAAACGATCCTATAATAAATTTTGGAAAAGCTATATGCTTATTAAAAAAAGGGGATATCAAAGAATCTTTTAAATTTTTAAATTATAGAATAAATGGTTATTTATTAACTAATGAATTTAAATCTAGATTTAAATCCCCAAGACTTACAAGCCTTGAAAATATTAAAAATAAAAAAATTTTAGTTTTTTTTGAACAGGGGCTGGGTGATACAATTCAATTTTGTAGATATATTAAGATATTAATAGAAGGAGGGGCTAAAGTATTTTTTATTCCTCAAAAAAAATTATCTTTACTAATGAAAAGCTTAGATAACAATATAAAAATTTTTGAAGAAAATGATGAAATACCAAGTTATGATTACTACTTACCATTATTTGATTTACCTTTTTTATTCTATAACAAATTTGGTAGTTTCAATTATGAAAAATCATATTTAAATATAGAAAATAAATATCTTAATATTTGGAAAAAAAAACTACCGAATAATAAAATTAATATTGCAATTTGCTGGAAAAGTAACAATGATAGAAGTAAATCGTTTTCTTTTATAAATTTTGAAAAAATTTCTAAAATTAAAAAAATTAATTTAATTTCATTACAATTAAATGATTCAGATTTTTCTAAATCAAAATCAGATATAAAAATTCAATCTTTCAAAAACCTTGATAAAAACAATGACTTTCTTGATAGTGCTTGTATAATTAAACTCGTTGATCTTGTGATTACATGTGATACCTCTATTTGTCATCTATCAGGTTCTTTAAATACTAAAACTTGGGTTCTTTTACGAAAGAATCCAGATTGGCGGTGGTATGATATTAATAATGATTGGTATAATAATCTAAATATTTTTAAACAAAAAAAATTCTTTAATTGGGAATCAGTTTTTGATGATGTTTATAATAAATTAATCAAAGAATATAATTTATAATTATATAAAAATTAATTTATGTTACATTATAAATTAATAAAAGGAGATGAAATGTCTGTAGCAAGAATAACAACTATTAATTTTAAATCTAAAGAAGATGCTGATGAATCTATTAATGATTATTCAAAAAAAGCACCATCTGAATTTCCAGAGGCTGAACAATTATTACAAATACGCGCAAGTGATACAACTGTAATGGCCATTTCTTTATATGCTGATAACGAAGCAATGGAACGTGCTTCAGCAGCTAGAGCTAAAAGAATGAGTAATAATGAAAAAACTTTTGATGTTGTTGACACAAAGACTGGTGAAGTAACATTAAATCATAAAAATTAAATAAGGAGTGCCCGTAGCTCAGTAGGATAGAGCACCAGATTCCTAATCTGGGGGCCGCATGTTCGAATCATGCCGGGCACGCCAAAAATGACATATAAATTTAAAAATGCAATTGTTAGAAAACCAAATAAGAGTATTCATAATGCATTAAGTTCTCAGTATTTACATCCAAGTTATGAAAAAATATTAGAGATACACAATAATTATATCACTTCCATTGAAGATGCAGGATTAAATACAATTTTATTAGAAAGTTTGGAACAATATCCTGATAGTATTTTTGTAGAAGATCCTGCACTCATCTTTAAAAATAATATTATTATATTAAATCCAAGTGATTTTTCACGAAATGGTGAAGCAAAAATAATTAAAAACGAAATAACTAAATACTTTGAAAAAATATTTATTGTCGAAAATGGCATCATAGAAGGTGGAGATGTATTAAATATTAATAATCATTTTATTATAGGTTTATCAAATAGAACTGATAAACTAGGTGCGGAAAATCTATCTAATATACTAACCTCACTTGGCGCTACTGTTGGAATATGTCAAACACCAAAAGATATTCTTCATTTTAAATCTGAATGCAGTTTATTAGATGATGATTTAATTTTAGTAAGTAATAGAATGTCTAAATTAGATTACTTAAAAAAAAATTATAATTTAATTGAATTACCATTGGGTGAAGAAAATGCAGCAAACTGTATTCGAATTAATAATAAATTATTAATTCCAGATGGTTTCAGTAAAACTGAGGAAATTTTATCGAAAAGTTTTAATATTATTAAAATTAATATTGATGAAATTTTAAAGATTGATGCAGGTTTAAGTTGTATGAGCCTTAGATGGTAAAAATCTTTATTCACATATTAAGACTTAAAGAAATCCCTAAATTATATTGGAGCTCTCCTTTTGAATATAATCTTAAACCAAAAAAAATAACAATTTTTTATTTACTTTTAGGACTTATTCTCTTTGGCATTGGTGAGGCATTATTAATTACTGCAAATTTGGGCGTTTCACCTTGGTTTGTGTTACATCAGGGATTAGCATTTAAAACTGGTTACACAATAGGTATTACAACATTTTTTGTAAGTGTTGCAGTATTGTTACTTTGGTTTCCACTAAAACAAAAACCAGGCATTGGAACAATATTAAATGCTATTTTAATTTCTGTGATTTTGGATCTTTCATTGATCTATCTTCCTTATCCAAAAGATTTCTTATTTCAATTTTTACAAGTATTAATTGGTATTTTCATAATAGGTATTGGAAGTGGTTTTTATTTAGCTGCAAATTTAGGACCTGGTCCAAGAGATGGATTAATGACTGGCTTAAATAAACAAACTAACTTTTCAATTTCATTTATTAGAACATTACTTGAACTATCTGCTGTGGGTATAGGATTTTTTTTAGGTGGAAAAGTAGGAATAGGAACATTGATATATGCAATAGGAATAGGTTTTTCAGTATCTTTAGGTTTGTTTTTTGTTGGTAAAATTTATGTGAAAAATTAAATTTCACTAGTTTATTAATAATTTTTAATCTTAAACCATTAAGTATTTTATTTTCTTAAATTTTGTTTTGATTATACTTAATTAAACAATAATGGACAAACTACTCCAAAGATCAAATGGAAAAATAGATATAGAATTATTAGATAATGATTTTTCAAAATTTTTTCAAAGTGGTTGTTGTAAAATTTTAAATCCAAATAATTATAATAAAAGTAAAGAATTAGTTTTAATTAACACTGCAGGAGGTATTACTTGTAATGACAATATTGAAATTAATGCTACAATTCATAATTCTGAATTAAGTATTTGTACGCAAGCCGCTGAAAAGATTTATTCAGGAATAGGTGATCCTGCTAAAGTAGATATAAATATCAATTTAAATAATTCAACTTTGTATTGGTTGCCCAAAGAGTTAATTTTATTTGATAATTCAAAATTAAGAAGAAATATAAATGTTAATCTAGCAGATAATTCTAATTTGATTTTTTGCGAAACATCAATTTTTGGAAGAAAGGCAATGTCAGAGAAGATTAAAAATATTTCTTTTTCTGATCAATGGAAAATTAATATCAATTCTTCTTTAAAACATTTTGAGTCTATCAATATACAAGGGTCAATGATTGATAATTATAAAAATAATTATACATTTGATAATCAATCTTCTTTATCAACAATTATAATTTTTGGTGAAATTATTCATCAATTTGAATCTGAGTTAAGAAAAATCATAGAAATCATAGAAAATCATTATTGTGAGATGACAAAATTTGATGATAAGATTATCATTAGGTGCATAGCAAATGATAATTATGATTTAAAAAAAACACTAAATTTTATTATGAAAAATATAATTCATGATAAACTTCCAATAAGTTGGGATTTATAAATGAAATTAACGCCTAGAGAAAAAGATAAGTTGATGGTCAGTATGGCAGCTAATGTTGCTAGAAAACGTTTAGAAAGAGGTGTTAAACTTAATTACCCAGAAGCTATAGCTTTGATAACAGATTTTGTCATAGAGGGTGCAAGAGATGGAAAAATGGTGTCAGAATTAATGGAAACAGGTGCGCACGTAGTAAAAAAAGAAGATTGTATGGATGGTATTCCAGACATGATACCTGAAGTACAAGTTGAAGCTACATTTCCAGATGGAACAAAATTAGTAACAGTACATAAACCAATTAGATGATGAAACCTGGTGAAATAATAACAAAACAAAATAGTGACATTAATTTGAATGATAAAAGTCAATCAATTATTTTAAAAGTTTCAAATAGTGGAGATCGACCAATACAAGTTGGTAGTCATTATCATTTTGCTGAAACAAATGAATATTTAAAATTTGATAGAGAAAAATCAAATGGTATGCGTTTAGATATACCATCTGGTACAGCTGTTCGTTTCGAGCCCGGTCAATCAAAAGATGTAGAATTAATTCCAATAACAGGAAATAGAAAGATATTTGGTTTTAATAAGAAAGTTATGGGTCAATTATAATGAAAAAAATAAAAAGAGAAGCTTATGCCGATATGTATGGACCAACAACTGGTGATAAAGTCAGACTTGCCGATACTGAGCTCTTTATTGAGGTGGAAAAAGATTTAACAACATATGGTGAAGAAGTAAAATTTGGTGGAGGAAAAGTTATTCGAGATGGAATGGGTCAATCTCAAGTATCTCGCAAAGACGGTGCTGTTGATACAGTTATAACAAATGCTTTAATTGTAGATATAAATGGAATTTATAAAGCTGATATTGGTCTTAAAGATGGCTTAATTAATGAAATTGGTAAGGCTGGCAACCCAGACACACAACCAAACGTAAATATTATTATTGGACCTGGAACAGAAATAATTGCTGGTGAAGGTAAAATTATAACAGCTGGTGGATTTGATAGCCATATTCATTTTATTTGTCCTCAGCAAATAGATGATGCACTTCATTCTGGTATTACTACTATGTTGGGAGGTGGAACTGGTCCTGCACATGGTACTTTAGCTACTACAGTTACACCTGGACCATGGCATATAGAGAAAATGATACAATCAGCAGATGCTTTTTCTATGAACTTAGCTTTTGCAGGAAAAGGAAACAGTTCATTGCCTCAAGCACTTGAAGAACAAGTAATTGCTGGTGCAAGCTCGCTAAAATTACATGAAGATTGGGGCACAACCCCAGCAGCAATAGATAATTGTTTAAATGTAGCTGATGATCATGACATTCAAGTAATGATTCATACAGATACATTAAATGAAAGTGGATTTGTCGAAAGTACAATTAAAGCAATTAATGGACGAACAATTCATGCTTTTCATACTGAAGGAGCTGGTGGTGGTCATGCACCGGATATAATTAAAGTATGCGGAGAACAGTATGTTATTCCGTCTTCTACAAATCCAACAAGACCATACACAGTTAATACAGTTGAAGAGCATTTAGATATGTTAATGGTTTGCCATCACTTAGATAAATCAATACCTGAAGATGTTGCTTTTGCTGAAAGTCGTATTCGAAAAGAAACAATTGCTGCAGAAGATATACTGCATGACATGGGTGCTTTTTCAATTATTGCTTCTGATAGTCAAGCGATGGGTCGTGTTGGTGAGGTTATTATTAGAACATGGCAAACAGCACATAAAATGAAAGTTCAACGGGGACAATTAAAAGAAGAGCAGGGTGATAATGACAATGTAAGAGTTAAAAGATACATTGCTAAATATACAATTAATCCTGCAATAGCTCATGGTATTTCTGATCATATTGGAAGTATCGAAAAAAATAAACGTGCTGATATTGTTATTTGGGATACTGCTTTTTTTGGTGTTAAACCTGAAATGGTATTACAAGGCGGAAGTATTTCATGTGCACAAATGGGTGATCCTAATGCATCTATACCAACACCACAACCAGTTTACTCAAGACCAATGTTTTCTTCTTTTGGAAAATCATTAGAAAAATCTACTGTCACTTTCGTAAGTCAAGTTTCTTTAGATAAAGATTCATTTAAAAACTCTGATGTAAGTAAATCTCTATTACCCGTTAAAAATATTAGAAAAATTTCTAAAAAAGATATGATATTAAATGATTATTGTCCAAAAATAGAAGTTAACCCAGAAACTTATGAAGTTTTAGCAGATGGTGAGTTGATTACTTGTGAACCAGCTAAAACACTACCTTTAACTCAACGTTATTTTATGTATTAAAATGCAAACTTCTTTAAAAATAATTCATCACAATCATAATAATAAGGATTTATTAGATGAAATCTCATTATCTTATGAAGAAAGATTTATTCGTAGAAAAAAACTTACCGCAAATAATGGTACTGAATTTTTAGTTAATCTTGAAGAAACCGTCAGTGTTGATGAAAATCATTTTTTTGAATTAGAAAATGGTAAAATCATTAAAGTATTATCTAAAGAAGAAAATTTAATTGAAATAACGGGTGATAATTTAAAGCAAATCATATGGCATATAGGCAATAGACATCTGCCATGTCAAATTGAAGAAAGCAGAATTCTTATTCAAGATGATGCTGTAATTCTTGATATGGTTCTAAAATTACAAGGAAATGTAAAAAAAGTTTTTGAAAAATTTAAACCAGAGGGTGGTGCTTATGGTTTGGGCAGAACGCATAGCCACAAGCATTAAAATGAAAAAATTTAAAGATCCTCATCAAATATTACAAATATGGTTTTCATCTTCTTTTCCTATTGGTTCTTACGCATACTCTCATGGTTTAGAAGCGTTGATAGATGATAAAAAAATTAAAAATAAAGATGATGTTAAAGAATTTTTAGATGCCCTTTTATTTTATGGAACATTAAGAAATGATTATATTTTTATGAAATCTATTTACAAAGGTGAGGAAGTTAATGAATTAATTTTAGCAAGTGCTGCATCCAAAGAAAGACAAATAGAAATGATAGATATGGGAAATTCTTTTCGTAAAATCATGAAAGATAGCTGGGAATTATTTCTACCTGAAAATACATCATTTATATATTGTTTGGCAAAAGCCGGATTACATTTTGATATTAAGTTTGATGATTTAATTAAGTTTTACTTACAGTCATTTATATCTAATTTAATAAATGTATGTGTAAAACATATACCAATGTCACAAAAAGATGGGCAGAGTCTTAATGTTATTTTTATTAATCAAATTCAAGAATTTTTAACTCATTCAGATAAACTGACTCTCAATGATATAGGTTCAACTTTTTTTATTGGTGATATTTTTGCCATTAAGCATGAAAATTTAGATTCAAGGATATATTTAACATGAATAATATAAATGGACCGTTAAAGGTAGGTATTGGTGGTGGAATAGGCACTGGTAAAACGAGTTTAACAGAAGCATTATGTCGTTATCTATCTAAAAAAGTTTCTATGGCAGTTATTTCAAATGATATTTATACAACTGAAGATGCTGAATATTTAATGAAAGCACAAGTTCTTCCAATGGAAAGAATTAAAGGTGTTGAAACTGGTGGATGTCCACATACTGCTATAAGAGAAGATTGCTCAATCAATTTACTTGCAGTAGATGAAATGAAAAAGAAATTTCCAGATCTAGAATTAATACTTATTGAATCAGGTGGTGATAATTTAGCTGCAACTTTTAGTCCTGAATTAGTTGATTTAACAATTTATATGATTGATGTGGCACAAGGTGCAGATATACCGAGAAAAAAAGCACCAGCCATAAGAAAGTCTGATTTATTAGTAATTAACAAAGTTGATCTAGCGCCCTATGTTAATGTTGATTTAGAGCAAATGAAAAAGGATGTAAATGAGGCCAGAAATGGTTTACCTTATATTTTTGGTGAAATGAAAAATAACGACGGAATTGAAAAAATTTCTGACTTCGTAATATCTCATGGTGGATTATAACTATTCTACTTTTTGCAAAGAATACACTGTATCTGTGCTATTAAATTTTGAATCAAATTCCTTAGATTTTGGGTCATCAAATAGAGCGTAAAATTTTTCTTCATCAATTACATTACACATAATCATTACATGACCATCTTTAACAAAAGCCATATCAAACGCATCTGTATATTTAGCAATGTCATCTTTAAAATAATTATATAATTCCATGTAATCTTCTTTGGTAAAAGATCCTTTCGATACAACACATAAATTCATATTTATCTCCTAAAAAAAATATCCTCACCATTTTTCTTAATGGGAGGATAAATTTATACGTATCTCATTTTAGCTGCTTGTAAACCGCAATAGAGTCAAATCGTTTATTATTTAAATAATATTTAATTATTAAAATTCAATTACAATTAGAGGATTAATATATACTACTCATATTTATCAGAATACAAATACGGTATCCCAATAACTAAAATAATATAAAAAACCATAAAGCCTGCAATAAGAGGAATAACTTCTCCAGCTGGTACTGTACTAAATGGACCTAAGACAAATCCGTAGATCACAAAAAGAATATTTAAACCTACTAAATAATAACCACCACTTCTTTTCATACTGTACAACATATAAATTGTGTAAGCGATTGCTAATTGAAAAACAATACTCACAATAAAATCCAAAGTGGAAACTTGAACATTAAAATCTCCTACAGGCGGTTGCACTCCTTGACCTGAAAAATATCCATACGTAATTCGATAAGATGTATCAATAAAATCAAGAGAGATAAGGATTAACATAATCCAATGTAGAGGTTTAAATAATCTTTCTTTCATGCTAACAAATATAATTACTAATCTTTTTTAATTGCTTCTTGTAATGAATTATTTTCTTCTGATGGTTTTGAATCTTTTTTAATAGGTTGTATCTTATCAGATTTTTTAATATCACCACTGATTTGACCACCGAGCTTAATTTGTAAATTTTGATACTCAATGTCCCCAGAAGCAACTCCCTGCTCTTGGATTGTTAATGTGCCAGAAGCTTTTATTTCACCGTCAAATTTCCCCCAGATGTCAGCATTATGTGTTTCTATATTACCTTTGCAATCTCCAGTAGCACCAATAACTACATTATCAGTTTTCATAGTAACATCTGCTTCACCGTCAATCTGAACTTCATCAGCTTTTTTAATTTCACCATTAATTGTAACACCGTGACCAATTACAACTTTTGCTGATCCCTTTGCAGGTCTAAATACATCAGTTGTTGAATTTGAATTATCGTCTTTTTTATCAAACATTATACCTCCCTATAGTTTTGTTAATGCAGGTAATCTACAACTGCTATAATTATTTAAATAATTACCATATAAGCATTAATATTTGAAGATTTATGTAATTTTTACAGGTTATTTTTGATGATTTACAACATCGACAAGAATGGCAATTACCAAATTTAATATTGTAATTGAGCAAATCGAAATAAAACTGAAAAAATAAATCCATGCCCACCAGTAAATAGCCTGCATAGGCAACATTACATTCTCCCAACTAGATAACGTTAAAACTTGAAAAAGGGTAATTAGGGATATTCCAAGATCGGCCCATCGTTCTGGATCATCTTCACCAAATAAAATTGAACCCATTGTTGCATAAATATAGAGTATTATAAAAAGCAGCAGACTGACAAAAAATACCCTTTTTATAGAAGCAAGAATAGCTTCTATAATTTTTTTTAATTCAGGTATTACAGAAATTAATCTTAGTACTCTAAAAATACGAAGAAGACGTAAAACTAAGAAACTAGAATTATTTGGAATAGGAATGAGAGAAATTGCTACAATAATTGTATCAAATACATTCCATCCATCTTTTAAAAAATTTTTCTTTTCTTTTTCACCAATAAAACGAATAAGTATTTCAATAACAAAGAAAACAGTAATTGCATAATCAAGTAAATGAATAGTATTTAAAAATATTGGATCTAATTGATATGTTGTGGCTCCAATAAGAATGGCATTTAATATAATTATAACAACAACAGAAAATTGAAAAATACGATTATCTTTCAACTTAGAAAAAAAATCTATCATATTAAATTAAATAGTTTTTAAGTTATCTATTTTCCTATCCATCACAAAAAACCACAAAGGAGGGATTAAAGCCATAATTAACATGATGGAGTAATTAGCAGGCATCTCTATTGCTTTTTCTTCTTGAGATAAAAGAGGATACGGCTTTGATGCACTCTGATGATGTTCTGCATGAAGACCTAAATTAAATGTCGACCAATTAGCAGAAATATGACGACTGTTCCAAGAATGTAAATCTGTAAATCTTTCGTACCTTCCATTTTCTTTTTTTCTTTCTAAACCATAATGCTGAATATAATTCACTAATTCCAGTAAGATTATAGAAACAAAAGAATGAAAGATAACAAAAATTAAACCATTGATACCTGCAATTAAATAAGCACACACTAAAAATAAAAATTCTAATACAAAATAATGAATCATTCTATTTTGAAAACTAAATGTATTTAGATTTTTTCTATCAAGAATATTTTTTTCAATATTCCAAGACGAAATCACACTATTGATTACACAGCGAATAAAATAAAAATAAAAATTTTCTCCTCTTCTAGCTGTAGCAGGATCTTCTTTAGTAGCTACATTTAAATGATGACCATAAATATGTTCTATACGAAAATGCCCATAGCAACATAAGACTAGTAAAAATACTCCAATGCCTCGCATAAATTTATTTTTTCGATGAATAAGTTCATGTGCTGTTGTAATGCCGATAGAACCACCAGACATACCTACAGCTGCACCTAAAGCGGCAGCGGTTAATAAAGTGATAGTGGAGTCAGAAACAACTATTAAACCAAATATAATTAAAAATAAAATGCAGGGAAGCACAATTAAAATGGAAAAATTATGAAAAACATTTTCTCTAAGTTCAAGATCATCTTTACTTAAGTAAGGTAATACAAGATCGATAATTGGAACTAATACAAAAACCCAAATAAAAGGTGAAATTGACCAAGAGGGATTAATGATTAATCCTAAAGAACTAGCAAAAATCAAAATTAGCGGTGTTACAAGATAAAAAATCATCAAAATAATTATATATTATTTTTTTTTCTAAACTAATACCTAAATTACTCTAAGAAAATTTATATGAATAATAACATTAAAGGTCTTATTTTAATTATTGTGGGGATGTTATTCATCATTACCCAGGACGTTTTAATTAAATACACCATCCATGATGCCTCTTTAATGCAAATACTTGTATTTAGAGGAGGGGTAGGATTTTCATTGTTATGCCTATATTTAATTTACACAAAACAACCTATATTCTTTGGAACAGCACACCCTTATATAGCAATTTTTAGAGGCTCGACCTTCTTCTTTGGCTTTACCTTGTTTTTTATCTCTTTAAGCCAAATTTCTTTAGCAGAAGCAACAAGTTTGTTTTTTGTGAGTCCATTTTTTATTACTATTTATTCATACTTCATTCTGAATATAAAGATTGGAATAAATAGAATATTTTCAATCTTCGTTGGTTTTAGTGGTACACTTTTAATCATTAAACCAGAATTTAATGACATAAACATTTATATGCTATTTCCAATCATTGCAGCTGCTACTTATGCATTATCAATGACATTGGCAAAAAAAACTTCAAAAAATGATAATTTATTTCAACAAACTTTTCATATTTATATAGGTGCATTTGTTGGAGGAAGCGCAATTAGTATTTTATTACATAATTCAGATTTTAATTTATCAATTTTTTCTATTCTTAGTAATCCTTGGATACTTAATGATCTTCAATTTATTGGATTAATACTTTTTATCTCTACAACTGGAAGTCTTGGGATATTTTGTTTGATTGCAGCTTACAGAGTCGGTTCACCATTAGTTAATAGTATAACTGAGTACATCCATTTAATTTTTGCAATAATAATTGGAGTTATTATTTTTTCTGAAGTACCGGATACAAACTCATTTATTGGAATTTTTCTTATTATGGTAAGTGGTATCTTTGTTGTATTCAGAGAAAATAAGCGCGAGGAATTAGTTGTAGCTAAAACTACTCTTAGAACATAATTTAATTACAATAATTCTTTTAGAAACTCACTATTTTTTAAATCAGGACAATTATCTAATCCGTGATCATAATAATCATCATTATTATAATCTAAAAATTTTTTTCCTGATTGATTGTGCATAACATCATTTTTATTATCATTAACATGAAAGAATTTATTATTAGTTGAACATTTTGCAGGAAAACCCAATGAATGAATCATTTCATGTAAAATTGTTGCTTCTGCATCTCCAAAAGTTACATCATTTTTATCATTTAAATGATCTTTGTGAGTGCAAGAAAATATTCTGTCATTATTTGATAAAATTAAATCATCACCAATGTATTTTTTAAATCTAGAGTATGTGTAGTAAATTGCTATGTTTCCATCAAATCGTGATTTTCCACAAATATCATAATCAATATATTTTCTTTTTTCCCAACCTTCAAAAAAAATAATAAATTTCTTTGAAGAAAAATTATTAAAGAAATGACTATTATCATTAATAATTTTTTCAATTTTCTCTGATACTTCAGTTATTTCAACTTTTTCACCTTTGGTATCTAAATCGCCAAACCAATCCATGGTTTTATTAACTCGCAAAAAAGTTATATCAAAATTTCCATTAATTTTTTTATCAAATCTAATTGTTTGGTTATTTGTTTTTTTTTCAAACCAATTATTAATAGCTAGCAGGGATGCTGCTATATTTTTATTCACATCATAAAGGCGATCCTCTCTTTCACATGGTAGTAAAAAGATTGGATGAAATTGGTTGCCATTATATACATCTTTTTCATCTTTAAATGATCTATTCTGATTAATATCACTCTTATGTATTACAAATTCAACTTCATTATTATTATTGCAAGAATCTGGAAGTTTAATTTTGGGTACTAAAAATTTCCAATCCTCATTAACAAATTGAAGATAAATCATAATGATACTAATAATTAGAAAAAAACCAATAAAGGGTATCAAAAAATATCTATGCATAGATTTTTAATTGTATAATTTATTTTTCTATAAATTTTTTTACAGTATCGTAAAATGAAGGTGTTACTGTAAAGTAATAGCCATTTTCCTCATGCACACTATTATTTCCAATACTATTATCTGAGTGAAAATCTACAAGGTGCTGATAAAAGCCATTGGGGTCATCTACATGGTATTCTCTTCCATCATCTGCTTTAACTATTAAAGTTTTCATCTTGATATTAAATATAGAAACACGTAAAAAATTAAAATAGAAAAATTTATATATGGCAAAAAAATATGATTTTATAATTGCAGGTGGTGGAACATCAGGAATTATTACAGCAACAAAATTAATTGAGCATGGCGCCTCTGTTTTAATTTTAGAAGAAGGAATTAAATCTAATAATTTACTTTTATCGATGCCTGCTGGTTGGATTAAAGGTTTAGAGAATAGTCCATATTTAAAATTCTATGAATCTATACCTCAAAAACAATTAAATAATCGTCAGCACTTTATAGCCCAAGCTAAAACTCTTGGTGGAGGTTCTAAAGTAAATGGTATGGTTTATATGCGAGG
Organism: uncultured Alphaproteobacteria bacterium; assembly: GCA_902619045.1. Lineage (GTDB taxonomy): Bacteria > Pseudomonadota > Alphaproteobacteria > HIMB59 > CACPNW01. Next base: position 2,305 of record CACNCX010000020.1, on the reverse strand, counting down.
GAAACCTTCAGATTATAATAAATGGGAAGAGGTGACTGAAGATAGTAATTGGAATTGGAACTCGTTGCTCAAGCATTTTGTTAAACTTGAAAATAATCAACGTATTCAAAATGAATATCATGGAAATAAAGGTAACTTAAAAGTTTCAGATCCTGGTTATATCGTAGAAGGGTCAAACTTATATATCAAAACAATGCAAGCTATGGGCTTGCCTTATAATGATGATTTTAATGATGGTGATCAATATGGTGTAGGAACAATGCAATACACAATTGGTAATGGCAAAAGATGTGATGTGTATAGTGCTTTTTTAGATTCAAAAACAAAAAACAAAAATTTAGATATTAAAACTAGTTCTGTTGTTACAAAAATTATCCTTGATCAAAAAAAAGCAATTGGTGTTGAGTGTGTATCAAATGGTAAATTAACTAAATATTTTGCCAATGATATTATTTTAACTGCAGGTGCTTATGTTACTCCTAAAATATTAATGCATTCGGGTATAGGGGAAGAAAAGCAATTAAACGAGTTTAATATTCCTGTGATTGAAAATTTAAAAGGTGTAGGTAAAAATTTACAGGACCATCATGAAGTTCCTGTTATTTCTAGAGTTAAGCCAGGATATAGTTACTTTAAACAAGATCAAGGTTGGCGAATGATAAAAAATGGAATTCAATATTTATTATTTAATTCAGGTCCTGTTCGATCTCAAGGTGTTGATAGTTGTTCTTTTTTTAATCCAGAAAATTTAGAAGATAAAAAAGATCCTAAAATTAAACTGTATTGTGTGCCCATAATGTATACCGATAGAGATACAAGAGGTATAAAACCTGATCACGGATTAACACTTACATCTTGCTTAATGAACCCAAAATCAAGAGGAGAGGTTAAAATTCAATCTTCTAATCCATTAGATTTACCTCTTATTGATCCAAATTTCTTAAGTCATGAAGATGATATGAATGTTATGTTAAACGCCGTAAAGCTTGCAAGAAAGGTAATTCAGACTAAACCTTTATCTGATATTGTGTTGGAAGAAACAGTTCCTGGTCAATCGATTAATTCAGATCAAGATCTCATTAATTATTCAAAAAAAATGATCAAAACTAATTGGCATCCTGTTGGAACATGTAAAATGGGTAAAGATAATGATGATACGGCCGTATTAAATACAAAATTGGAAGTTAGGGGAATAAAAAATTTAAGAGTTTTTGATGTGTCGATGATGCCAACAATTGTCGGTGCTAATACTAATGCTCCTGCTATGGCAATAGCTGATAAAGCTACAGACTTATTATTGAGATCAAACCACTAATTTTTAAAGAAAATAGTAAATAATTAATATTAATGGGGCAAAACTCCCTCAGTGGAGAGGGCTTTATACCCCAACAAATTATATTGTATCTTTTTCTTTTCTAAAACTATATTCGGCTTACATTATTAAAAATGAAAAAATTTATCTTATTAATTTTGGTAATAATTATAGCAGGAGGGGGTTACTACTATTTCTTTGTGAGTAATAATACAGAAGTAGCAACTACCAGCTATGAATATATAAAAATAGAAAAAGGAAACATTAAAAAAACAGTTTCTGCTACAGGTAAAATTATACCAACATCCACTTTAACACTATCATCAGAGATATCTGGAAAAATAGTTGAAATTAATAAAGACTTTAACGAACAAATTAGCAAAGGTGAAGTTCTAGCAATCTTTGATCAAAACCCTTTTACTTTAAGCGTAAAAGAATCTCAAACTTCAGTAGACATATCAAAATCTAAGTTAAAACAAAAACAAGCAAGTCTTGAAAAAGCAAAATCAGAATTAAACAACTCAGTTGCAAATAAATACGGTGCTGAATCACGATTAGAAGACTCTAATTTATATTTAAGTAAGCTAGAAGAAAATCTTGAAGAACGAAAAGCTTTATTTGACAAAAAATTTATTTCTAAAAAAGAATTTGATGACACGAATTTTGATTATGAAAGTGCTATTATTCAAAATGCTACTATAAAATCAGAAATATCATCTTTGGATGCAATTATCAGTTCACGAAAAGCGCAAATTGAAATTATTAAAGCAGAAATTGAAGAAGTTGAAAAAATAATTCAACAATCTGAATTGACATTAGAAAGTGAAAAACTAGACTTAACAAAAACTAAAATTGTTTCTCCAATTGATGGTTTTATACTTGATAGACATATTAGTGTCGGTGATGTTCTTGGAGCTTATCAAAAAGATTCCATAATGTTTACTATTGCCGAAACATTATCCAATATGAATATTGAAATATTTATTGATGAAT
>CACNCX010000019.1:17500-19823 GCA_902619045.1 uncultured Alphaproteobacteria bacterium | reverse complement strand
AAAATGAGTGAAATAATTATAAAATTAAATAATCTTAAATTAAAATTATCATTTTTAATAAAACTTTTTGAAAAATAATTTGGAAAAAAATTTTCAAAAGATTGAAAAAAGACAGTAATAGGCCCTATAAATATCCAAAAAAATCTAATGTTACCTATTAATTCTTTACTAATATAATATCCACTCATTAAAACAATTAAATATTCTGAAAAATATAATAAAATATTTGCTGGTAAATGCCATTTGTAAAAATAATTATTATTACTTAAATAATTTTTAAAATTATTTTTAGAAAAATTATATTTAAAAACTAATGTAATGAAATATAAAAAATATATTCCTGAACATAATGTTAGAATAAGAAGTATATTTTCAAGATTTAAAATATTTTGTTTTAAGGCTAATATTAAAAAACTATATATAAAAAATATTTCAATTATTAAAAACAAAATTTGCAAACTTCCCTTATTAATTTTAAAAAGAAATCTTCTTACAAAAAGTCTAATTTGTTGATTAATTACACAAATTGAAACTAATAGATTGTATTGATAAAAATCGATTTTTAAAAAATAATAAAATATAAAACCAATTAATAAATAGCTAATAATAAAACTTACAATTAAAATAATTATTTGAAATAATATTAAACCCTCCATGTAGTTATTATTGAAGTTATTTTGTGCAGTTTTAAGAGGAAATGTTATGAAACTTTGTTCAAAAACCAAAAAAAAAAGAATAAATATCCAAATCACTGATATTTCAGTGAAAACTGTTATATTCGTATATTTTGCAATGAAAAAGAAAAAAATAAAATTTGATAAACTAATTAAAACTTGATCTAAAAAGCTTAACTTAATATTTGTTATAGATAAAAAAGATAAAACTTTTAACATCACTTTTTTTAAATGTTATTCATAAACAATTTAATCATTAAATAATAAAAATATTTATTTATTTGTATAAACATCCTATAGAGTAAAATCTAATCGCGGGATGGAGCAGCCCGGTAGCTCGTCAGGCTCATAACCTGAAGGTCGTAGGTTCAAATCCTACTCCCGCAACCAATTTTTTGTAAGATTCTTATTTTTTTTATAATTTTCCAAAAATATAATTAAAATATCCCCAGGTTTCTGTGTTTTTTTTATTTTTTTTATGATTTGACAAGGAAAATTTATACTATTATAGGCACATTCTCTTTTCTTTAGAAAAGGAGCAATCCTCTGTTTTTAGTTTTAAAAAGTAGGGTTTTGCATGCTCTTTAATTTGTTAATAAGATTATAAAGAGATACGTAGACAACAATTCGTAATTAAAATTTTACGAATGTTAATGGAATACGTATCAACAAATACTTTTGTTTATACAAGAAGTATTCCGCTTTAACGGACGTTCCGTAATTTTTGACTTCGGTCAAATTTACTTAACTTAAGAGTTTGATTATGGCTCAGAACGAACGCTGGCGGCATGCCTCATACATGCAAGTCGAACGAAATCTTCGGATTTAGTGGCGCACGGGTGAGTAACATGTGGGAATCTACCTAAAGGTTCGGAATAACTGCGGGAAACTGTAGCTAATACCGGATGTGTCTGCAAAGAGAAAGATTTATCGCCTTTAGATGAGCCCGCACTAGATTAGCTAGTTGGTGAGGTAATTGCTCCACCAAGGCTACGATCTATAGCTGATTTGAGAGGATGATCAGCCACACTGGGACTGAGACACGGCCCAGACTCCTACGGGAGGCAGCAGTAGGGAATATTGGACAATGGGGGAAACCCTGATCCAGCAATGCCGCGTGAGTGAAGAAGGCCCTCGGGTTGTAAAACTCTTTCATCAATGATGATAATGACATTAGTTGAAGAAGAAGCTCCGGCTAACTTCGTGCCAGCAGCCGCGGTAATACGAAGGGGGCTAGCGTTGTTCGGAATCACTGGGCGTAAAGCGTATGTAGGCGGATCAAAAAGTTAGATGTGAAATCCCTGGGCTCAACCCAGGAACTGCATTTAAAACTAGTGATCTAGAATTTGGTAAGGGTTAGTAGAATTTCCAGTGTAGAGGTGAAATTCGTAGATATTGGAAAGAATACCAGAAGCGAAGGCGACTAACTAGGCCATTTTTGACGCTGAGATACGAAAGCGTGGGTAGCAAACAGGATTAGATACCCTGGTAGTCCACGCAGTAAACGATGAGTGCTAGTCGCTGGTACATTAGTATCAGTGTCGTAGCTAACGCATTAAGCACTCCGCCTGGGAAGTACGGTCGCAAGATTAAAACTCAAATAAATTGACGGGGGCCCGCACAAGCGGTGGAGCATGTGGTTTAATTCG
>CACNCX010000019.1:0-12500 GCA_902619045.1 uncultured Alphaproteobacteria bacterium | reverse complement strand
CTATACACATCATAAGAACTTCTTGGGCTTGCCCACAAAGATTTGCAATTCGAATTTTTATGAATAAATGAGTTAATTTTTTTCATCTCCTCTTCTGCATTTATTCCAATGTCAAAGAGTCTACCAGCAAAGACAGAAATTATTGTATCGGTATCTTCGATAATATTAATTATATTTTTAATTTGAGTAATCGTAAATACAGCAGTTAAATTAATATTCACACCTTCATTTACTAAATTTCTTAAAACTGCTTTCACTGATTTTCCATTAGTAAAGGTAATAGGAATTTTTACATAAACATTATCTGCTAAGCTTTGTATTTTTAAAGCTTGTTCAATCATAGAATTTGAATTATCACTTATAACTTCTAAAGAAATTGGTTTATTTGGAAAAAATTTAATAATTTTCTTACATCCATTTAAATAATTATTTATTCTTAATTTTCTAAATAAAGTAGGATTGTAAGTTATTCCGTCAATGAGTTTATTATTTATCTTTTTCAAATTTGCAATTTTAATGCCATCTCCAAAAATTTTAATTTTTCTATTTCTAATTTTTAACATTTTTGTCTATTAAATAACATAGATAGTGAATTAAACAAATATGAGCTTCTTGAATAATTGATGTCTGATCTGATTTTACTAAAATAAAGTGATCAGAATATTTTTTTAGATTACCACCAGACTTACCAATTAAACTAACTACTTTACAACCAATTTTTTTTGCTTTTTTTAAAGATAAATATAAATTTAAACTTGAGGTTGTTTTATTTATATTTCCACCTGTTGAAATTAAAAATAGTAAGTCACCCTTATTTGCTAAAGCCTCAACTTGTCTTTCATAATATGAATAAAAATTAAAATCATTTGACCAAGCAGTTAGTGCTGTAGGATTACTTCCTAATGATATTGCAGGTAAACCTTTCCTTTTTTTATTATTAAAAGTACAAGTTAATTCCCCAACAAAATGTTCACTATCAGCAAATGAACCACCATTTCCAGCAATAAGTATTTTATTTTTTCTTTGAATAGTTTTAAGCATTAATTCAGAGATTGTGTTCAATTTTTTTATTTCGCTATTTAAGCTTTGAATTACTTTTGAACTTTCATAAAAATAATTTTCTAACTTTTTCATTTATTATCTATAAATATAAATTATAATATTATTATATGACTGATCAATTAAAGACTATTGAAAAATTACTAAATAAGTCAAAAATCAGCAAAAAAGAAATACTTAATGAAATTCAATCTTTAGATAAAAACAATGTATTAATTGTTGGTGATTTTATACTAGATATTTATACTAAATGCACAGCATTAGGAAAAACATCAAAAACACCAACACTTTCCGTTAAAAAGATTAGCAGTGATTTTTTTCTAGGTGGATCTGGACTTTTTGCTAATTTAACTTCAACTGTTGGAGCCAAAACACAATTAATTACCATTTTATCAAAGTTTGGTAATTTAAAAGAAATTAAAAAAATAATTGATAGAAAATTTAAAGTTAAAATATTTTCTGAAATAAATCGTCCAACAACTTCAAAAGAAAGATTTTGGGTAGATGGTTATAAACTTTTACAAGTAGATATATTGGAAAATCATCATCTTATGAATAAGACAGAAAAGAAAATAATTATATATTTTGAAGAACAAATAAAAAATTATGAAAAAATTATAATTAGTGATTCAAGGCATGGAATGATGTCCTCTCGGTTAATTAAAAAAATAATTAATATAACAAAAAAAAATAAAAAATTACTATTTGTTGATAGTCAAATAAACAGTTCTGAAGGAAATTTACAAAATTATTATGGCGTAGATATTGTTTCAGCAAATGAGAGAGAATTAAGAATGTTTATGAAAAATCAAAAAAATACTGTTGAATATTTAGGTAGATCAATGTTCAAAAAACTCAAACTTAAAAAATTTTTGATTATAAGTTTAGCAGATAAGGGTTTAATATTGTTTACTAAAGAAGATAAAATAAATTTTCCAGCAATTCCTGTAAATTCAATCGATCCAATTGGTTCTGGCGATACTTTATTGTCTTTTTTTCTACTAACTTTAAAAAAATCAAATAATTTAGTTCTATCTTTATTTATAAGCTCCTGTGCAGCTGCTCATTCAACTACAATTATGGGAACTAAACCTGTGTCAAAAAAAAATTTAATTAATTTTGTAGATAACGTTTTAAATAATTTAAATATTAAAAATGATTAATATATCTATTCTAGGATTAAGTCATCAGGGCCTTGTGTTTGCTGCTTTCTTTGCAAAATTAAATCTAAAAGTCATTTGTTTTGACGATAAAATAAATAGAATTAAAAAATTAAAAAAAGACAACATAACTGACGAAGTAGAATTTGAGCCAAATTTAAAAAAACAATTATCAAATAAAAATTTATTTTTTACAAGTGATATTACCAAGATAAAAAAATCGAATACTATTTTAATTTGTGAAGATGTTTTAATTAAATCTGATGGATCAAAAAATGATAAGCAAATCATAAATTTAATTAATATTTTGAATAAAATTAATTTTAATCACGTTGTTAATATTATATTATTTAGTCAAATCAATCCTGGGTTTTCAAGATTTTACTCAAAAAAATTAATTAATAACAAGAAAGTAAATTTTTTTTATAGCCCAGATATATTAACTATAGGTGAAGCATTAAAAGTTTTGAATGAGAAAAAAATTTTTTTTGTTGGAGGTGCAAAGAAAAAAATAAATATTAATAGTAAAAAAATATTAGATGATTTTTTTAAAATTATTAAAAAAAGATATATTTTTTCAACTTATGAAAGCGTTGAATTAACTAAAGAAGCTATTCAACTTAAGCTTGCAATGGATGTAACATTTGTAAATATTATTTCGGATTACATAGATTTAAATGATGATTATGAAATTGAAAAAATTATTGAATACATGAAATTAGATAAAAGATTCTCAAAGTATGGTTATTGGAGACCTGGATTAGGTTTTGGTGGAGGTCATATAGAGAGAGGTTTAAAAATGTTTGAAAGTAATAAAAACAAATTTCAAAATAGAATTATTAAGGCAACTATAAATTATAATGAATCACGTATTTTTTTTGCCTCAAAGATTATTAAATCTAATAATATTAAGCATATAGGTATTTGGGGGTTATCTTACAAAAAAAATACTAATTCTACATTTAGATCTTATTCTAGAAGGTTAATAGAGTTATTGAAAAATAAGTACTCCTATTTCTGCTTTGATGAATCATGTAGGTTTGAAAATACGTTTAATAAAAAGTACAACATTGTTTATTCAGAAGATAAAAGAGAAATTCTTAAGAAAACTGATTGTCTATTAATATTGTCAGACTGGGATCAATTCAAAATGTTAGATAAATCTTATTTTGACATATTGGCAAAAAAAGTTTTTTTTGACCCATATATGTTTTATTCAAAACATAAAGATTATTTCCAATCATTAAAAATCAAATATTATAATTTATGAAAAAAGAAAAATATATTTTAATCATTGGAGCATCTCAAGGCTTAGGATATGAGTTAGCCAATAATTTAAACAAACAAAAAAAAAATTTAATATTATGTGCAAGAAATCTCAAAAATATTAAAATATTTAATAAGACTAAAACTAAAACAAAAAATGAAATAATAAAATTTAAATTAGATGTTTCTAAAGAAAACAATATTAAAAAACTGGTTGATTTTTTAAATTTAAAAAAAATCTCTTTAAATGTGATAATTAACTGTGCAGCTCAAATTGGAGAAGCTGGATCAATAACAGAAATTGATAGTAAAAAATGGGATAAATGCATAAAAACTAATTTATATGGATTTTATTATCTATCTAAATATTTTATTCCGCTACTTATAAAAAATAAAAATTCTTTATTTATAAATTTTTCTGGAGGAGGAGGTACATCTGCACAACCATACTTAGACTCATATTCTGCATCAAAAGCAGCAATAATTAGATTAACTGAAAACTTATCTCTGGAATTCAAAAAATATAATTTATGTATTTGTGCTATTTCGCCAGGAGGTATGAATACAAAAATCTTTTGGGATTTTGCAAATCAAGGAAAATTAAAATTAAGAAGTAATCTTTGGAATGAAGTGAAAAAAAGAAAAAAAAATGGAGGTTCTGATATTAATAAACCTATAAATTTAATAAATTATCTTATTAATGAGAGAAATAGAATGATATTTAATGGAAGAGTAATAAGCGCCATTCATGATAATTGGTCAGATATAAAAAAGAATCAATACAAAATAAATAAAACTGAAACTTTTTTCTTAAGAAGAATTGACTCAACAAATAAAAATTTTTTTAAATAATGAAATCAGTAATAATTGGATATGGAAATATTGGTAAAAAAAGGCACAAAATAATTGAAGAAAATAAAATATTTGATGTCAAAGCTATAGTCGAGATTAATCATTTAAATATAAAAAATTTAAAAGAGTCTAAAAACTTGAAAATATTTAATAGTTTGGAAAATTTTTTTAAATCTAAAATAGATGTTAATATCGCTATAGTATGTGTAAATCCAAAATTCTCATATAAAATTTGTCAAAAATTATTAAATAATAAAATAAATATTTTTATAGAAAAACCTCCTTTTTTTAATTTTAAAGAATATAAAAATATCTTATCAATAGCTTCAAAAAATAAATTATTAGTTAAGATAGGATATAATTTTTTAGAAGATCAAAATTATAAATTTGTTAAAGAAAAATTAAATTATATTGGTGAAATTTATAATATAAAAATGTCATATAAATATGGAACAAATTTAGTAAATAAAAATTTTATAGGTTCTTTCATGGATGTTGGAATTCATTTAATTTCAATTTTAAATGACTTATTTGAAAACTTTAAAATTAGTCTAATTTATATTAACAAATATGAAAAAAATTTTGATGAGTGGGGTATAATACTATGTAAGTGTAAGAAAATCGATATAATCTTGGAACATAGTTTGGTCAATCATTCAAATGAATTTAATTTTGAGATTGTAGGTCAAAAAGGCAAAATTACTTGGGAAGGTTTATCAAAATGGGGGCAAGGTTCAACAAAGATATTTAAACGAAAAATACCATCAGGAAAGCCAATTTTGAAAAATCAAAAAGTATACAGGATTGATAAAAGTTTTAAAAAAGAATTAAACAAACTAAAAACTATTCTTGCTAATAAAAATAAATTTTTAGTGTCAAATCAAAAAGACTTCAAAATGATTAATAAAATCTCAAAATTTTTTATAACAAAAAGAAAAAACAGACCTAATAATATTCCAAAATATTTTTATGAATAAAATTATAACAATTGAAGAATTATTAAAAAAAAAAATTAAAGGAAAAACTGGTCTTTGCTGGGGTGGTTTTGATTTAATTCATAGTGGTCATATATTACATTTTAAATTTGCTAAAAAGTTTTGTAATAATTTAATTGTAGGCATTAATAGTGATAAACATTTTCCAAATAAAGGTTTAAATAGACCGTTTTTAAAAGAAAAATTAAGAGCTGAAATTATATCCAACATATCTTACGTAGATTATGTAATAATTTATAGAGGTAAAGTCATGGAAAAATCTTCCAAGTTTTCCCAAGGATTTCTTCATGGAAAAATAATTAACACCCCTTATATTCCTTTAGAAATTTTTGAAAAAATTAAACCACATTATTATTTTAAAGGATATGAGTATAAGAATAAAATAATACCTGAAATTGATTTTTTAAAAAATTATTCTAGCAAGATAATTTTTGGACCTAAGCAAAATATATTTTCTTCATCAAAAATAATAAATCAAAATGTAAAAAAAACCATTGTAAAACATAATAAAAAAATTTTATGTTTTGATTTAGATGGTGTAATTTGCAAAACAGTAGGTAATGATTACAAAAATTCAATTCCAATTAAAAAAAATATATCTACCATAAATGCTCTTTACAAAAAAAATTTTTATATCAAAGTCTATACATCTAGATTTATGGGAAGATCAAATGGTGATGCTGAACTTGCACATAAAAAAGGTTATAATCTTACTATTAATCAATTAAAGAAATGGAAACTAAATTTCAATGAACTAATAATGGGTAAACCATCTTATGATTTGATAATTGATGATAAATTTTTAGATTTTAATCCTAATTGGAGTTTAAAATTAACAAAAATTTTAGAAAAGGGATAATATATTGTATTTTGATACACCTATACTTATAATTACATACAACAGAGTTTCTAATTTTAATAATATTAAAAAATATTTAGAATTTTTAAATGCTAAAAATATCTATATTTTTTCTGATGGTCCAAAAGAAAATAAATTAGACAAACTAAAAGTTGCTAATGTAAGAGAAAAAATTGAAACTGTATTATCTAAATTTTCAATAAAAAAAAAATATTCGGACAAAAATCTTGGTTGTAAAGATGGGGTAGTTTGTGCAATTAATTGGTTTTTTGAAAACGTTGATTATGGGATTATTCTTGAAGATGATTTAATTCCTTCAAAAAGCTTTTTTATTTTTTGTGAAAAACTTTTAAAAAAGTATGAAAATAACAGTAAAATTATGCATATAGGAGGATTTAAATATTCTTTTATAAAATCAAATCAATATAGTTACAATTTTACAAGATTTTCACATGTTTGGGGTTGGGCTACTTGGAAAAGAGCTTGGTCAAAATATAATGAAGATATAATTTTTAAAAGTAATATTGAGAATTTACTTATGGAAATAAACTTTGGATTTTCAAAGAAAGAAATATTAATTAGAAAAAAAGTTTTAGAAAAAATTAAGAATAAAGAATTAGATACGTGGGATTATATATGGGATACTAATGTTCAAATAAATAGTGGTTTTGCAATTAGACCTAATGTTAATTTAGTTACAAATGTAGGGTTTAATAATGAAGCAACGCATACTACTAAAAAAATCAAATTTATTGAAGATAGTTTTAATGAAGAAATACAATTTCCTCTACATCATCCAGTTGAACAAACAATTAATAATGATATGGATAAACAATTTGTTAAAAAAATTATTAACCCTACTTTTTTCAATAAATTAATGATCAAACTTAAAATAAATGAATAGCTGTAAGATTTGTAATTATAAAATGGATAAAACTTTTGAAGAAGTGATTATGCATAAATATAAAATAGCATATTTTTCATGTAAAAAATGTGGTTTTATAAATACTGAAAATCCATATTGGTTGAAAGAAGCTTACATCAATCCCATAAATTTATCAGATACTGGATTAGTTGCTAGAAACCTTATTATTTCTTCAAAAGTTTCAAACTTTATATATTTTTACAACAAACATTTTATAAGCTATTTAGATTACGGTGGTGGGAATGGGTTATTTGTAAGACTTATGAGAGATATAGGTATAAATTTCAAATGGACTGATGAATTTCAAGAAAATATTCATGCTAAAACATTTGAAGTTGAAAAAAATAAAAAATATGATTTTGTAACTTTACTTGAAGTAATTGAGCATATCCATAATCCAAAAAAATTTATAAACGAATTAATTAATAATTATAGCCCTAAAGTAATTTATATTTCTACTGGAATATACAAAAAGAATATTCCTAAAAAGGATTGGTGGTATTATTCATTTAATACTGGTCAACATTTATCTTTTTTTCAAAATAAAACTTTAAAAATTTTAGCTAATAGCATTAATTATAATTACTATTCTGTAGGTTCTATTCATATTTTTAGCAAGATAAGAATAAATAAGATTGCTCTATTTTTACTTTGTGGAAGATTTTATAATTTATTTTTTTATTTTTTTAAAAGAGGTTTTAAATCATTAACATTAGATGATAGTGAAAAAATATCGAATAAAAATAAATAATTTTATTAAGAAAATATTATATCAATTAATAAATTTTCTTATTTTAATTAATAGAATTAATAAATCTAAAATTTCTTTCACTAATGCTATAGTTGTAATTAAAATTGATGGAATAGGAGATTATCTTCTTTTTAGAAACTTCCTAGAATATATCTATAAATCTCAGAGATATAATAATCAGAAAAAAATTTTAATGATAGAAAAAAACTTGGAAAGTTTTGTTAAAAAATACGATAGAAATTTCTATGATGATTTAATAGTAATAGATAAAAAAAAATTTATTTATAATTTATACTATAGGTATAAATTTTTATTAAGACTCAGATTTAAAAAATTTAAATATGCTTTAATACCACATCGATCATTTGATAGTTTTTATTTGGGAGAAATAATTAAAAATATAAATTCATTGAAGATAACTTCGTTTAATTCTAATTTAAGTAATATTTCTTTAATTGATAAAAAAAAACTTGATTGTTATATTGATGAATTTTATACAGTTTCTAAGGATTATCTATTTGAATTTGAGGCAAATAAAAATTTTATAAAAAAAATTTTAAAAGAAGAAATTAAAATTAAAAAACCTTTTATACAAAATTATAAAAGTAAAAAAAATAATATTGCCATTTTATACTTTGGCGGATCGCATAATTATAAAAAGTGGGATATAGATAATTATATTAGAGTAGCAGAGTATTTGGATAAACATTTAAAATATGATGTTTATTTAGTTAGCTATATGGAACGAAATCAAATAATTGAAAAAATTAAATATATAACAAAAAATAAATACAAAATTTTTGCTAAAGATGAAATGAAATTAGTAAATTTAGTAGATTTTATTTCACAATCTAAATTGGTAATTTCTAATGACACATCATGTTTTCATATTGCTAGTATATTAAATATAGAAACATATGTTTTATATGCAGGTATTCATTTTGGAAGATTTTTACCTTACCCAAAAAATTATAATCTAAATTCTAATGTAGTCTTAAATCCTTATATTGATAAAAATTATAACCAATATTTAGAAGAGAGTAATAATGATAATTATGTTCCTAAATTGAAAATAAATGATATTAAGTATGAAAAGTTACTTCAGTACATTAATAAAAAAATAATATGAGCAGACTTTATAAAATATCTAAAATTATAGGGTTAACAAATTTAATAGTAGTTTTTTTCATTAGTGTTATATTTTCTATTATACAATATTACATATTTGATTTTGACAAAAAAAATTTAAAATTATCAATAAATAATATTAATTTTAAAAATGAATCTTTACAATTTGATACAAATAAAAAATTTATAAATAATATTATATTTAAATCAGATTTAGAAATTTTAGAATATGAAAAAAACAGTGATGTTATTTCAGAAGCTTTTAAAAGAAGCTCAATCCAAAATTTATTGGAGAACAAAATTAATTATTTACAATTCCAAAAAATGAATTTAAATTATAAATCTCAAGTTAAAAACTATATTTTTTATAATTCTCCTAATCATGGGAAAAATGATACAGATCAAATAATACAATCTGGGATTAAAATATTTGCAGATTATTTTGAAGAACAATTTATTAAATATGACAATGAATATAAAAATTATGTTTTAAATTATTTTGAAAATACAAAGAAAGAATTAGTAATATTAATAAATCAATTTACCGGAAAAAATTATAAAAATTTCAATGAGATATCAAAAATTAAATGTATTAATGTAGAGAACATTTGTCGAAACATACTAATTTATAAACATTTAAATAACAAAAATAAAATGTCTCAAGATGATGTTGCTTCTGTTGATTTTTTTCAGAAAGAACCTCTATTTATGGTTAAGAAAGATTCTCTGTTATCAAAAGAAAAGTATTTAGATACATTAGATTTATCAGAAAATGAAATATTGAATAAGTTTAGAGATCTTAATTTTTTAAATCTATTTATATCAAAATATTCTTCAAACACGATATACTATACTGTAATAAAAAATGAAGATTTTGATAGCGATTTTTTTCTAGGACCATCCTTACAATATTTAGCTGAATATATAATTATAAAATTTAATTATTATATGACACTTTTAAGCATTATTGAAACTTTTAACAATTCATCTATTGCAATTGATAAAATAAATTTTTCTAATTTAATTGATTATGAAATTACAAATCATAATAATTTTTATTTAATTAAAAACATATTTTCTTATTTTATTTTCTATTTCTTATTATTAATAGCATTAAATATAATTTATAATTATACATTCCGTAAGTATGGAAAAAATAAATAATATTTGTATTTTTATTTTTATATCTTTACCTCTTCTACTCATATCCGGGCCTTTTTTTCCTGATTTTGTAGTTACTTTAAGTGTAGTGTTTTTTATATTTAACTTCAAAAAAATTTACAAGATATCTAAAATAAATAATATTATAATTTATTTTTTATTATTCTATTTTTACATTTTAATTTTATCTTTGCTGTCTATTGATAGATTAAATTCATTACACAGTTCATTGTTTTATTTTAGATTTACAATTTATTCTTTAGTAATATTTTATTTTTTAACTTTTTATTTTCAAAAAATTATAAATTTTCTTTTTATTCTATTTGTTATTATATTTAGCTCTCTTTTTTTAGATTCACTAATTCAGTTTTTTTTCAAGCAAAATATTTTAGGTTTTGAATATACAAATAATAGAGTTAGCAGTTTTTTTGCAGAAGAAAAAAAACTTGGTGGCTATCTATCTAGAATTCTACCAATAGCAATTGGTATAACATTTTATACAAATTTAAAATTTATAAAAAATATTAATAAATCATTAATTATAAATTTTTTTTTACTTTCATCTTTAATCTGTATAATTTTGAGTGGTGAACGAACAGCTTTTTTAATCTTTTTATTTCAATTTCTAATTATTCTTTTGATTCATAAAAAATTAAATTTAAATATTACTTATTTAATTATTTCAGCAGTTATTATTATATCTTTATCGTCAATTTATAATGATGCATTTTTTCAAAGAATATTTATCAAAACTTACAATCAAATCTTTGTAACATCTGATTTACACTCAATTACAAATACATATTTTAATTATTTTTACACCTCAATTAGAATTTTTCTGGATAATATATTTGGTATTGGACCAAATCTGTATAAATACTATTGTAATGAATTAAATAATACTTTGAATTGTTTGAGGCATCCACATCACATTTATTTTCAATTGTTGTCAGAGACTGGTATTATTGGCATTTCTATGCTCTTAATTTTTCTAATCTACATATCAAAGAATTTATTTAGTATTATTCTTAAACAACAATATCAAAATTTTGACTATCTATATTTGTTTTCTTCATTTTCAATATTAATAAATATATTCCCTTTTTATCCTCATGGTAATATCTTCAATAATTGGTATTCTATTCTTATATATTATCCACTTGCTTTTTTTATGTATTCAAAATTTAAAATAAATGAAAAAAAATAAAAATAAAAAAATCGTTGTATTTGGTTCAACAGGCATGGTTGGTAGTTCAATATGTAGATTGTTAAAAAAGAAAAAATATAGACATGTTTTTCATCCTCAAAAAAAAGAACTTAATTTATTAAATGGTTCTCAAGTTGATAAATATTTTAAAAAAATTAAACCAGATTTAGTTATTATGCCAGCTGGAAAAGTTGGAGGAATAATGATTAACAATATAAAAAAGTATGATTTCTTATATGAAAACTTACAAATGGGAACAAATGTAATTAGTTGTGCATTTAAAAATAACATTAAGGATTTAATTTATTTTGGATCAAGTTGTATTTATCCTAAAAATACTAGACCTCCAATAAAAGAAGATAGTATATTATCTGGCAAGTTTGAAGAAACAAACGATGCTTATGCATTAGCAAAAGTTTCTATAATAAAACTTTGTGAATATTTAAATAGGGAATTTAACACTAACTATATCTCATTAATCCCATGTAATTTATATGGACCTAATGACAATTATAATCTTTTAACTTCTCATGTACTACCAGCATTAATTAATAAAATTCATATTTCAAAAATACAAAAAACTAATTCAGTAACATTATGGGGAGATGGTAAGTCCAAAAGAGAATTTTTGTATGTTGATGATTTAGCTAGTGCATGTGAAATAATCATTAAATCAGGTATAAAAAATAATCAAAAAACTATAAATATTGGATCATCAAAAGAAATTACCATTAAAGAATTAACATTAAAGATAATGAAAGTACTAAAACATGAAGTAAAAATCAAATTTGATAAAACTAAGCCTAATGGAGTAAGGTCTAAAAAAGTAAATGATAAAATTATACGCCAATTAGGTTGGAAAGAAAACATTTCTCTAGAAAGAGGCATACAACTAAGTTATAAAAATTTTTTGAAAAATAATAATATATGAAAAAAGCTTTAATTACTGGAATTACAGGACAAGATGGAAGTTTCTTAAGTAAATTTTTAATATCTAAAAATTATAAGGTTTATGGGTTAGTTAGAAGAAATTCTATAATTTATAATCACATTAGATTAGATGAAGTTTTTTCAAATTTGAAGAAGTCAGATAAATTAATTCTAAATTATGGCGATCTAACAGATTCTAGCTCTATT
>CACNCX010000018.1 GCA_902619045.1 uncultured Alphaproteobacteria bacterium | reverse complement strand
TATATTCTGAAGATAAGGTTTCAAACTTAAAAGAATTTTTAGAAGATCCAGAAAAATGGAGAAGCAAGTATGCGTGAAATAGT
This sequence comes from uncultured Alphaproteobacteria bacterium, assembly GCA_902619045.1. Taxonomy (GTDB): domain Bacteria; phylum Pseudomonadota; class Alphaproteobacteria; order HIMB59; genus CACPNW01. The sequence goes on along the minus strand of CACNCX010000018.1, from coordinate 19,757 downwards.
TGTTGTGAGCGGTGGTTTTGACCCAATTCACAGTGGTCACATTAAATTAATTAAAGAAGCTGCTAAACATGGTGAAGTTGTAGTTTTGCTAAATTCTGATTTATGGCTTCAAAAAAAGAAGGGTAAGGAATTTCTTCCTTTTATTGAAAGAACTATAATTATGAATGAGTTAAAAAATGTTATTGATGTTATAGAATTTGATGATGGAGATAAGACGTGCATCGATGGTCTTAAAAAAGTAAAAAATAAATATCCAAAATCAATAATTAAATTTGCAAATGGAGGTGATAGAAATAATAGTACAACACCAGAATCAATATTCTGTGAGAAAAATAATATACAGTTACTTTGGGGTATAGGTGGTGATAATAAATCAAATTCTAGTTCATGGATTTTACAAAAATGGAAAGAAGATAATTAAGGATATAATTTTCTTGTAACCCAACCATCATTTTCCATACGGAATTCAAGTCTGTCATGCAATCTGAATGGCATATCTTGCCAAAATTCAATTAATACAGGCGCTACTAAGTAACCATTCCAATGTGAAGGTCTTGGTACATCATTATCTGAAAATTTTTTTTTAAACTCTTCTACTCTTTTAGTTAATGTCGATCTATCATCTAGTTCTTCTGACTGTAATGAAGCCCAAGCTCCTATTCTACTTCCTAGTGGCCTTGAATTATAATATTCATCAGCTTCAGAGTTTGAAATTTGTGAAACATTACCTTCTATTCTTATTTGTCTTTGAAGTGTTTTCCAATGAAAATTTAAAGCTACACTATCGTTGTTTTTAATTGCTCTACCTTTTTTACTATTTGAATTTGTGTAAAAAACAAACCCATTATAATCGTATAATTTAAGTAAAACAATTCGCGAGCTTGGTTTACCATCAGAAGATATTGTAGCAAGGTTCATAGCATTTGGATCATTGATTTCACTTTTCTTTGCCTCTTCAAACCATTCTTGAAAAAGTTCAATTGGTTTTTTATCAGAATTTATTAATTTTTGATTTGATTGCATATTATAGATATGAATATTATTTTATAAGTATATATATCTATATTTATAAAAAAACACTGATTTACAATATGTTGATGCAAAATAAAAAAGGTCTGATTATGGGAGTGGCAAATGATAGATCTATTGCTTGGGGTATTGCGAAAAAATTAGCAGAACAGGGAGCAGAAATTGCACTTACTTATCAAGGAGAAGCTCTTAAGAAAAGGGTTCAGCCACTTGCGGAAGAAATAGGATCTAACACTATTATTCCTTGTGATGTTTCAGACTCACAAAGTATGAATAATGTTTTTGAAACACTTAAAAATAAATGGGGTGAATTAGATTTTCTTGTTCATGGAATTGGTTTTTCCAACAAAGATGAATTAAGAGGTAAATATTACAATACATCTTCTGATAATTTTAAACAAACTATGCATATATCATGTTATTCTTTTACAGAGGCTTGTAGGCTAGCAGAACCTTTAATGAATAATGGTGGATCAATTTTAACTTTAACATATTATGGTTCAGAACAAGTTATGCCTCATTATAATGTTATGGGAGTTGCAAAAGCAGCTTTAGAGGCAAGTGTTAGATATTTAGCAGTTGATTTGGGAGAAAAAAATATAAGAGTTAATGCCATTAGTGCTGGCCCAATTAAAACTTTGGCAGCATCAGGAATAGGTGATTTTAGATTTATTCTAAAATGGAACGAGCTTAATGCTCCACTTAAAAGAAATGTAAATCAACAAGATGTTGGAAATTCTGCTTTGTATCTCTTAAGTGATCTTGGGAGTGCCGTTACCGGTGAGATACAACATGTCGATTGTGGCTATCATACTGTAGGAATGGTTGCAGTTGATGAGAGTGAAAGTGTATCAGAATTATTAGGTGAATTTACAAATTCTAAAAAATGACTTCTAATTCAATAGGAAAAATCTTTAATTTTACTACATGGGGAGAAAGCCATGGCAAAGCTATAGGTTGTGTTGTCGATGGAGTTCCATCAAACATAAATTTAACTGAAAAAGATATCCAACCCTATTTAGATAAAAGAAAACCTGGTCAGTCGAAATTTACAACTCAAAGAAAAGAAGAGGATAAAGTTGAAATACTATCTGGAACTTTTGAAGGAAAAACAACAGGTCATCCTATTTCTCTAATTATTTACAATCAAGATCAGAGATCAAAAGATTATGGTGATATAAAAAGTAAATTTAGACCAGGTCATGCAGATTACACATATTGGAAAAAATATGGCATAAGAGATTATAGAGGTGGTGGTAGATCTAGTGCTAGAGAAACTGCAATGAGAGTAGCAGCAGGGGCAATAGCAAGAAAAATTATAAAAAATAAAATTAAAAATCACGTTGTAATAACAGGTGCATTAATTCAAATAGGTAATCATAAAATTAATTATGATAATTGGAATAATAATTTTATTCCAAAAAATAATTTTTGGAGTCCTGATAAAGAAATTATTAAAATATGGGAAAACGAAATACAAACTGCAAGAAAATCTGGTTCCTCTTTAGGTGCAATAATTGAAATTAGAGTGAAAGGTTTGCCAGCTGGATTAGGAGAACCTATTTATGAAAAAATAGACTCTGATATTGCTAAGGCATTGATGTCTATTAATGCTGTTAAGGGAGTAGAAATGGGAAATGGATTTAGCAGTGTTTATGAAACTGGAATTTCTAATGTTGATGAAATGAGAATAAAAAATAAAAAACCTTTATTTCTTTCAAATAATAATGGTGGAGTTCTTGGAGGCATTACAACGGGCCAAGAATTAATTACTAGATTTGTAGTAAAACCGACAAGCTCAATATTATCGCCAAAAAAAACAATTAATACAAAATTAAAAGAAACAACAATATCTACTAAAGGTCGTCATGATCCATGTGTTGGTATAAGGGCTGTTCCTGTCGGTGAAGCAATGGTTGCCACAACTATAGCTGATCATTGTTTAAGATTTCTTTAAAATACTATAAATCAAAAATTCTTTATTTCCTTTTGGTCCAGTTATTGGACTTTCGACTAAACCTACAACTTCAGCCTTAATTGTTTTTTTAAACCAATTAGATATATCATTACATACTTGTTCATGAATCAATGGATCTTTCACAATGCCTTTTTTCAAATTTATTTTATTAGTTTCAAATTGCGGCTTAATTAGTGAAATAATCTCAGCTTTACTTGATAAAAGCTTCAAGCTAGGTTCTATAACCTTTATTTGACTAATGAAGCTAACATCACAGACTACCAAATTAATTTTTTCATGAATTATTGAGTTATCTAAATATTTAGCGTTAAAATTTTCTATACTGATAATTTTTTTTTCTTTTTTTAATTTTTCATGAAGTTGATTTGTACCAACATCTATAGAATATATTTTTTTAGCATTTTTTTTTAAAAGAACTTCTGTGAATCCACCAGTTGATGAACCGATATCTAGACAAATTTTATTTTCAATATCAATCTTAAAATGATCAATCGCTTTCAGTAATTTGAATGCGCCTCTTGATACCCATGGAGGATGAAGTTGTTTAATTTTTATTTTTGAGTTTGCATTAAAACTGTTACCGCTTTTGGTAATAATTTTATCGTTTACATAAACTTGGCCGGCCATAATCATAGATTGGGCTTTTGATTTAGTATCAGCTAAGTTTCTATCCATTAAAAGCTGATCAAGTCTTATTTTAAGATTTTTACTCAAATTTGAAAATTACTTAAAATCTTCTTTTATGACTTTATTGTTTTCTTGCTTAATTTTTTTAATTTGGCTTTCAATACTTTTTAATTTTTCCTCGCATGCTTTTTTTAAATTCATTCCTTCTTCGTAAAGTTTTACAGATTCTTCTAAATCAACTTCACCATTTTCTAATTTCTCTACAATAGACTCGAGTTTTTTTAAATTATTTTCAAAATTATTATCTTTATTCATTAGATGTATCTATTTTTGTAATATTTGATGTTTCTATATCATATATTAAAGCATAAACTTTATCATTACTTTTTATTGTAAACAAAATCCTATTATTATCAATCATATCTATATCTGTAATTTTATGCCCTTTTTCTAAATTTAAATTGTAATCAATTAAATTTGTTTCTAAATTACTTTGTTTTTTTGTTGTTTTTATATACAAACCATAAACAAGAGCTAAAAAACAAATAACAATTAATATACCTAAAAATATTACAATAAATTTAAGAATTTTTTGCGACATGAACGAATTCTATAATCTTAAATTAACTATAAATAAACAATTAAGTTCACAAAGATTAGATAAAGTACTCGTTTCAAAATTGGAAGGGTATTCAAGAACACAAATAAAAACTTTAATATTAAATGGCAATGTAAGTCTTGATGAAAAGGAAATAAAAGATCCGTCTTACATAACTAAAGAAAATGAAAATTACTTTATAAATATTATCTTGAAACAAGAAACAAAGCATTCAGCTGAAGATATAGACTTAAACATTATTTTTGAAGATGAAGATTTAATTGTTATAAATAAACCTCCAAATTTAGTAATGCATCCAGCTCCTGGAAATGAAAGCGGCACTCTTGTGAATGCTCTTATGCATTACACTAATAATCAATTAAGTAATTTAGATGATAATGCTAGACCAGGAATAGTCCATCGCTTAGATAAAGATACTAGTGGAATTCTAGTTGTTGCAAAAAATAATAATGTTCATATTAATTTAGCTAAACAATTCAAAGAACATACGATATCTCGTAGATATAAAGCAATGGTTTGGGGAACTCCTGATAATCAATCAATTGAAGGGTACATAGAGAGAAATAGAAAAAATAGAAAAAAAATGAGTTTAAATAATAAGGGTTTTGGAAAATATTCTAAAACCGATATTAAATTAGAAAAAAATTTTGGTATTGCTAGTTTAGTTGACTGCTATTTACATACTGGAAGAACACATCAAATTAGACTTCATTTAACTTCTAAAAATTCTCCTATAATTGGTGATAAGATTTATGGAAAAAGTAAAATTAATCAATTTGGAAAAGATAAAAATACATTTAATAAATTCATGATTTTAAAAAATTTTGAAAGACAAGCATTGCATGCTTATCATCTTGGTTTTGATCATCCTACATCAAAAAAAAGGATGGATTTTGATATTGAAATTCCTGAAGATTTTAAGAATTTAATTGAATTATTGCTTAAATATTAAATTATATTTTATTTGTGATATAGGCGTATTATGAACTTACCAGTACTATCAAGTGAGGGAAATTTAGCAGTATACTTGCAGGAAATTAAAAAATTTCCAATGCTCACTGCTGAAGAGGAGTACATGTTAGCTAAACGTTATAAGGAACATGGAGATTCAGATGCTGCTCATAAACTAGTTACAAGTCACCTTCGATTAGTTGCCAAAATAGCAATGGGGTATAGAGGATATGGCTTACCTGTTACTGACTTAATTTCAGAGGGTAATGTTGGAATCATGCAAGCAGTTAAAAGATTTGATCCAGAAAAAGGTTTTAGATTAGCAACATATGCAATGTGGTGGATAAGAGCTCAAATACAAGAATATGTTCTACATAGTTGGTCTTTAGTAAAAATTGGAACTACCGCAGCTCAGAAAAAACTTTTTTTTAATTTACGTAAAATTAAAAATCAACTTACCTCAATTGACTCAGGTAATTTGTCACCAGAAAATGTTAGAGAGATTGCAACTAGACTAGATGTAAAAGAAGGTGAAGTAATCGATATGGAAAATAGACTTTTTACATCAGACCAATCTTTGAATGTTAAACTTGGTGAAGAACATGATACTGAATGGCAGGATTTAATAGAAGATAAACAAGAAACTCAGGACAGAATAATTGAAAATAAAGATGAGCTTGATTATCGAAGAAATTTATTTTCAAAAGCTTTTGAAGTTTTGAACGAAAGAGAAAAAGAAATTATTAAACTTCGAAAACTAAGTGAAAATCCATTAAAGTTAGAAGATTTGAGTAAAAAATATAAAATAAGCAGAGAAAGAGTTAGGCAAATTGAAGAGAAAGCATTAGAAAAACTTCAAAAAGAAATTTCAAATATTAGATAAAGTTCTGTTAATATCAATTGTCTCCTTTCTGTCTGGCCCTGTTGAAACAATTGAAATGTTAGTTTCCATAAGATCTTCGAGTATTTTAATATATTTTTTAGCATTTGAAGGAAGATCATCAAATTTGTTAATCCCTGCTGTTGATTTTTCCCAGCCAGCAACTTTTTTATAAATAGGTTTTATTTTATCAAATAAAAATTCTTCACTAGGTAAATAATCATAGTGTTTGTTATCAATTAAGTATCCAGTACATACATTAATTTCTTTTAATTCATCTAAAACGTCAAGTTTAGTAAGTACAATATCTGTAATACCATTAAGTTTAATTGATTGTTTCAAAAGTACACTATCAAACCAACCACACCTTCTTTTTCTTTTTGTGACTGTCCCAAATTCTTGACCTTTTTCACCAAGATGTTCTCCAATCTCATCCATTAACTCTGTTGGAAATGGCCCTGATCCAACTCTAGTGGTATACGCTTTTGTGATTCCTAAAATTTTGTGGTCATTTCTATAACTAAAACCTGTACCAGAAAATATCTGACCTGATATTGTATTTGATGATGTAACATAAGGATACGTACCAAAATCAATGTCCAGCATTGAACCTTGCGCCCCTTCAAAAACAATATTTTTATTTTTTTGACCTAATTCATTTATTATTTTCCATAATGGAACACTAAAAGAGTTAAGATAATTAGACATGGACAAAAGTTCTTCATAATAATTATGTGTAATTTTATGGATATGTTTTGAAATTTTATCTTTATGGAATTCATAAAGGTTATCAATTTTTTGTTTTAAAAATGTTGGATCTTTTAAATCACAAATTCTTATTGCTCTTCTACCTACTTTATCCTCGTATGCTGGGCCAATGCCTTTCTTAGTTGTTCCTAGTTCTTTTTTTCCTCTTCTGGTTTCATTAATTTCATCAAGAAGTTTATGAATAGGTAAGATTAAACAAATATTATCAGCAATATATAAATTGTCTTCGTTTACCTCTATTCCTTGTTCTTTAAGATTATTAATTTCATTAATTAGTGCCCAAGGATCTAAAACAACGCCATTTCCAATAGCACATTTTTTATTATTAATTATTCCTGAAGGTAATAGATTAAGTTTATAGACATTATTATCTACTTTAATTGTATGTCCTGCATTATTTCCACCTTGGTATCTGACTATTAAGTCAGCTTTAGAAGAAATCCAATCAACAATTTTACCTTTTCCTTCATCTCCCCACTGAGTTCCAACTATCGTATAAAACATTAGATTTTTTTAACTATATTATTAATCAAATAATACTTGATTCCAAATTTTTTTGCCTCTTTTTTTATATCACTATTATCTTCAAAAGTTTTAAATAAACTATAACCTTTATTAATTAATTTTTGTTTAATTTTATCACTCGTATTGAATGCAATTAAAATTTTTTTATTTTGATTAATCAACGATGAAGATCTTAAAATTGTATCCATGTAACACGTATATCCTATTGCAGTCTCAGAATTAGAGCCATATTTTAAGTTATATCGACCTCCTCCAGCTATTTCGCCTCTTACATCTTTGGCAAAAAATGTAAATTTTATCCCCTTGTAGTAATTTTTATTTTTTTGTAAGTCAAAAAAATCTACATTTAAAGAATCATTTTTTGAAGTTTTAATTAAGTTAGCAATTTTTACCAGTCTTTCAACTTCGATTGAAAATCCTATTATTTTATTTAACTTTGATATATATTTTTTTTTGGTCTGAATTGAACCAGAACATAAATGTAAAGTTTTAAATGAATTATATAATTCATTTTTTTTCAATAACTTTAAACAATTATTAATATCTTTTAATTTAATATATTTTTTTAATTTATTTATTAAATCTTTATTAGTTATTTTTTTAAGCAAACTATCAAGAAAAAATGGTGCTGTAATTTCAATAACAATATTTTTAACTCCAATTTTTTTTAAAGTTTCGTAAGCAAGATTAATAATTTCTACATCGGCCTTGTAGCTTTCAGATCCTATGATCTCAGCACCAACTTGTTGAAATTGTCTTTCAGGTCTTAAAATTGTTCCCATTTTTCTGACAACTTCACCATAATAACATAATTTAAGTGGTCGTATTTTATTAGCTAGTCTAGATGAGGCAATTCTAATTATTTGTGGAGTTATATCATTTCGAATACTTAATTGATCATTTTTTTTATTTGTCTTTATAGTTAAAGTATTACGATCTAAATTTTTACTAAACTCAACTAATGGAGTCTTAATTAAAGTAAAACCATTATCTCTAAAATAATTTATTATGCTATTTGTGTATTTATGCTCTATAGATGCATCGAAATTTAGACTATCTTTAAAACCTGCAGGTACTAAAAATTTATTAACCAAGATAAGGCCTAACTAATTCTTTTATTTCTTGAGACTTCTTTTTAACCTCAATAACTTCTTGCCCTTCAACTAGTATTCTTACTAATGGTTCAGTTCCAGATAACCTAACAAGAGATCTTATTTTTTTATTATTATATAATTTATCATTTTTTAATTTACTAAGAATTTTTAACAATTTGGTATTTTTTGTTTTATACCTTAAGTTAATTTTTTCTTGAGCAAAATTATTGTACAAATCAAAAAGTTTACTTGCTTTATTTTTATTTGATATCAAAATTTCAGTAATTTTTAAAGCTGCTAATATTCCATCGCCAGTATTCGAATGTTCTGACAATATTATATGACCTGATTGTTCACCACCTATCACAGATTTGGATTTTTTCATTTGATTTATAACATTTATATCTCCAACAGATGTACGTTTAATCTTTAATTTTAATTTATTTGTAAGATAATTTTCTAATCCCATGTTAGACATGACCGTAATAACAACATCATGTTGATTAGATTTTTTTTTAGGTTTTACATAACTTTTACATAGTAATCCTATAATCTTATCGCCATCAACTTCTTTTCCTTCTTCATCTACAACTATTAATCTATCTCCATCACCATCAAATGCAAATCCAATATCTGCCTTTTCTTTTATGACATTTTGTGAAAGTGATTTAACATCAACTGCACCACAATTTTTATTAATATTTAATCCATCTGGATTATTATTGATGGCAATTATATTATGACCTAACTCCCAAAATAAATTTGGAGCTATATTGTATGTGGCTCCATTCGCACAATCTAAAACAATTTTTAATTTTCTCTTGCAAGATGTTTTATTCAAAGTGCTTTTTAAAAATTCTGAGTATCTACCTGAGGCATCTTCCAGCCTTCTTGCATTCCCAGATACAAAGGTGTTGTTTGAAATTTTAGAATATTTTTTATTATCTAAAACTATTTTTTCAACCTTTTCCTCTATCAATGAACTTAGCTTTGTTCCAGTACTATCAAAAAATTTCAGCCCATTATATTCATACGTGTTATGAGAAGCTGTAATCATTACACCAATATCTGCTCTTAAAGTTTTAATCATTAATGGTACAGCTGGTGTTGGAAGGGGGCCGACTAAAATTACATCCATACCCATAGAAATAAATCCAGCTGTAACAAGTGGTTCATATAAATAACCAGACAATCTAGTATCTTTACAAATGACAACCCTGCTATTTTTAAAATTTTTCTTTTTTAGAAGGAATGCAACTGTTTTTGAAATTTTTAGACAAGTTTCAGCAGAAAGAGGTTCCTCATTAACTAAGCACCGTATACCATCGGTACCAAATATTTTAGACATTTGTGTCTTTTATTCAAAAAAATAAATAAAGTGAAGTAATTAAATTAGTTTGCTGGCGCCGTAGCAGATCCACCCGTTTTTGGAACAGATGTTGCTGGTTTTTTTGGTGTGTTGATATCATTATCAAAATCATCACGAGTTGGCTTTATACCCTTTATTAAATCTTTAATTTCATCACCTGATAGTGTTTCATACTCTAAAAGACCCTTAGCAACTATATGCAGTTCTTCAATATTATCTTGAAGAATTTTTCTACAGTTATTTTCAGCTTCTTCTGCAAGAGATCTAACCTCTTCATCAATTAGTTTTGCTGTAGAGTCAGATAAATTTTTTGATTGTGCAACAGAATGACCAAGGAAAACCTCCTCACTGTCACTGTTATATCTCAGTCGGCCTAATTTTTCACTCATACCCCATTCTGTAATCATTTTTTTTGATAGATTTGTCACCATTTGTATGTCGCTTGCTGCGCCATTTGTAATTTTATCTTTACCAAAGATCATTTCTTCTGCAATTCTTCCTCCAGTAGCTATTAATAAATGCGCCTTCATTTGATCTTTTCTCATAGATAGCTGATCTTTTTCTGGAAGTCTCATTACCATACCTAAAGCTCTGCCTCTCGGAATTATAGTTGCTTTATGAATTGGATCAGAGGCTGGTGAGTGAAGGGTAGCTACTGCATGACCAGCTTCATGATAAGCTGTAAGTTTCTTTTCATCTTCTGACATAACCATAGATCTTTTTTCAGCACCCATCATTACTTTATCTTTAGCACTTTCAAAATCCTCAAGAGTAACCATTCTTTTATTTTTTCTAGCCGCTAATAATGCTGCTTCATTAACTAAATTTGCTAAATCAGCTCCAGAAAAACCTGGTGTTCCCCTTGCAATAATTTTTGAGTCAAATTTTGGCGAAACTTTAATTTTTTTAATATGAACCTTAAGTATTTTGTCTCTTCCCATTACATCAGGGTTATTGACAGTTATTTGACGATCAAATCTTCCTGGTCTAAGCAATGCTGGGTCAAGAACGTCTGGTCTATTTGTTGCGGCAATAATAATTACACCAGCATTTGCCTCAAACCCATCCATTTCCACAAGAAGTTGATTAAGAGTTTGTTCTCTTTCATCATTCCCGCCACCAAGACCAGCACCACGGTGTCTTCCAACAGCATCAATTTCATCGATAAAAACTATACAAGGTGCATTTTTTTTTCCTTGGTCAAACATATCTCTAACTCTACTAGCTCCGACACCTACAAACATTTCAACAAAATCTGATCCTGAAATAGAAAAGAAGGGAACATTTGCTTCACCTGCAATTGCTCTTGCAAGTAACGTTTTTCCAGTACCTGGAGGACCTACTAGAAGTGCACCTCTTGGAATCTTACCGCCTAATCTGGAAAACTTTGAAGGATCTTTTAAAAATTCAACAACTTCCTCTAATTCTTGTTTAGCTTCATCAATACCTGCTACATCGTCAAATGTAACTTTACCTACTGCTTCATTTAATAATTTGGCTTTAGATTTACCAAAGCCCATTGCTTTTCCACCACCGCCTTGCATCTGACGCATAAAGAAAATCCAAACTCCAATTAATAGAAGCATTGGAAACCATGAGAGTAATACACTTAAAAGTGGATGCATTGATCTTTCAGATGGCTCAGCGGTAATTTTCACACCACTTTCATTTAATTTATCTACCAAATTAGGATAATTAGGAACATATGTGCTAAATGATCGTCCGTCGTTTAGAAATCCTGTAACGTTGCTTCCATTAATATTAACTTCAGAGACATTTCCGCTTTCTGTTGCTGCAATGAAATCAGAAAAGGATATTTTTGAAGTATTTCTATTATTAGAAGTACCTTGGAAAAGATTGAAAAGCACAATTAAGAGCAATCCAATTATTATCCATAATACAACGTTTTTACTGATGTTTTTCATCTACTTATTACATAGGAATTTATTATAAAAACACAATAGTTTTGTAGAAAATTAAACAAATTATCTTGAAAATGTAAGAAAATCATCATTTTTTTTAACAATCATACCCCTGATGTTAAAATATTTAAAATTCAATTTCTTTATTTCATTAATTAAGATTCTAATTTTTTTCGATCTTGGAGCATTAGATCCATAAAATAAAAATTGATATATTCTTCGTATAATATTTTCAGAATTAATTTCATTTAAATTTTTTATATTGTCATGGCCAACAATAATTTTTTTACTATCTATCTTAACAATATTTTTGAGAAGTATTTCAAATATCATTTGAATGAAATATGGTGAATAAAAAAGTATAAGCTCAAAATCTTTATTTATTTCTTTAATTGTTTTTTGGTCAGATTTTGTAAGAAAATTTCTTATTGTTGGACGAGTATAATCTAAATTAAAATTTGATGGATCATCAATATATTGTATTTTATTTTTCTTATTAAAGTCTAATAATGTTTTTTTAGATAAATTTAAAAGAGGTCTTATTAATAAGACCTTGTTGTAAAGTGACAGATCAGATATTGATTTTAAGCCATAAAAGTCACTACCAGCAATCTTTCTATTCAAAAAAGTCTCTAAATTATCATCTTTATGATGAGCAATAAATAAATGTAAAATATTATTTTTAATACAAAAATCTGTAAGTAAATTATAACGATTATTTCTAGCCTCATTCATATTTTTCTTACTCACATTATTTTTATTTACAGTTAGAATCTGAGAGTTAATATTGTTATTATCAAGGTAGGTGGAAATATATTTTGCTTCCTCTGTAGAATCTTTTCTAATACGATGATCTACGATTAAAGCCATCAGTTTCCCTTTTTTGTATTTTATAAAAGCATTTATAAGGAATAATAATGACATACTATCTGGACCTCCAGATACTGCTACAGCAACGTATGGGTTTTTTTCAAAAGTATATTTTTTTTCTATGTTTTTAATGAATTCTTTATATGTTAGTTTCATTCATTATTTTCTAAACAATTATACTCAACAATTTGTTTTTTAGTTTGAGGAATTATTTTATTTTTTGGAAAATCTATAATTAATTTTTCCATAGTTTTACAAGCCTCAGTGTTTTTTTCAACTTGGTATAATGACTGAGAAAGTTTAAAAAGCATTTCTGCAGCTTTAATACTGTCTGGAAATTTTTGGAAACCTTCTGCAAATATAAGTGCTGCTTCTCTATAATTTTTTTCTAGAATATATAGTTCTCCAAGCCAGTAATGTGCTGAACCTGAAAGTTGATTTTCAGGATTATCTGAAATAAACTGTTCAAATGAAGTTTTAGCATCCTGCCATTTTTTATCTCTAATGTTATCAAACGCTACTTGGAATTGATCTTCAGGTGATAATACCTCTTCTTTTTCATTAGAAATTATTTCTTGATCGGCAGATATAACTTCTTCTGTTGTCTCATTTGTATTTTTTGAAATATTTAATGTTCCAAGTGTATTTTCAGTTTCAGTATCACCTAAAGTATCACTTTTAACTTCAGAACTATCTTGCGAAGCTTCATCAGTATTTACTTCAACATTATTTAAAGGAACAGATTGGAAATTATTAATAACTAATTCTAAATTTTCTAATTTATTAAAGATATCATCTAATTGAAAATATAACTCTTCTAAATTAGAAGTTAAATTTTTTATATCGTTTTCAATATCATATATTCGCAAATCGATAGCAGAAAGATTTTTAACGAAATCATTATTTGTTCCATTTGATTGATTTAGTGAATTTGAAAATACTTCTTTAGAAAGATCTGAAACTTCTCTTTGCAATCTTTCTAATTGTTGGGAGATTGTTAGATCACTTTCATTAGAAAAAGAATAGCTTGAAAAAAATAAAATTAAAACTGTGAGTATATACTTTAACATTATCAGATTTTAATTTCTAATTGAGATAAAAATGTGGCGCTATATTTCTATAGCGCCATAGTATTAGGGAATATATTATTAGTTAACTATTGTTACTGATCGTCTATTCTGAGCCCATGCTCCATCATTAGACCCTACAACAGCAGGTCTTTCTTTACCATAACTAATAGTTGAAACTCTATCTGGATTTATTCCTAATCCAATTAGATAATTTTTAACAGCTTGAGCTCTTTTTTCACCAAGAGCTAAGTTGTACTCTCTAGTTCCTCTTTCGTCACAATGCCCTTCAATCGTAATAGTAACATCACTGTTTTGCTTAAGCCATGCGACCTGATCTTGAAGTAACTCCAAAGCGTCTGAGTCTAAATCTGAACTATCATATCCAAAAAATACTCTATCACCAACGTTTACAATTAAGTCTTCTTGAGATCCTGAAACTATTCCGCTTCCTGCAGTTTCAGTAATATTTCCTTCTGAAGAAACATCGCTTCCAGAACTACTTGATCCTGAACCTGAAGAGTCAGCTGAGTCTTTTGGTGTTGTTGCACATGCGGCAACAAATAAAACCATAAAAATGGAGATAAAAAACTTGTAAAACATAAATATTTGCTCCCTTAATACTTTGAGTAGATATACTAAATTATAATGTGTCTCTTAACATTTTTTTCAAAATTTCGTATCTTTTTTTGTATTATATTGAATTAATGCATCAAGGGAGACCAAGCTGGATCAGAACCTCCTAAGGGAGTTATTACTTTTCTTTCATTAAAACCAGTTAAATCAATAGAATATAGACTGGATTCACCCCCAGATCCATCCTCAGCAGTCCTTTCTTCTTTAAAATACATAAGAAATCTACCATTTGGAGCCCATGTTGGCCCCTCAACATGAAAGGATTTTGCAATCATTCTTTCATTAGAGCCATCGATTTCCATAACACCTATATAAAACTGTCCACCCTCTTGTTTAGTAAATGCAATCATATCACCTCTTGGAGACCAGACTGGCGTGTAGTAACTTCCTGCTTCCCTACTAATTCTTTTAATATTTTTTCCATTATTATCACTTACATATAAATGCCTTCGTCCACTTCTATCTGAATTAAAAACTATTTTTTTTCCGTCAGGTGAAAAGCTTGCAGAAACATCTATAGAAGAATTATTTGTAACTCTTTTAGAAATTCTTGTTTTTAGATCAAGAATATAAATTTCGGAATTGCCAATTTCTGGATCAGTGTAGGACATAACGATTTGATTACCGTCAGGTGAAAAACGTGGGGCAAATGTCATTCCAGGAAACTCACCTACAATTTCTTGTTTGCCTGTTTCAATATCAAAAATGTAAACTCGCGGATTATTTCTATTTACATAAGACATATAAGTAATTTTTTGAGAATTTGGTGAGAACCTTGGAGTTAAAACTAGATAGGATCCGTCTGTTAAAAAACGATGGTTTGATTGATCTTGATCCATGATTGCTAATCTTTTTTGTTTATTTTCTTTTGGGCCTGTCTCAGCAACATAAACTATCCTTGTATCAAAGTAACCACCTTCCCCAGTTATATTTTTAAAAATGGAATCTGAAATAATATGAGCAACTCTTCTCCAATTTTTTTCACTAGTTTCGTATTTTTTTCCAACTATTTGTTTTTGTTGAAACACATCATATAATCTAAATTCGACAGATATTTTTCCATTATTAGATGAAATTTTTCCTGAAACTAAATGTTGTGCTTTTATTAACTTCCAATCTTCAAATCTAGGTTTATTAGATAGAGATTGATTATCTTGAATAAATGATCTTTTATCTATTGGTAAAAAAAGTCCAGACCTTTCTAAATTATCTGAAATGACAGTTGAAATATTTTTACCTACTTTAGTTAATTGTGAATTTTTTGAGTATAGCTCTGTTACAGCTATTGGAGTTGGCTTCACGCTACCTTGTGTTAGAGTCACTTCTAAAGAAAAGACTTTAAAACTAAAAAATATAAAAAAGGTTATAAAAAAAACTTTTTTCATCAGTACCCTTTCATAATACTATAATCAAAAGTAATTGTAAGATTTTTCCATAGATTATATTTATCTTTAGGAAGTTTTAATGGTGTACATTCTGGATTTAATAAAGTTCTCATCGCACTATCAGTAATTGGTCCATAAAAAGGATTAGTTTTAGCTATATTTGTGTCAACAATGCGGATGCTATTTGGTGAGACCTTCATATTTTGTAATATTTTTGCTGAAATTGTTACTTTGTCTCCTCTTTCTATAACTGCACCTGCTGGAGCATTCCAACAAGAAGATAATTGCTGCCTCAACATATCTATTTCTGATATTGATAGCATAATATTTTCATCAGTATCATCTGTACTTTTATTATCAACCTCTTCAATTTCTTCTTTAACTTCATTTTGAACCATGTTTGTTTTTTCATTTCTTAAATCTTTAAGCATTGATGCTATGCTAAAATCTTTTTCAGGTTTTGGCTTTGGTTTAGATACGGCTTTATCATTTTCCAACTTTGGTTTATCTTTTATGTTTGTTTCAACATCTAAATCTGATTTAACATTTTCATTATTAATAATTTTTGGCTTTGGCTTAAGTTTTGGTTTAATTATATCAGTTTTCATAGTCTCTACTTTTTTCTTAACCTCTATGATTTCTTTTTCTTTGATAGCTACTTTTTTTGTTTTTTTAACTTCTAAATTTTGAGATTGTTTCATTTCCAAAACCGGTTGATTTGGATTTGTTTTTTCTTGTATTTCAGTTTTATTTATTTCTATATTTTTTTTTACTTCTAATTGGTCTGATGAATTAAATTTTTTTTGCTTAGTAATTGTTTCCTTATTTTTATTTTCTGGTTTTTTAGTATCAGATTTTTTCAAATTTGTATTTTCATCAACATTAAGTATTTCAATAGGTATTACGTTTGGAACATAGATTTCTTTTGTATAAAAAAAATTTGGTAAGCCGACCATAAACAAAAGGATAATTAAATGTATTAGTATTGAAAAGATAACTCCTGATGTTTTAGGATTTAAATTTTCAAAAAAGTTAATAATTTTTAAACTATTATAGCTTATACGATCCATCTATTGCTCAAGATTTTGAGTAATTAATGCAACTTTAATATACCCTGCCGAATTTATTATGGACATAATTTCCATAATCCTTCCATAAGCTACTACTCTATCGCCTCGTATATAAATTCTTGCTTCTGTGTTTTGTTCAGTAATAGCATTTAGTCGAGGAATTAAATTTTCTACTTCAACTTTTGATTCTCCAATGTAGACTTCTCCATCTAACTTAACGGTTATCTCAATTGGATCTTTAATATCAGTTAATGCAGTGGCTTTCACCTTTGGTAAATCAACTTTAATTCCAACCGTTAGAAGAGGTGCAGTAACCATAAAAACAATTAGTAGAACAAGCATAACATCTACAAAAGGTGTAACGTTAATTTCACTCATTTGAGTGTACCTTTGCTTTTTTCGTTTGTTTAAATTATTTGAAGTAATCAATTTATTTTTTCTCTAATTGCCTAAAAAAAATTGTTGAGAATTCATCCATAAATGTTTCCAAGGATATAAAATATTTTGATAAGTCGTTTGAAATTTTATTGTACGCAACTACTGCAGGTATAGCCACAAATAGACCTAATGCAGTTGCAAAAAGGGCCTCAGCAATTCCTGGTGCAACTACTGCTAAATTTGTATTTTGAGCTATTGCAATAGATTTAAAACTATTCATTATACCCCAGACTGTTCCAAATAACCCAATAAAAGGTGCAGTTGATCCAGCAGTTGCGAGAAATGTTAAATTTCTTTCAACATTTTCACTTTCTTTATTAAAAACAACAGTCATTGATCTCATCATTCTATCTTTTAAAGAATTAATATCAGATGTATCATTTTCAAACTGAGTTTTACTTTTTTTCCACTCTAAAATTGCTGCACAAAATAATTTTGATTTTGGATCTGTATGATTAAAATTTAAAGTTTCATATAAATCTTCAAATGAATTTCCAGACCAAAAAATATCTTCAAATTCTTTTTCAAGTTTTTTTAATTGTCTAATTCTTAAAATTTTTGAAATTATTACATTCCAAGAATATAGAGAGGCTAGGATTAAAATTATAATTACAGATTTGACAACAAGGTCAGCTTGCATAAATAAAGCAAGCATTGAAAAATCTGGAGCTTCTGTCGATAAATTTGTACTATTAATATCTGCCATAAAAATTATTTTTTAATTTTTTCAAGATCACTACTATGAACCATAACCCAAAAACCTGGTCTATTTTTTTCACATAATGCTATAACTGGTGTCTTACCCTCTTCTTTTGCAAGCTTTGCAGTATCATCCCATAAACTAATTGCTGTATGCTTTGCTCTTAATTTACATTCTATAAATAAATCTTCGTGAATTACATCAGCTCTTGTTACTTTACCATTACCTCCACTCAAAGGTGTCCTTTTCCCATTGAAATAATTTGCAACATCTCTTTCTCTTTTTTTCCAGGCTTTATCAGGCATCTATATTCCTTTCATTAGGCTGTCAGTGAAGATAAAACATTATCATCAACTTCAAAATTTGATGATACAACTTGTACGTCGTCATTGTCTTCTAAAACTTCAAGTAATTTAAATAGTTTGTCCGCTGTATCTTTTCCAATATTTATATTATTTTTACTTTTCCAAATTAAATTTGCAGAGTTAGTCTGACCGTATTGTTTAATTAATTTATCATTAAGATCATGCAAATCGTTTTGATCACAGTATATTGAATACTCTGTTTCATTTATCTCATAATCTTCGGTATTATTTTCAATAAGAAATTCTAGAAGTTGATCTTCGTTTACTAAATTTTTATCGAGAGTTATATTGCCAAATCTGTCAAAACCAAAACTAACGCTTCCTGTTTCACCCAAATTACCTCCATGTTTACTAAAAGATGACCTAATCTCTGCGGCTGTTCTATTTTTATTATTTGTAAGTGCCTCAACTATTATTGCAATACCTTCAGGACCATACCCCTCGTATCTTACTTCTTCATAATTACTATCAGGATCATTGCCTTGCCCTTTTTTAATTGCTCGCTCAATGTTATCTTTTGGCATATTGAGTGACTTGGCTGAAGCAATTGCAGATCTTAACCTAATATTACTTTCAATATCTTCACCACCGACTTTGACTGCAACAGATATTTCTCTTCCAAGTCTTGAAAATACCTTTGCTCTTTTTTTATCTTGAGCACCTTTTCGATGCATAATATTTTTAAACTTCGAGTGTCCTGCCATTTCGATTAGATTTATAAATATTTTATCCGATGTTAGTAAAGATATAAAGTATTAGATAAATGTGTCTAATATATGTAAATTAAGTCTCTTGAATTGGGGTAATATTTTTGGCTAAACCAGTATTAATATCAATGTCTATTAAAGCTCCACATATAGTTATTTTTTCAGCAGCAGGTGTAAATCTACCTTCAGCCCTATACCCCTTAACAAATCCATGGATTGGATTATTTATATCGAAACCAATTATTGAATTATAATCCCCTGACATTCCAACATCTGTTTGATAGGCTGTACCTTTTGGTAAAATAACACTGTCTGATGTTGGCACATGAGTATGTGTACCTAAAACTGCCGTAACTTGTCCATCAACATAATATCCAAATGCTTTTTTTTCAGAAGTTGCTTCACCATGCATATCAATAATTATCGCATCGCATGTACTGCCTAATTTCTCTTTTTGAAGAAATTCGATTATGCCTTTAAAGGGATCATCTAATGATAGATTCATAAATAATCTAAGCATTACTTGTACTATTATAATTTTTTTTCCATTTAAAAGTTCAAGCTTATAATAACCTTTTCCAGGAACACCTTCAGGGTAATTCAATGCTCTTATTATTTTTGGATTTTGTTCTATATAAGATAGCATATCTCTTTGATCCCACGCATGATTCCCAAGTGTAAGTATATCTATTCCGCTAGAAAATAATTCTTCTGCATCCTTTTTTGAAAGTCCATATCCAGAAGTAGCATTCTCACC
>CACNCX010000017.1 GCA_902619045.1 uncultured Alphaproteobacteria bacterium | reverse complement strand
CAAAATCAGTTTTATTCAGAATTAATTTAGATAACGAAAAATTAGAAACTTTTGATTTACCTGATTTTGCAACAGCTACGTCAATAATCTCAAAGAATGAAATTGCTTTAGTCTCAAATAATGGAGTAAATAAATTTAACTTTAAATCTAAAAAATATGAAAGAATAATTAATGTTGAAGATGATATTCTAACAAATAGATCTAATGATGGTGCATCAGATGCTAAAGGTAGGCTTTGGTTTGGGACGATGCAAAATAATTTTAATCAAGATGGAAGTGCAAAATCTTTAAATGGTAAATCTGGTAGTTTATATTGTCTATCTGATAATAAGGTTAATATTGTTGAAACAAATCTTGGTATACCTAATACATTTGTTTGGAGTCCAGATAACACAAAATTTTATTTTGCCGATACAACTGAGGGATCATTACTAGAATACAATTTTAACCTAGATGAAGGTAGTTTGTCAGACAAAAAAAACTTCTTCGATTTTGATAGAGGTGCTCCAGATGGATCAACTACTGATAGTGATGGATTTATTTGGAATTGTCGTTGGGGTGGATCATGTGTTGTGAAAATTGATCCAAAAGGCAGGGTTGATCAAATTTACGAGCTACCTGTTGAAAATGTAACAAATTGTGTATTTGGCGGCAATGATCTTAAAACTCTATTTATTACTACTGCTAATAACTCAGGTAAAAATAAATATGATGGCAGCCTATTTGCATTAAATGTTACTACTCCTGGTATTGAAGATAATAAATTTAAAATTTGATTTTTTACTTTAATTAGATAAAACTTTTTTTTATGAATAAAAAAAATAAATATAGATCTTCTAATTGGTATAATTCTAAATCACATCGAAGAGATACATTTATTCATAGAGGCTGGATGAGAAATCAAGGTCATCCAAACCATTTATTTGACGGGCGTCCTGTAATTGGTATTTGTAATACTTGGTCGGAATTAACACCATGTAATGGACATTTCAGAGAAATTGCTGAGTCTGTTAAAAAAGGTGTTTATGAGGCAGGAGGCTTTCCTTTAGAATTTCCAGTTTTTTCAGCAAGTGAATCCAATTTACGACCAACAGCTATGTTGTTTAGAAATTTAGCAAGTATGGACGTTGAAGAAGCAATAAGGGGCAATCCTATAGATGGAGTAGTACTACTAATGGGTTGTGATAAAACAACTCCTTCATTGATGATGGGAGCTGCAAGTGTTGATCTTCCTACAATTGGTGTCTCAGGTGGCCCAATGCTTAATGGACACCATCAAGGTGAAACAATAGGTTCTGGAACTGGTGTTTGGAAACTTGATGCAGATTTAAACGCTGGTGTAATTACAGAAGAAGATTTTATTAATGCAGAAATTTCAATGAGTAGATCAAAAGGTAATTGTATGACAATGGGTACTGCATCAACAATGGGATCAATGGTAGAAGCATTAGGAATGTCACTTCCTGGAAATGCTGCAATACCTGCAGTAGATTCAAGAAGATATGCTTTAGCGCATATGTCTGGAAAAAGAATTGTTGAAATGGTCAAGGAAGATATAACAATGTCAAAAATTGTTACAAAAAAATCATTTGAAAATGCGATTAAAGTAAATGGAGCAATAGGTGGGTCTACAAATGCAGTTATCCACTTAGCTGCAATTGCAGGTCGAATGGAAATTGATTTAGATTTAGATGATTGGAATAAATGTGGAGATGGCATTCCAACATTAGTAAATCTCCAACCTTCAGGAAAATACTTAATGGAAGATTTTTATTATGCAGGCGGCGTTCCTGTAGTTATAAAAAGATTAATGGAAAAAAAATTACTAGATGAAAATTCAATGACTGTTAATGGAAAAACAATAGCTGAGAATAATATAAATGCTAAATGTTGGAATAATGATGTTATCAAAGAATTTGAAAATCCATTAACCAAAAATGGAGGAATTAAAATTCTTAGAGGCAATATAGCTCCAAATGGTGCAATTATTAAACCATCAGCTGCTTCACCAAAATTAATGAAACATACTGGAAAAGCGGTAGTTTTTGAAAGTGTGGAAGAGTTTCATGAAAAGATTGATGATCCCAATTTAGACGTTGATGAAAATTCAATATTAGTTTTAAAAAATTGTGGACCAAAGGGTTATCCTGGTATGGCTGAAGTAGGAAATATGCGTCTTCCACAAAAAGTTCTTAAAAAAGGTGTGAGAGATATGATTAGAATATCTGACGCTAGAATGAGTGGAACAGCATACGGTACCGTAATACTTCATACATCTCCAGAAGCTGCAGTTAAAGGTCCTTTAGCAGCAGTTCAAAATGGTGATGAAATAGAAGTAGATGTTGATCAGGGTATAATGAATTTAAAAGTTAATGACGAAACAATAAAAAATCGTCTAGAAAATTATTCACCTGTTGTCCCAGAAATCACAGGTGGTTATCAAAAAATGTATGTAGAGCATGTTATGCAAGCTGACAAAGGAGCAGATTTAGATTTTCTAATTGGAAAAAGAGGAGCTGAAGTCAAAAGACATAGTCATTAATTAAAAATTATTAAAATAGATGAATAACAATTTTAATCCTTTGTCTGCTGAAGAATTAACTTCAAGAATAAATAAAATTCCTAGAGTTAAACTAGCTCAATTACCTACTGTACTTGAATTTGCACCTAATATTTCTAAAGAGTTGGGTATAAATCTTTATATCAAACGAGATGATTGCACTGCATTAGCTTTTGGGGGAAACAAAACAAGACATTTAGAGTTTATAATGGCTAAAACTTTATCAGGAGATTATGACTGTATTTTAACCGGTGCTGCATCTCAGTCTAATTTTTGCCGCCAAGCTGTAGCTGCTGCAAATAAACTAAATTTAGATAGTTATTTAGTATTAATGCACGGAATAAAAGGTAACTTAATGCAAGGTAATTTTTTATTATATAATATTCTGGGAGCTAATGTTGATGTTATTGATGGTGAGAATTTAGAAGAAATACCAAAGCATTTAGATATAAAATATAATGAGTTAATAAAAGAAGGTCGAAAACCTCTATTAATTTATGGAGGTTTTGGAAAAGAGGATACCACTCTTGCTGGTATAAGTTATGCAAATGCTATGGCTGAAATTGATTTACAAATGAAAGAGCAAAATTTTATGGCAGATCATCTATTTGTTACTGCTGCTAATATGACACAAGCAGGTTGTGAATTAGGAGCTAAGATACTAAATTGGCCAACTCGTATTCAAGGTATTTCTCCTGTTTATTGGGAAATGAATATTAAAAAAGATATAGCGAGAATATGTAATGATGCAGCAAAGATGCTTGATATTAATTTAGAGTTTTCACACGAAATGATTAATCATGACAATAATTATGTAGGTGAAAAGTATGGTGTGACTACAGAAGATGGAATAAAGGCAACAAAACTTTTAGCTAATAAAGAGGGAATTATTTTAGATCCAGTTTATACATCAAAAGGTTTTGCAGCTTTAATTGATTATGTTGAAAAAGGAATTATTAAGAAAGGTGAAAACGTCATTTTTATGTTCACTGGTGGTAGTCCGGCAGTTTTTGCATATAACGATGAAATTGCAAATAATTCTACTCAATAATTGCAAATTTATCTAAATATTTATTTGATAACTTAATACCTAATCCATGTTTATTTTCATCTAATTCGATAAAACCATTTTTTGCTTGGGGTTCGCCATCAAAAATATACCAAAATAATTCATTGCCAATTTCTACAGGCCAAAAAGGAAAATACTCAACTATTGGAGCGTTTGCTGAACTCATAGAAATATGAAAATTATGAACTTGTCCTGCGTGAGGAATAACTGGTATTTGAAATGCTTCAGCTAAAGCAGAAATTTTATGTGCCTGTGTTATACCGCCAACTCTATTCGTATCAAATTGCACAACATCAATTGCTTTTTTTTCTAGTAATTGTCTAAAACCAAAAAGTGTATATTCATGTTCACCACCAGATATAGGAGTTCTACATGAGGCTTTTAGATCTGCATAACCATCAATATCATCAGCAATAACTGGTTCTTCTAACCAACGAAGATTTTCATTATCAATTAATCGCATCATTCTTTTTGCATATTCAAATGTCCATCCCATATATACATCTGCCATAAGATCAACATTATCACCAACAACTGATCGCACTGTTTTGATTAACTCAATATTTTTATGCATACCTTCAGCACCATCAGTGGGACCCCAACCAAGTCTTAATTTCATTGCTTTAAAACCTTGATCAACATAATCCTTAGCTTCTTTTGCAAGACTATCAAGAGGTTGACTATAAAGCTTACTTGCATAACAGGGGAGTTTTGATTTAGTTTTTCCACCTAATAATTTGAATACGGGTTGTTTAGCAGATTTTCCAAGTGCATCCCATATTGCAATATCAACAGCACTAATAGCTGTCATACCTACACCTTTTCTCCCCCAAGCAAGTGTTTGGCGATACATCTTTTGCCATATATGCTCATAATCCCATATACTTTCTCCAATAATGGCTGGAGCTAAGTAAGTATCTACAACTGATTTACATGGTTCTGGGGATAATGCAGCATTACCTAAACCTACAAGACCATCACTTGTTTCTATCTCAACAACTAACCAGCTATGAAATTTATATGTTGTCCATCTATCATTTGAAATATTTTCTTGATTCACAATATCTGCAGCATTTGTGCAAAAATTTTCGTGAATTTTTTGAACGGGCCCTGTCCATTTATAGACCTTTGCTTTAACACTTACAATTTTACTCACAAAATAATTATTATACTAATTTAAATCAATTTAAGAGAATTTTTTAATATTAAGATAAGAGTTTAAGTAATAACTTTAAAGATTCTAGCATCGGACTTACATTAGCTTTATTTTTACCCACAATATCAAAAGCTGTTCCATGAGCAGGAGTAGTTATAGGTATTGGCAGACCACCTTGAACAGTAACACCTTTTTCAAATCCAAACGATTTAAGACCTGATTGTATGGCGTCATGATACATTCCGACAAGACAATTATACTCTTTATTTTTATAAGCTTTAATAAATGATGTATCACATGGTAACGGACCAAAAGCTTTGATTTTCATTTTTCTTGCTTTGTTTATTGCAGGAATTATTATTTTT
Organism: uncultured Alphaproteobacteria bacterium; assembly: GCA_902619045.1. Taxonomy (GTDB): domain Bacteria; phylum Pseudomonadota; class Alphaproteobacteria; order HIMB59; genus CACPNW01. The sequence goes on along the minus strand of CACNCX010000017.1, from coordinate 14,756 downwards.
TTCTCTTCATTTCCGAACTCAGCGTGAGGATTTAAAGCTTGAACACCTACTTTTGGATTTTTTAATCCATTTTTTTTTAAATACTTATTAACTAATTTAATTGGTTCAAGAATATTTTTAACAGTGATATTTTTTGCAACATCTTTAAGGGGAATATGTGAAGTTACTCTAGCAGTCCAAAAATTATTTAATACATTAAGTTCACAAACGTAGCTTTTTATTTTAAATTTATTTTTAAAATAATGGAGTTCATCCTTAAATTTCATACCAGCAAGATCTAAACTTGTTTTATTAAACGGAGCAAAATTAATTCCATCTATCTTTTTCTTATTATATAAATCAACCGCTATATCTATAGAATTTAAAACAGAAATTCCTGATTTTATATTTGCTTTTCCAATTGGATATCTTACTTTTCTTTTAGTAATATCAAAGAAAATCTTACTAGTACTTTTAAATTCTATCTGATCAAAATTATTAATAAACTTAATATTTTTATTATTTTTTTGTTTTATTAAATGTCCATCAAATACAGATTTTTTCTCCAATAATTACAATATTTATTTTTTTTAAAATATTATGAGATAGAATTTTAGAAATTAATTCAGGACCAATTCCAGATGGATCACCTAAAAGAATAGCTATACTTTTTTTATTTCTCATTAAATTCTATAAAACTTCTCTGCATTTTTTAAAAAAATTTTATCATGTTCATTTTGTGAAAAATTTTTTATAATATTAAAGTATGAACTCCAATAATTATCAAAAGTATTAAAAATTTTATCTACAGGAAAATTTGATCCAAACATACACCTATCAATACCAAAAATTTCAATTGTATTAAGAATAAAATATTCAGTAGAAATAATTGTCCAACTAGGATTAAACATACCCAACCCTGATATTTTACAAACAAAATTTTCATGTTTGGCTAAAGATTGCATCTTTCTCATCCAATATTTTTTATATTCCTCTGTTTGGAAACAAGGCTCACCAGTATGGTTTAAGATAAATTGTACATTTGGATACCGTTTTGCTAATTTACAAGCATCATCAAACTGATGAGGATATATTTGTATATCAAAAGATAATTTCCTATTGGCCAAATGTCTAAAGTTATCTTTCCATAACTCATCTTTTAAATAATCTTTTTTAGCATGAGAATATTGCGGTTTATCTTTATCAAATGACAAAATTTGTCTAATTCCTCGTACATTTTTATATTCAAGGTGTTGATCAAGAACTTCGCTGACTTTTTCTTCAGAAAAATCAGCAAATGCAACGATCCCATTTGGAATTTTTAAATTATTATTATCTGAAATATTTTGTAACCATTTTGTTTCTTCTATCGGGTTCATTGCATCATGTTCAGCCTGAACATGTATTGATTTCACGAGATTTTGATTTTTTGCATCATTTAAATAATCATCTAATAAATAACTCTTTTTAATACTTTTAAAACTTCCATAAAAAGCTTCGTCCTCATTACCACTTAACCAAGGGTAATGTGTTTCTTTAGAATTAAGATCCCATAGATGATGATGTGAATCAACAATAGCTATTTTTTTCATTTATATTTTTTATAAAATTAAATTTTATCTATAAGTTTATAAAATTAATACATATAATTTATTTGAAAAGAGGTATTATGAATTATGCATGGATTCTTGAAATCCGACCAGGATATGAGGAAGAATATAAAAAGAGACATGATGAAATTTGGCCAGAAATGGTTCAAATGCTTAAAGAAGCTGGATTACGAAATTATAATATTTTTAGATATGGATTAAAATTATTTGGATATTTTGAAACTGATGATCTGAAAAAATCCATTAACTTTATATCTAAAAGCGAAATTAATAAAAAATGGTCTAAATATATGGAGCCCATTATGAAAGTAGATATTGATCCGAAAACAAATTTTCCATACTTGTTGCCATTACAAATGCATTTAGATTAAAAACAAATAATGAATAAAGTAAAAATTGGAGTTATTGGAGCAGGTTGGTGGGCAACAGAAAATCATATCCCGCATTTAGCAGAAAGAGATGAAGTTGAATTAACAAGTGTATGTAAACTTGAAGAAGACCAATTAAGTTTTGTAAAGAATAAATTTAATTTTAAACATGCATCTACTGATTTTAAAGAAATGTTAGATTTATCATATTTAGATGGAGTAGTAATTTCTTCACCGCATTACGCACATTATGAGAATGCAAAAGCAGCGCTTGAAAAAAATTGTCATGTAATGATTGAGAAACCTATGACTACAGTTTCTATAGAAGCTGAAACACTTCTCCAATTAGCAAAAAAAAAGAATAAACATATTTTAATCCCAAATGGTTTTAATTTTAAAAATTTTATGTCTAAGGCTGAGGAAATTATAATAAATAAAAAAATAGGTGAAATAAAACATGTTGATGCAGCTTTTTCATCATCTTTGACAGATTTATTTCAAGGAATACCATTGAGTGAGTCTAATAATCATACATTCCAACCCCATGCTTCTACATGGTCAGATCCAAATAAAGGAGGAGGATATGGTTGGGGGCAATTGTCACACATGTTTGCAGGTGTTTTAAAGATTACTCATCTTGAACCAGATCAAGTATTCTGTCTATCTGTGCCTTCACCAACAAATGTTGATTACACCAATGCAGTTTCTATGAAATTTTCAAATGGTGCAACTGGTTCTTTTTCTGGAAGTGCATTTGTACCAAAAGATTTTGGAGGTACTTTTTATATTACAGTTCATGGCACACTTGGTGTTTTGTATTTGGATATGGAATTAAAAAGAGAACGATTATTTGTACGTCTCAATAACGGAGAAAAAATTAATTATGATATAGAAGAGGGTAGTGGCACATTTAGTTATGGTACAAAAGAAGCATTAAATACATTTGTCGATTTATGTCTTGGTAAAGATGTAAAAAACCATTCTGATGGAGAGCTTGCTGTAAAAACGGTAAGAATATTAGAAGCGATGTATAAGTCTATTGAAAACAAAAATTTACAAAAAATTTAATTTTATAAATTACAGATCAAAGACCTTACCTGGATTTAGTATATTATTTGGATCAAAACTTTTTTTAATTAATTTCATTAGTGGAATATTATCTGGATGTTGTTTTAACAAATACTCTTTTTTTTGCAAACCTATGCCGTGCTCACCCGTTATAGTTCCATCCATTTCTAGTGCTTTATCAATTAATTTATTGCTAAATTCTCTAATATATTTGTATTCATTTTCTTTATTAGGATCATAGACAATAGTTACATGAAAATTACCATCACCTACATGACCAACCATAGGTGCTTTTAAACCGGTTGCTTGAAGTTCATTTTCTGCAAATTTTATACATTCAACGATATTAGAAATAGGAACACAAACATCTGTTGCGTATACTCTAACATCATCACCTTGGGCTTTGACTGAATAATAGACATTATGTCTTGCTTTCCAGATTTTATTTCTTTCTTCTGTATTTGCTGCCCACTTAAACTCACTACCATTATTATTTTTGGAAATTTCTTCCACTACATCAATTGATTCTTTATTTGAAATTTCGCTACCATGGAATTCATAGAACAGCGTAGGTAAACTATCTAAATTTTCCAATTTTGAATATTTAATACTTATATCCATTTGATCTTTATTTAATAATTCTACCCTTGCAATTGGGACACCATATTGAATTATTTCTTGTGCTGTTAAAACTGCTGAGTCTAGATCTTGGAATTGACAAACAGCACTCATGATACTTTCAGGAATAGGGGATAACCTTAGATGAACCTCAGTAATAATCCCAAGTGTTCCCTCTGAACCAACAAAAAGATTTGTTAAATTATATCCTGCGGAAGTTTTTTTTGCCCGACTTCCTGTTTTAATTATATCTCCATTTGCCATTACGACAGTTAAACCAAGAACAGTGGTTCGCATTGTTCCATATCTTACAGCCATTGTTCCTGAAGCAGAACAAGCTGTCATCCCTCCTAAAGATGCATTAGCACCAGGATCTATTGGGAAAAAAACTCCTTTATCTTTTAAAGTTTCATTTAATTGTTCACGTGATACATTTGCTTGTACACGACAATCAAAGTCTGACTCATTAATTGAAATAACTTTGTTAAAATTTTCCATTGAAATTGTAAAACCTTCATCGTTTCCAACAACATGACCTTCTAAAGATGTACCGGTGCCATAAGCTGTTACTGGTACTTTAAATTCATTGCAAATTTTTAATATTTTTGAAAGTTCTTCGTTATTTTTAGGAAACAAAACTGCCCTAGGTAGAACAGGATCATAGGCATCTTCACCTTTTGCATGATTATTTCTGACACTTTCTGAAAATGATATTCTTTCTTGTAAAATATCTTTTAAATTGTTTAATAATCCTCTATCCATGGGATAATAATATTAATTATTCAATAAAAGTAAATGAATACCACGCCATTAGAATTAGAAAATATATATGATTTAGCATATAAAGCACTTTCAGCCCATGGATGTGATCAATTCAATGCTGACTCTGTAGCAACTACAGTCTCACATGCTGAAAGAGATGGAAGTGTTTCTCATGGATTATTTCGAATTCCAGGTTATGTAGCTTCCCTAAAAAGTAAAAAAGTAAATGGAGTTTCACGACCTACAAATAACTATCTTACGCAAAACGCAATTCGTGTAGAGGGAGATTATGGTTTTGCCCCAGTTTCAATAAAAGTTGGTTTACCTGAATTGATAAATACTACAAATAAACATGGTGTTGGTGTTTTAACTATAACTAATACTCATCATTTTGCAGCATTATGGCATGAAACCGAAGCATTAGCAGAAAATAACTTAATCGGAATTGCTTGTACTGCATATAAACCAAGTGTGGCTCCAGCTGGTGCAAAAAAACCATTATTTGGAACCAATCCAATATCATTTGCTTGGCCAAGAAAAAATAAAACACCCGTTGTTTACGATATGGCAACTTCAACAATGGCAATGGGAGAAGTTCAAGTTGCGGCACGAGATGGTCATAAAGTTCCTTTTGGAACAGGTTTAAATAAAGATGGAGAAAAAACTGATAATCCATCAGAAATTGCTAATGGAGGGGTTCTTCTAACTTTTGGTGATTATAAAGGTTCTGCAATAGCAATGATGATTGAGTTATTAGCTGCTGGTCTAGTTGGAGATTTATTTAGTTTTGAGGCTAAAGAAGAAGATAATAATGATGGGGGTCCTGCAAGGGGAGGTGAATTTATTATGGCTTTATCCCCTGAACTTATAGCAGGAAAAAATTGGAATGAACACGCAGAGGAATTTTTTGAACAAATGACATCTTTAGATGGTGTGCGTTTACCTGGACAACGAAGACATACAAATAGGCAAGATAAGGGTCCAAGACAAATCAATTCAGAACTAATAGAAAAAATAAAGAGTCTTATCTAATCCAGTTATGGATAATATTAAATTAGATTTTCAAAAACACATTGATGCCGGCAGATGTAACGGAGCTGAATGGATAATAAATCATAAAAATAATATTTATCATGAAGTAATTGGTTACAGAGATTTGGAGTTAAAAAATAAGCTTAATAAAAATTCATATTATAGAATTTGGTCAATGACAAAGCCAATTATTGGTTTTGCAGCAATGCAATTAATTGAAAAAAATTTCTTATCCCTTGATGATACTATAGATAAACATTTATCTGATTTTAAAAATTTAAAAAAACTTAGTAGTATTGAGAGTAAATTAAGCAATACAACTGCTATAGAAAATAAACCTAATGTTAGACAACTTTTACAACATACTGCAGGTTTTACGTATAATAGTTGTGATAATTTTTTAGCTAAAGAATATGAGGATAGGAGTTTATTTCATTCTGCATCTTCAAGTTTAGAGGAAGAGATTAGTAAAATTTCTGAATTACCTCTTTTATATGAACCTGGTTCAAAGTGGCATTATTCTATATCTATAGATGTTTTAGCGAGAATTATAGAAGTTGTAACAAAAGATAAAATTTTTGACGTTTTAAACGAAAATATTTTTTTACCTTTAGAAATGAATAATACAAATTTTTATATTGATGAAAATAGCAATAGTAAGTTAGTTGAAACATTTGAATATAACAGCGAAAAATTAAAACTAACAAATTTAAATTACGATAAAAGAAAGTTAATATTATACGGCTATCCAACAAATAATAAAAATTATTCCAGAGGAGGCCATGGTTTGTTTTCTACGGCTGAAGATTATGAAAAATTTGCTACAATGCTTATCAATGGTAAAAATAAAAATGGAAAAGAGCTTATTAATGCTCAAAGTTTAGAATTAATGCGAAATAATTCTTTAAATAAAGAGTTATTTCCAATTGAAATCACATCAATTAATACAAATAAAGATGAAGATTATGAAAATGATCTAGATGGATATGGTTGGGGTTTAGGATTTAGAGTGTTAATGAATAATACCTCTCAAAATAAGTTTGGTCCAGTTGGAGAATTTGGATGGTCAGGCTATGCCGCTACTTATTTTTTGGCAGATCCAAAAAATAATTTGTCAGCTGTTTTAATGATGCAAATTTTAGATGCAGATAAGAATATTAAAAAAGATTTTTACAATAATATCTTTAAAAATCTTTAATGAATAGGAAAGCAAATCCCTATACCTATGGAATAATTTTAACTCTTTTAACTTATTTATCTTTTGGTATTTTAGATACAATTCAAAAAACAGCAGTTCAATATCACTCTGTTTTTGTATTATTATTTGTAAAATTTACTTTCTGTTTTATTTTTTCTTTTTTTATTGCAAAAAAAAATAAAGTTAAAAAATTTTATCTTTCAAATAATTACAAGATACAAATAACTAGATGTATTTTATCTGTATGTGAATCTTGTTTTTTTGTATTGTCTTTTAGGCACTTAGCTCTGGCAGATGCTCACACAATAGGATCTTTAGCCCCTGTTCTAGTTTTAGTTTTTTCGTATTTTATTTTAAAAGAAAAAATAAATGTAGCCACTTGGTTAGCAATTGGTGTAAGTTTTTTTGGAGTTATTCTAATTATGCGACCTGGACTAACTATATTTAATCCATATCTAATTATCCCATTATGTGCTGCTTTTTTCTATTCACTATTTCAAATAGCAACAAGATTAAATGCTAAGTATGATGATAATGAAACTATGTTGTTCTACAATGGTCTCATAGGTGCTATCATTACATTTGTACTATCACTTTTTTTCTGGCAACCTCTACATTCATTTTCTTTTATCTTTTTTATTTTTTTGGGTATCTTTTTTTGTACTGGTTTATTTTTACAAATTAAAGCATTGAGTGTTACGCCAGCTAGTATTTTAGCACCTTATAATTATACTATAATTATTTGGGGAATAATTTTTGGCTTATTAGTGTATGGAGAAATCCCAGATATATTTACAATAATAGGAGCAATCATTATTGTTTCATCAGGAATATTTATATTTAGATATTCTTACAGGTAGTTTTAATTTCTTTGTATCAATTAAAAAATTAATGTTATAAATTTACTCTATGTTTATTGGAATTGATCTTGGAACTTCATCAATCAAAATGATTTTAATAGATCAAAATCAAAGCATCCTTGCATCTGCTAATTCAAGTCTTACTGTACAATCCCCTAAAGATGGTTTTAGTGAACAAAATCCACAAGAATGGATTGACTCAACAATGGAATGCTTGGAGGCTTTAAAAACAAAAAAACCAAAAGAATTTTCACAAACTATTTCAATAGGAATATCAGGTCATATGCATGGAGCAACGTTAATAGATAAGGATGGAAAGGTTATTAGACCATGTATTCTTTGGAACGATACAAGATCATATCAAGAGTGTGAAGAATTTGAAAAACAAAATTTTGATGTACGATCAATCTCAGGAAATATTACTATGCCTGGTTTTACTGCACCAAAAATAAATTGGATAAAAAATAATGAAATAGATAATTTCAAAAAAATTTTTAAAGTTTTACTCCCTAAAGATTATTTACGATTTGTTCTTACTGGTGAATTTTTTTCTGAAATGTCAGATGCATCTGGAACATTATGGCTAGATATCCAAAAAAGAAAATGGTCCAATCAGCTTTTATCTTGCTCATTTTTAGAAGAAAAACACATGCCAGATCTTGTAGAAGGCAATGAGCAGACAGGATTTTTAAAAAAAGATTTAAAAGAGAAATTTAATTTTAATAATAATGTTAAAGTTGTGGGTGGAGCAGGGGATAATGCTGCCGCAGCAACTGGTATGGGTATAACAAATAAAAATCAATCATTTATATCTCTTGGTACTTCAGGCGTTTTTTTTACCCCCACTGAAAATTTTTTAAGTAATACTGGTGATGCAGTACATTCTTTTTGTCATTGTTTACCAGATAAATGGCACCTTATGTCTGTTATGTTAAGTGCAAGTAATTGTTTAGATTGGATTTGTGCTATTACCAATACTTCAATTGCTGATACACTTAATAATGTAGAGCAATTTTATAATGATAATTATTCTATAAAAAATTCATCATATTTTTTACCTTATTTATCTGGAGAAAGGACTCCACATAATGATCCGCATATCAGAGGTTCACTCCATTCTATAAAAACAACTACAAATGCAACAGATTTACAGTATGCAGTAATTGAAGGTGTAAGTTTTGGAATATTAGATGGAGTAAACTCTATTTTGAAAGTTAATAATAAATTTGATAAAATATTTATGGTTGGAGGTGGTTCAAAAAGTTCATTTTGGATTGAATTGCTTGCAGCACTTTTAAATAGAAAGTTAAGTGTTTGTGATCAAAGTGAATTTGGTGCGGCACTTGGCGTTGCAAGATTAGCTATGTATCAGGATGCTACGATTGATAATAAAGAAAATATTATTAGTGAAATAAAAATAAGTAAAACTTATGAACCTAATGAAGATAACATTGATCTTTTATTACAAAGGTATTCAATTTGGAAAGATTTATATAACAGTAATAATAAAATTGCTAAAAATTTTAATTTTTAGTAAATCTATCTAAAAAAAATTATTCTTTAAAAAGAAAAATATTTGCCTTTATCTTTATTTTATCTTTGAGGATTGTTGTATTTTTCCAATTACCAGTGCCTATTTTAAAGTCATTTCTAGAAAAAGATATTTCACTTTTTACCTGAACCAACTCACTGGCCAATTTTATTACTTCAATATTAATAGGAATATTTTGACTTTTTCCTTTTATTGTTAATTCACCCATTAAATTAATTTTATTGTCTTCATAATTAAATTTAAAATTATTTGTATCAATAAGACCTAAAGGATATTTTTTAGCATCAAAAAAAACTTCACTAAGAACTAAATCTTTATATCGTTTATAATTTATATCTAAACTATCAATTCTGACATTTATAAGAGCTTTATTATTATTTTGATTGGACAAATCTAAGGAAACAAAACCATCAAATTCATTAAATTTACCGATAACATTATTTGCAAACAAAACTGGAACTTCAAATTCTATACTAGAAATATTTTTATCAATAGTCCATAAATCATTAGCTGCACTCTGCTTACAATACAGAAATATAAAAAATAAACTAAATATAACTTTCAATATATTTCCTTGCTAGTTCATCAGCTTTCTCATTAAATTCGAAACCAGCGTGTCCTTTAACCCATTTCCATGTTACATTATGTTTATTAATTAGATTATCTAATTGAATCCATAATTCTTTATTTTTTACTATTTTTTTTGTTGAAGTTTTCCATCCATTTTTTTTCCAATTTGTAATCCATGATTCAATACCATCCTTTACATATTTGCTATCGGTATAAATGATTAATTCTTTTTTTATTTCAAAATATTCCAGTGCTTTTATTGCAGCTGTAAGTTCCATTTTATTATTAGTTGTGTGTTGATCACCACCATTTAACAAAATTTCTTTATCATTATCTAATATCACGACACCCCATCCACCTATACCAGGATTCCCAGAACATGCACCATCTGTATAAATATTAATCATTATTCAAAAATATCATTTTGTTGATGCCATTTTAAAATATTCAAATATTCAAACGGATCTTTTTTAACAACTACTGCTTCAGGCGGATGAAAAATATAATCGTGCACTCTTGTACATAATATTCTAACGGCAGCAGCTCTTAATAAAATATTAAACGATTTCTTCTCAAGCTCACTTAATTCTCTCAACGTTTGATATTCCCTAAGAATTATCAAGCAGTTCTCTTTGTTAAAGTAATGTCCATTTTCACTAAAGCACCAATCATTAATAACTATAGCTAAATCGTAAATATAAAAATAATAACATGCAAAATAGAAATCTATTACTCCAGAAATTTTTTCATCTTTAAAAAAAATATTATCTCTAAACAAATCAGCATGTATGACACCACTAGGAATATTTGCTGGCCAATAATTTTCTAAATAGTCTATTTCATTTTTTAACAAATACATTGTTTCATTAAACTTTTCGGATTTATTATTAAGGCACTTTTTGTAAATTTCTTTCCAATCCTGTATATCTAAACTGTTAGGTCTTTTTTCATCAAAATTTATGGTAAGATTGTGTAAATTAGCAACCATTTTTCCAACTTCTCTACACATTTCAGAGTTAGGTTTTTCAATACTTTTACCTTCAAGAAAAGATATTATTACAGCTGTTTTATTTTTTATTCTTTTTAAAATCTTTCCATTTTTATCTGAGATAGCTTTTGGACATTTAAAATTATTTTTATTTAAAAAGTTTTTTAAATTTATAAAAAAAGGTAATTCTTTCTCAGTTACTCTTTTTTCAAAAATTGTTAAAATATATGGTTGATTATTACAAAAAATTTTAAAATTTGAGTTTTCTATCCCATCTACAATTTCTTCAAAGCTGTCTAAATTTCCAATTGAGTACTCAGAAATAAAGTTTTCAATATCTTCTTTAAGTAATTTAGTAAAAACTGCCATCTTCTATACGTTTAGTTTTTGTGGCACTTTAAAAAATACATCTTCTTTTTGGTAAGATCCTTCATTTATATTTATTTCAAAATTTCTTTTCAAATTATCAAGAAGTTTTTTAACAAGTACTTCTGGCGATGATGCACTTGCTGTTATTCCTATATTTTCAGATTCTTGAAATATATTTAAATTTAAGGAGTCTACATCTTCTACTAAAATAGCTTTTTTTGATCCATAATTTTTTGCTACTTCAACTAATCTTAGCGAATTTGAAGAGTTACTTGCACCAATTACTAAAAAATAATCACATTGTTTCGCTATCTTTTTAACCGCTTCTTGTCTATTTGTCGTAGCATAACAAATATCATTTTTTTTTGGTTCTATGACATTGCTAAAATGTAATTTTATCTCTTTTATTATATCTTTCGTATCATCTACTGATAGCGTTGTCTGAGTAACATATGCAATCTCATCATTTTGGTTTAAAGGCAATTTTTTTACATCTTCAACTTTTTCTACTAAATAAATTTTTTTATCTGTTTGGCCCATGGTTCCAATAACTTCAGGATGATTTCTATGACCAATTAAAATTACTGGCAGATTTTTTTTATCAAAATTTTCAACTTCTTTATGGATTTTACTAACAAGAGGACATGTTGCATCATAATATACTAAATTTAAACTTAATGCTTCCTCTGGGACTGCTTTTGGAACACCATGTGCAGAAAAGATAACTGGCCTACTTCTATCTTCAATCTCATTTAATTCTTCCACAAAAATAGCTCCCTGTAATTTGAGATTTTCAACAACAAATTTATTATGCACTATTTCATGACGAACATAAACAGGCGCTCCATATTTTTTTAGAGCACCCTTTACCATTTCTATAGCCCTATCTACACCTGCACAAAATCCTCGAGGTCCTGCAAGAAATATATTAAGTTTTTTTGTCATCCAAATTTTTACCATTAATTTTGGTTACATAATAATACTATAGATTTTGAAAATCTTTTAATATTAAATTATTAATATTGTAAGTAGATTTTGGAATAACTAAATCTACTACTAGTTCTTTAGAACAGAGTTAAATTCAGTAATTGATTCTTCAATTAAAGCAGATTTTTTATCCTTACTTAGATTTTGAAGTAGAATATTTCTAGTAGCCTCTATTGCAACACTTGAAATATAACTTTTGATAGAATTATTGGTATCTCTAACTAATTGTTCAATTTTATTTTCTGCCAATATTTTTCTTTTTTCAATTTGATCAGTTAATTTAGTGGCGGATATATCTTTCAATTCAGCAATTCTTTTCTCAGATTCTAACTTTAGATTTTGTATTTCTTTCTCTACTTTAGATTCTCTCTCCCTAAGTTCATCCAAAGCTTTTTGAGCCTCATTTTTTAAATTTTCAACTTCATCTATTTTATTTTTTATATCTTTTATTTGTGCATCTAAACTAGATGTAAGAATTTTTCGTACTGGATTAAAAATAGCTGCAATAAATAATATAAAAGATACCGCTACCCAAAATTGAGGATCAGAGAACATTAATTAAAATTACCTTTATGTGTTTCAATAACTTTATTAAGTTCATTGTCTGACAATTCAATATCTGTAATTTTTCCAACAGTCAGTTTTGTAATATTAATTATTTCATTGTTAATATTTTTCATTTGATCATCTTTACTTTTTAAAATTTCTTTTTCTGCATCAGAAACTTTTTTTTCTAAATCTTTATCAAGTGAAGAAAGTTGAGAAGAAACATCTTCTTGTAAAGCATTGATTGTTTCTTTAATTTTCTCATCTGTTTCTAGCTTGGCCTTATTGATTTGATCATTAATTTTTTTTTCAATTTCCATTGCCTGTTCTTGAAGCTCTTTTGCTGAAGATAAATTTTCATCTATTTTATTTTGTCTTTTCTCTAAAACTGTAGCTATTCTTGGAAGTGATACCCTCCATAAAAATACAAATAAAAAAATAAAAAATACAGCTAACCAAAAGAGCTGTGAAACAAAAAACTCTGGATTTAATTGAGGCATTAATTAATTATTGAGTTTTATCCAAACAAAATAACTAACGCAATAACTAGCGCGAAAAGTGCAATCGCTTCAACTAATGCGAAACCTAACATTGTCATTGTAAAAACTTCACCTCTTGCTGCCGGATTTCTTCCAACTGCTTGAATAAAAGATGAGAAAATATTCCCAATTCCAATACCTGATCCAATAACACCGATAACGGCTAAACCCGCTCCGATTACTTTTGCTGCTTCAATTTCCATAAGTCCTCCTATTTTAAATTAATGTAAATGATAAGCATCGTTAATATATAAACACGTCAGTATTGCAAACACATATGCTTGCAAAAAAGCAATTAAAATTTCTAATCCTGTTAAAGCTACAATGAAAGCTAAAGGAAAAACTCCTGTAAAAAATGGCATGGAAACAACAAAGCCTGCAAACACTTTTAGTAGTGTGTGACCAGCCAGCATGTTAGCAAATAATCTAACTGATAAACTTATAGGTCTTGATAAATAAGAAATTACCTCAATGGGAATAAGCAGTGGATGCATGTAAAACGGCACACCTGGTATATAGAAGAAAGTAAAAAATTTAATACCATGGTTAATAAATCCAAGAATAGTTACACCAATAAATACAACTGCTGCTAATGCAAATGTAACAATGATGTGACTCGTGAAAGTAAATTGATATGGTATCATTCCAACCATATTTCCAATTAGTACAAACATGAATAAAGAGAAAACAAATGGGAAATATCTTTTTCCATTATCTCCAACTGTATCAGATAGTAACTGAGCAATAAAATTATACATCAGCTCTGAGATAAGCTGCATCCTAGAAGGGATAATTGATCTTGTGTTCACTGTTAAAGTTAAAAATAGAGTAATCACTAAAACAGTAATTAGCATTGCAAAAGATGAATTTGTGAAAGAAATGTCATAACCACCAAGTTCAATATTAGATATTGGATTTATTTCGAACTGTTTTAGAGGACTATCTTTTGCGGCCATAATTGATATTGAATATTAAAATTACCTTTGCTTTTCAATGCGACGCATTACACGATAAACGTTCAAAAATCCAGCTAATGCGCCAAATATGAAGAAAATAATTAAGCCTATTGGTTTAGTATTAAAGTAATTATCCACAATAAGCCCAATTCCAACTCCAACAACTAGTGCAGCTATAATTTCTGTACTAATTTTAAAACCAAATCCTGCACCGCTTTCTTTTTTTTTAATATTTGGTTCTTTATTTTTATTATCTAAATCATCAATTTTTTTACCTAATTCTTCTAAATTTTTATTTTTATAATTCATTTGTAGCGTCTTGTTCTTTTATCTCAATTGCTTTTTCAAGATCAACGGAAACTAATTGTGATACACCTTTCTCAGGCATAGTAACACCAAATAATCTATTTACTCTTGCCATTGTCATTCTATGGTGAGTTATTACTAAGAATTTTGTTGAAGAAGTTTTAGCTATTTCCTCCACTAATGAACAAAATCTATCAACATTAGTATCATCTAATGGAGCGTCAACCTCATCAAGTACACAAATTGGAGCTGGGTTTGATAAAAATACAGCAAATAATAATGATAAGGCTGTAAGAGCTTGCTCACCTCCAGAAAGTAAATTTAGATTTTGTAATTTTTTTCCAGGAGGACTAGCAAATATTTCTAAACCAGCTTGAAGAGGATCTGACTCATCTGTAAACTTTAGATAAGCCTTTCCACCACCAAACAACCTGGTAAATAACTTTTG
>CACNCX010000016.1 GCA_902619045.1 uncultured Alphaproteobacteria bacterium | reverse complement strand
CTATCATTTTGCTATTTTGTTCAATGATTTCTTCTGTCCAGTTCAATGGCTGTTTGTAATGAGCTGACAACAATGTTAATCGCAAAACCTCTCCCTTGTATTTTTTATTGAGATCATGAACGAGTCTAATATTGCCAATTGACTTTGACATTTTTTCTCCCTCAACATTAACAAATCCATTATGAAACCAATAAGTTGCAAAGTCTTTAGGATTTTTATTTTCAGATATAGAACAAGTTTGTGCTATTTCATTTTCATGATGTGGAAACACTAAGTCAATACCACCGCTATGGATATCAAAAGGAAGACCTAATGATTTTTCTGACATAACGGAGCATTCTAAATGCCATCCTGGTCTTCCAAATCCCCAAGGCGAATCCCATCCAGGTAAGGGTGAAGGAGATGGTTTCCATAAAATAAAATCTGCTGGATCTTTTTTGAACGGCGCTACTTCAACACGGCTTCCAGCTATTTGTTCATCTCTATTTCTTTTTGAAAGAATTCCATAATTATCAAAACTTGGCACATGAAATAAAACATGACCCTCTTTTTCATAAGCTTTATTTTCATCAATTAATCTTTTTATTAATTCTATCATTTCTTTAATATGATCAGTTGCTCTTGGTTGAATATCAGGAAGATTAACACCGAGTGCGCTCATGTCATTATTGTAAATCTCTGTATATTTATTTGTGATAACACTTATGTCCTCACCTGTTTCTTTAGAAGCTTCTATAATCTTGTCATCAATATCAGTGATATTAGATACATAGGTCACTTGTTTAAATTGTGTTTTTAATACACGTACTAATAAATCATTTACAACCGCCATACGCGCATTACCTATGTGCGCAAAATTGTAAACAGTTGGACCGCAAGCATATATTCTTACATGATCTGGATTAACTGGTTTAAAAAATTCTTTTTTACCACTTAATGTGTTTTGTAACTGTAATGACATCAATATAATTTTTAATAATTAAGTTCTATTACCACGGGTTCGCCATGAACTAAAACGATTGCGGCTTTTTCAAATGATGGAGGACCTTTTGGTTGATAATTATTACTAAAGGCAAAACCTTCTTTTGGTCTCCAGAATAATCCAGTCTTTAATTTTCCATCTGAATCTTCATCGTGATAGGCAACAACTGCTATTTTTCCTTCATGTATCTTACTCAAAGGAACTACAACCTCACCCTTTTGCACTCTTTTTCTAACGCTCTCAATTGCTAATTCTTCATCCAAAAAGCTCTCTTTTGAGTCATATATCTTAACATCAATGTAGCCATCACCATGTTCTACATTTGGAAAAATGATAGTTCCATGTGCAAAAAGACCTAAAGACCATGTGACTGTTAAGCCAAAAAAGAATATTTTAGTAAAAAAACTTTTCATATAAGTATCCTAATTATAATAGAATCAAGTGCTGAACAATAAAGAATATCTAAATAGACTATATCAATCAGATAAACCTCTTATAATTTATAAAACTGATAAGGGTTATGACATCTATACTGATTTTTCTAGAAGAATAATTATTAATAAAAAAAATCTAAAATATTTTCTTAATATCCAATCAAAAGCAAAAAAATCTAAGATTGAAGAATTGAATTGTTATGTTGGTTTCTTTGGTTATAAACTTCTTTGTGAAAATATAGGAATAAAGTTTCCAAAACAGCGATCTAAAAACTTTCATAGCGGTGTATTTTACAAGCCACAAACTAAAATTAGTATTGGTAAAAAAATAATAATCAAAAGTATTAAACCCAATTTTAGAAATATAAGTATCAATACGAAAAAATTTTTGCAGTTAAATAAAAAGTTTAATCTTAATTTATCTTTAAAGCAGTACTCTAAGATATTTAATGATTTCTCTAAAAATATTAAACAGGGAAAAACTTATCAAATTAAAATAGCTCAAACTTATTCGAAAAAAGGTAATATTAATTCTATCGATCTTTTTTGGAAGCTAATGAAGATGAATGAATCGCCTGAAAGTTTTCTTATCAGACAAAAAGACTATAATATCATAAGCTGTTCACCAGAGACGCTTATTTTAAAAAAAGGTAACACAATTAGAACTAAACCTATTGCTGGAACATTAAGAAAAAGAAAGCATTTAAATAAAAATAAAGCTCTCACATTCTTTAGAAGAAATGAAAAAGAAACTAAAGAACATAATATGATTGTTGATATGGAAAGAAATGATCTATCTAAAATTTGTAAAACTGGATCTGTAAAAATAGATAAACTAAAAAAAGTTGAGGAATATCGAGATCTTTTTCATTACGTTACAACAATCAAGGGAGTTATAAAAAATAAAATGAGTAACCATGATATAATTTCTTCTTTAATGCCAGGTGGTTCAGTCATTGGTTGTCCAAAAATTAGTACTATTCAACTTCTAAATAGAAAAGAAAAATTTGACAGAAATATTTATACAGGCAGTTTTGGAATTATACATTCAAATGGTGATATGCGATTTAACATAATGATTAGAACACTACTTAATTTTAAAAATGATATCGAATTATCAGTTGCTAGTGGTGTGATCTTAGGCAGTACCGCAAAAAAAGAATATAACGAAAATTATATTAAAGCTAAATCACTTTTAGATCTATTTAACTAATGATTTATCTCATTGATCACGAAGATTCATTCACATACAATTTAGCTCATCTACTAGATAGTATTGAACCGACATTTGTTTCAAATTATTATGCAATAGATCAAACAAAACTAGAAAAATCTTCGACCATCGTTCTTTCACCAGGCCCTGGTGAACCAAAAGATTATCCATTAACAACTAAGATTTACAATAAATATAAAGGAAAGAAAAAAATATTAGGAATATGTTTAGGTTTCCAACAAATAGTTTTTTGTGAAGGAGCTAAAATAGTTCAACAAAAAAATATTCTTCATGGTTATCAGAGTCATATTAAAGTTACTAACGATAAATCAATTTTTAAAAAAAATTTTAATTTTTTAGGAGGTCGATATCATTCCTTAAAAATGGCTGAACCATTTATTTCTCAATCAATGATAATTACAATGCGTTGTGTAAAAACAAATGTAGCAATGGCGGTTGAAGATGATATTAATAAAGTCTATGGATTACAGTTTCACCCAGATTCATTTTTAACTCCACATGGAAAATATCTTATTAAAAAAATCCTTTCACGCTAAGAATTTTAAATTACTTAAGTTCAATTCTCTTTGGGGATACAAGGGCATCTTTACAACCATTAGACTATTTGGCAAAGAGCCAAATTTTATCTTAGTTGATCAGCATTTAAAAAAACTAAATAAAGATTTAAGATACTTTGGCATTGATATTAAAATTTCAAAAAATCTTTTAACCAATTTTTTAAATAAATATTCTAAAATTAAAAATTACGACCACCTATTAAGAATTGCAGTCACAAAAAAAATAATCTCATTATCTGTACGTAAACGTAAAAAAGATCATAAGTATTTTACTGCAAAATTTTTTAGATTCCAACGGGCTTTACCTAACTTCAAAAACTTACAGTACAAAAAAATAATTTCTTTACAAAAAAAAATTAATTTACAAAAAGAAGAGATTCTTTTTTATTTTAACAATAAAATTTTAGAAGGTTCTACGACCAATTTAATTTTTGTAAAAAGTAATAAATTATTCATTCCAAAAAATTACTATTATTATGGAATTACTCTAGAATACTTAATTAAAAATCTACCTTATAAAATTCATAGAACAGATATTAATATTTCTAGTCTACATCAATTTAGTGAAATACTTTTAGTTGGTTCTGGTAAAGGTGTGGTTGGTATTTCTTTTATTAAACAATTTAATTGGTATAGGTCTTCAATGAAAATGTATAATTTGTTATCAAAAAAATATTCAAAAATATTATTGAAATGAAATTAGGAAATTATAATTTTAAACTATCTAGTCCAACGGTAATGGGAATATGTAATGTTACTCCCGACTCTTTTAGTGATGGTGGAAAGAGCTTTAAAAGTTCAGATGCACTAAAAAACATTAAAGAAATGGTAAAAAATGGAGCAAGTATTATTGATATTGGAGCAGAAAGTACAAGACCTGGCTCAGATCCATTAACACACAAAGAAGAAGTTAAAAGATTAGACCCGATATTAAAAAAATTGCCAAAAAATAAATTTGTCATATCAGTTGATACTAATAAAATTGAAACACAAGAATATGCATTAAATATGGGAGCACATATTATAAATGATGTCTTCGGTGGTTCTGAAGATTTATTCTTTTTAACTAAAAAATTTAAAACTGGTTTAATTTTAATGCACACACCTGCACCACCTAAAACTATGCAAAAGAAAATACACTCATATAATAATGTTGTACAAGATATTAAAAATATATTTCTTCAGAAAATTAAACAATTAGAAAAAATAAAAATTCCTTCATCCAAAGTATGGTTTGACCCAGGTATTGGTTTTGGTAAAAATTTAAAACAGAATATAGAAATCATGCAAAAAATTAATCAGTTTAAGTTTAAGGGATATGGATTATTATTAGGATCATCTAGAAAAAGCTGGATCAACTTCATAGATAAAAGTGAAACAAATCAAAGATTGGGAGGTTCTATCGCTTCTGCATTATATTGTTATCAAAAGGGAGTTGATATATTTAGAGTTCACGACATAAAAGAAACGTCTCAATCATTAAAAATTTTTGAAAAACTATGTTCAAAGTAGAAATTAAAAACTTATCCATCAGTGCAAATATAGGTATCACTGCTCAAGAGAGAAAGAAAAAACAGTTGTTAAAGGTAACATTAGAATTTAGTTATCCTGTTAAATACTCACTAGATTTAAACAATATAAATAATGTTAAGGATTATTCATCTATTACAAAATATTTAAAAACTTTCATAAAGGTATCTCAATCACATACTCTTGAGCATTTAATAATAAAAACATCCAATGCTCTTGAAAAAAAATTTAAAATAAAAAAAGTTAAAATTACAATTAATAAAACAGCTGTAGCAAAAAAATATGGAGCTGAATCTCTAAGTGTATCAAACTGAAACAATAATCGCACTTGGCTCAAATCTAGGTAATGCTATATTTAATTTACGCTGTGCCGTTAGAGAATTAGAAAATATTGGTAATATAAAAAAATTTGCAAATATTTATATTTCTTCTCCTTATGGATACAAATCGCAAAGTAATTTTTTTAATACTGCAATAAAACTATTAACCAACCAGCAACCATTAGAATTAATAAATAATATTTATGAAATTGAAAAAAAATTAAAAAAAAATAAAAAAATTATCAATGGTCCAAGAAACATTGATTTGGATATTATTTTTTTTGGCAAACAAATATTTAATAAAAAAAATTTAATAATTCCTCACCCAAGAGCAGCTGAAAGAGACTTTGTGTTATATCCAGTACTTGATATTGATCCATTTTTCAGACATCCGCTTGAAAAAAAATCAATAAAAGTCTTATCGAAAGAGTTGCAAAATAAATATATTATTAAACGATTATCCTACCGAAATTTGATTTAAAAAATCTTTGAGTTTTGATTTAGAAATTAAATTTCTCTGATTTTTCAAGCTTCTAGAAATATCTAATCCAAAAGGTGTTATTTGTTTTAGAATGTTGGAAACATTTTTTTTGTCTATACCGCCACCAATATAAACTGGAATATTTTTACTTTTTATAAACTGTATTTGTTTAATACTTTTTCTCAATGAATACTTTTTAATACTCTTTTTCCTATAAACATTCATATCAAAATAAATAACATCAACAATTTTTCTAATTGATTCAATGTATTTTTTATCAAAATTTTCTGGATTAATTGCAATCCCAATTTTTAATCTTCTAAATATTTTTTTTATTTTTAATAAATCTTTTTTGGGAAAATGATATGAACATGAAATTGTCTTTGGTTTTGTAAAATCTATTTGCTCTATTAGCTTGTCTAAAGATACATACCGAGTCAGAAGTACTGATTCTATCTTATAATTTTTACATTCTTTAATTAATGATTGTATTTTTTTATCACTAACTGTGTTTGGTCCATTTAAATTTTTACTTGCAAAACCCAATGATTTTATTTTATTTTTATGTGCCACTTCAACAGATTTCACATTTGTTATGCCACAAATTTTTAGAGGTATATTTTTCATTAAATTTTATTTTTAAAAATTATAAATATATGTAAACTATTTTTTTTTATATATGTCATTAAATTTTTATAGACGAGTAGCGTTTGGCCTGTCGCCAAATGAAAAACCAGATAAAGATCCTCTTAATTGGGCAATAAATCAATTAGATACAATACCCGATCTCTTGTGGCCTGGAACAATCCCAACAGAAAAAGATTTAAGAAAAAAATATGGTGAATGGGTGTACGGAGATAGAGAAGTTTTAAGAAAAAAATTTAAAAACGATAAACATGCGTATAGAAAAGCAAAAGATGAATTAAGAATAAAAACTGGTGAAAGATATTTTGAATTAAATGAACATGCTATTCGTCATTTTCAAACAAAGTATTCCAAACAACCTGTTTTCGAGCGTTTCTGGCTTTTTTGGGGAAATCATTTTGCAATAAGTGAAAAAGATTTTCTAGCAGAGTTTAGTACCGGACCCTATCAACGTGAAATTATTAGACCTAACATGGTTAAAACTTTTGAAGAAATGGTTCAGTCAGTAACGACTTCATGGTGTATGATTCATCACCTTGATAATTCAGAATCTTTTGGTCCCAATTCTAAAAAAGGAATGGAGTGGGGAGAAACTATAAACGAAAATCATGCAAGAGAATTATTAGAGTTACATACAGTATCTCCAAATGCCGGATACACACAGGAAGATGTGATTCAATTAGCCTATATCATGACAGGTTGGGCTCACAAATGGGATAGAAAAAACTTAGAAACCGGTGATATATGGTTTGATCAAGAAATGCATCAAAAAGGAGATAAAATTGTTTTAGGAGTTAAATATAAAAATGACGCAAAAAGAGAACTTGCTAAAGTAATTCATGATTTAGCAACACACCCAATCTGCATCAAATTTGTTTCAACAAAATTATGTAGACATTTTATTACAGATGAACCAACAGATGAAATGATAAACCCAGTAATAGAAGCATGGAACAAATCCGATGGAAACTTAATTGAAATTCACAAAGCAGTTATAACGCAAGCTTATAAATATAATGAGAATACACATAAGTTTCATCCACCTGAAATATGGTTAATGCAATTATCTAGAATGTTTGATTTAAATATTCCGCTTTCTTTTGAAAAAATGAATTATACTTTTAAGTCAAAGCCAAATAATAGGCAAAGACAATTATCATGGATACTTAGAGAAATAGGTCATTCACCTTATCGTGTCAAACAACCTAATGGTTGGAGTGATTTGGAGGTAGATTGGGTATCACCAGAATTATTATTACGTCGCTTTTGGTTTGCTTCAGTTGAACTTCCCATGCTTGTTAAATCTGGAAACAGATCCCATGATTTTATTTTAGCTTGTCTTAAAAATAATTTCGAAGATCATGCAAATATGGCATCACTTATTGAGAATTTTAGATTTGGCACATTAGATTATGATTTAGGGCAAAAGTATGGAGTTATTTGTAATTTGCCAGGAGTATTAAAAATATGAACTGCACAAGAAGAAATTTTTTAATTGGAGGATCAACAACATTATTTCTTTCTGGATATTTTCCAAAAATAAGTTTTGCTTCAATGCAGAAAAAAAATCTAATTATTATATCACTTCGTGGGGGAATGGATGGTTTAACAGCTGTTCCTGTTATTGGAGATAAACGTCTCAAAAAATTGAGAAAAAAACTTATTCTGGAAGACGTTCTTAATTTGAACAGCGACTTTGGTCTTCACCCTAAATTAGAAATTTTCTATAAACTCTGGCAAAAAAATCAAGCGGCATTTGTTCATGCAACAAATATTCCTTACACAGGTAGATCACATTTTGATGGGCAAAATTTAATGGAAACTGGAGCACACATTCCATATAAAGAAAAAACAGGATGGCTTGGTAGGGGGTTACTAGCTTCGAATATTATAGGAAAAGGTTTGGCAATATCTTTACCAATGCCACTTTTATTAAGAGGTGTGCCACAGAATAATAATTTCTTCCCATCACCAGATTTTGTTGAAACAAAGTTAATAGATCAAATTTATAATGAATTTAAGGGTGAGCATAACGAGCTAATTAAGTCTACACTTGATACAATAAGACAAAGACCATTGTCTATGCAAATAGCTACTGACTCTGATGATAGAAAAAAACTTGCTCTTGAAGCTGCTAAACAATTAAAAGATCAAAGTGGTCCTCGAGTTGCTGTATTTGATTTAGATGGTTTTGATACCCATGCTGCTCAAGGAGGTGTTGATGGAGCGCATGCTGATGAACTAGAGGAAGTAAATAAAATTGTTACTATTTTATATGAAAATCTTGGCCAAGCGTTTGATAATACACTAATTCTTACTCTTACTGAATTTGGCCGTACTATAAAACAAAATGGAGGTTATGGAACTGAGCACGGATATGGAAGTGCAATACTAATGGCTGGAGGCTTGTTAAAAAAATCTCAAGTTTATACGGATTGGCCTGGACTAAAAAAGAAAGAATTGTTTGAGGGAAGAGATTTAAATTCGACTATTGATTCCAGGGCTGTTTATAATTCTGCAATGTCAATTTGTTTTAACCAAGATCCAGAATTTTTACGTAAAGAAGTTTTTTGGGGAGACGAACTTCCTGATTTGTCTCAAGAATTGTTTAAGATTTAGAAATAAATAATTTTTTTAGTAATTTCATGTTAAACAAGAATATGGTTTCAGAAAATTTTGATAGTTTATTCAAGGCTGCAAAAAAAGTTAGAGAACAAGCTCATGTGCCTTATTCAAATTTTAAAGTAGGAGCAGCTTTTCTAACAGAAGATAGTAAAATTATTACTGGTTGTAATGTTGAAAATGCTGCCTATCCTCAATCCCAGTGTGCCGAAGCAACTGCAATTGGAAATATGATATCTAATGGAAACAAAAAAATTTTAGAGGTTGTGGTTATAGGTTCAGGTGAATTATTATGCTCACCTTGTGGTGGTTGTAGACAGAGGTTAAGAGAATTTGCTACTTTAGATACTAAGATTCATATGTGTAACGAAAATGGTCATATGAAAACATCTACGCTCGAAGAATTACTTCCAGACTCTTTTGGACCAGAGAATCTTTAATGCTACCTTCGGCCAAAAAATTTCTAGAAATAACAAATAATACTTCACCTGATATTGCCGTAATTTTAGGAAGTGGACTAACCAATTTTTTTGAAGAAAAAGATATTCAAGAATCAATTTCATATGAAAAATTATCTGATTTTCCACAGCCAACTGTAAAAGGTCACGCAGGTAAATTAGTTTTAGGAAAAATAAATACTTTAAATGTTGTTTGTATGTATGGAAGATCACATATTTATGAAGGACACAATCCCCAAAGCTTAGCTTCACCCATAAGAGTATTAAAGGATATTGGGTGCAAGTTATTAGTTGTTACAAATGCAGCAGGTAGTTTAGATGAAGCTATGCCGGCTGGTAGTCTAATGGCAATTAAAGATCATATTAACTGGAGTGGTTTCAATCCACTTATTGGACCCAATGCTGAAGGATATGGCCCTCGCTTTCATGATATGAGTGATGGGTATCATAAGTTTTATAGAGATCAGTTAATTCAAGTCGCTAAAAAAATAGATCAAAAAATTTATGAAGGTATTTATTGTATGTACTCAGGACCAAATTTTGAAACACCTGCTGAAATCAATGCCTTAAAAGTAATAGGTGGAAATGCTGTTGGAATGTCTACAGTACCAGAAGTTTTAGTTGCTAATCATTGCGGACTTTCTGTTATTGGTATCAGTGTAATCACCAACTTAGCTGCTGGTATGAATAAAACAAAATTAAGTCATCAAGAAACTTTAGAGAATGCAAGTTTAGCAGAGAACAATGTTTTAAATTTAATTAAACAATTTATACAAGAAGTTCAATTCGATGATACCTCAAGAGATAATTAGAAAAAAAAGAGATAACCAAGATCTGTCAAAAGAAGATATCAACTTTTTTGTAGATGGTTTAACCAATGGATCTTTTTCAGATGCACAAATTGCAGCAATGAGCATGGCAATATTTGCAAATGGAATGACGCCTGAGGAAACTGTTCGTTTAACTGAGGCGATGACGAACTCAGGCGATACACTGAATTGGTCTGAGATTATAGATTCTGAGTTGGTTTGTGATAAGCACTCAACTGGTGGTGTTGGAGACAAGACGAGCGTTATATTAGCACCAATACTTGCAGCTTGTGGACTGTATGTACCAATGATTTCAGGTAGAGGTTTGGGGCATACGGGCGGTACTCTAGATAAATTTGATTCAATACCTGGGTACAATACAAAGCCCGATTTAGAGACTTTTAAAAAAGTTGTAAAAGACGTTGGTTGTGCAATTATTGGTCAAACATCTAACTTAGCACCAGCTGATAAAAAATTATATTCTATAAGGGATATTGTAGGTACAGTAGAATCTTTACCCTTAATAACATCATCTATTCTTTCAAAAAAAATTGCAAGCGGTCTTTCATCTTTAGTACTTGATGTAAAAGTTGGTAATGGATCTTTTAATAGTACTATTGATATAGCAAGAGATTTATCCAACTCCTTAGTAAGAGTTGCTAAAGGGGCTGGTTTACATTGTGAAGCCATATTAACAGATATGAATCAGGTCTTAGGTAAAAGTGCCGGTCATACGCTAGAGATATTAGAATGCATAAAATATATTAAAAATGATTTTAAAGATCACCGATTAGAGAAGATCACTAATGAATTAATATCTTCGTTATTAGTAAACATTTATAAAATTTCAAAAGAAGAGGCTTATAATAAAATTAATACGGTTATTAATAATGGACTAGCTGCAGAAAAATTTGAAATGATGGTTGCTGCCTTGGGTGGACCAAAAAATATTTTAACATCTTATGAAAAAGATTTAATAAATACTTCAGTTCGAAAAGATGTATTTTCTGCTGAAGAAGGATGGGTAGAAAAAATTTATACCAGAGAATTAGGCCTTATACTTATTGAACTTGGAGGTGGAAGAAAACAGGTTACCGATAAAATAGATTATGGAGTTGGATATGATAATGTGCTCAATATTGGTGATGAAGTGAATTCTTCAACTCCTTTATTAAGTTTATACTCAAATAAAAATATAGATGAAAATTTAATAAATAAAATACAAAGTTGTTTCATCATTTCAGATAAAAAAACTCAAAAACTATCCGAAATATTTGAAACCATAAACTAATGAGTACCCAAACTGAAATTAATGAAGCACTTGTTCAATATTTACAAACCGTAGGTTACAGAGAAGATAAAATAATTAGTGAACTAGAAAATGAAACTTTAAAACTCGGCAGTGTTTCACAAATGCAGATTGCAAAAGAACAAGGTCAGTTTTTAGAAATGATAACTAAAATTTCTAATGCAAAAAACTGCTTAGAAATTGGCAGGTTTACAGGGATGAGCACTTTATTTTTGGCTAGAGGTATACCTGAATCAGGGAAAATCGTAACTGTTGATAATTCAGATGAATTTTTATCCTTAGCAAAAAAATATTGGGAATTAGATAATATGAGTTCCAAAATTGAATCGATTATTGGAGATGGTGTTGAGGTAATGCAAAGCATGATAGACCGTCAACAGAGTTATGATTTAATTTTTATAGATGCTGATAAAAATAATTACCCAAATTATTACGAACTGTCGCTAAACCTATTAGTTTCTAATGGAATAATAATTATTGATAATATGCTTTGGCACGGTGATGTTGCAGATGAAACTAAACAAGACTCACAAACAAAAACTATACGTGATTTAAATTTAAAAATACAAAATGACACAAGGGTGGAATTCTCTCTTCTGCCTTTATCTGATGGATTATCGTTTATAAGAAAGAAATAACAAAGACTTGAATTAAACACATTCATCCCCACATAATAATTGTCTGTATGCCATTGTGGGTGCGGGCAAAATAAACTTGCTTAATAAAGGAGTTATTATGACTAGAAACCTATCCGTTTGGAATTCTCTAAGACCATTCTCTGTTGGATTTGACTCAATTTTTGATGAATTTGATAGAATGTTGGAGTCTACGGAACGATACAATACAAATTATCCACCTTACAATATTCATAGAGTTGATGAACATAACTATAAAATTGAAGTTGCTCTCGCTGGATATAGTAAAGAAGATATTGAGATTGAATTAAAAGAAAACAACCTAACTGTTAGAAATAAACCTAAAGAAAAAGTGGTTAATGAAAATGGTAATGGTGTAATCCATAAAGGAATCTCAACAAGACAGTTTGAAAGATCGTTCACAATTTCAGAAGACATCAAAGTTAAAGATGCTGAATTGAAGAATGGACTTTTAGCAATTGATTTGGAGAGAATTATTCCAGAAGAAAAAAAAGCTAGACTAATTTCAATAAAGTAGTTTTGGATAGGGGCCCAAAGTG
Source organism: uncultured Alphaproteobacteria bacterium (assembly GCA_902619045.1). Taxonomy (GTDB): domain Bacteria; phylum Pseudomonadota; class Alphaproteobacteria; order HIMB59; genus CACPNW01. The sequence continues at coordinate 7,838 of CACNCX010000016.1, read as the reverse complement.
GCCCCAACATTTTTGACTTTAAATTTAGAATAAATCTAATTTTATGAATTTTAACAACACTGATATTAAAAAAAAATTCATATAGATCTACATTCGTATTCTGATAATTTTTAATAAGATTCTTAATCATAGAACGTGGAGATATTTATTATCTCCACAAAAAAAAGAAGGTTATATGAAAATTATTTTTAGATTACTATTGATACTAATTGCATCTACCATTTCACTAAACTTATTTGCCAAAGAGGTTAATGTTTATTCTTACAGGCAGCCAATTTTAATAGATCCTTTCTTTGAGGAATTTACAAAATTGACTGGAATAAAGGTAAATGTTTTACATGCAAAAAAAGGATTGCTAGAAAGAGTTTTAGCTGAAGGTGAAGATACACCTGCTGACTTGGTATTAACAGTTGATATAGCAAGGTTAAACCAATTTGTTGAAAAGGATATTTTGCAATCAATTAACTCAGATATTTTGAATATGAATATTCCAAATCATTTAAGAGACAGTAATAATAAATGGTTTGCACTTTCAAAGAGAGCTAGAATTGTTGCAATATCAAAAGAAAGAGTATCTCCAGACTCAATTAAAAGAATAGAAGATTTATCTGAACCAAAATGGAAAGGTAAAATTTGTACAAGACCTGGCAGCCATGACTACAATAGATCACTTTTAGCTTCAATAATTGCTGCAAATGGAGAAGCTATAGCTGAAGAATGGGCAGCAGGCATCGTTGCAAATTTAGCACGAAAACCTGAAGGTAATGATAGAGCCCAAGCAAAAGCAATTTATGAAGGCGTTTGTGACATTGCTGTAATGAATACCTATTATTTTGGAAAAATGAAATTTAATGAAAAGAATCCAGAACAAAAAGAATGGGCTAACTCAATAGAGTTAGTTTTTACTAACCAAGAAGACAGAGGTAATCACATAAATGTTGCTGGTGGAGGTGTAATTAAGTACTCTAAAAATAAAGAAAACGCGATTGCACTACTTGAATTTTTGACTCAACCAAAAGCTCAAGTCCTCTACAGTTCTATAAACTATGAATATCCGGTTAATCCAGATATGCAATTAACTGATGAGTTAAAATCATGGGGTGAATTTAAAGAAGATAAACTGCCTGTTGAAAAACTAGCAGAACTTGCTCCCATAGCTCAGAAAATCATTGATAGAGTAGGCTGGTAAATTATAGGTTAACTGTTTTGATAAATTTTAATTTATGGTCTAATTCTGTGGCGATAATTTCTTTAGTAATTATCGCCCCTATTTTTTCAATATTTTATTACGCGATCTTAGGTGATACATCACTATGGCCACATCTATTTTCTACTGTATTGCCCAGATATCTTACCAATACAATAATTCTAATGTTTGGTGTTGGAGGATTAAGTTTAGTCTTTGGTTTGACTACTGCTTGGATAGTGACAAGATATAATTTTTTTGGGAAAAAATTTTTTGAATGGATGTTATTATTACCAGCTGCTGTCCCAGCTTATATTATCGCCTATACTTATACCGACTTTTTTGAATATGCTGGTCCTCTTCAATCATTGCTAAGAGACATATTTGGTTGGACGAGCTCAAAAGATTACTGGTTTCCAAATGTTCGCTCAATGGGAGGTGCAATTTTGGTAATGTCTTCTGTATTGTATCCATACGTATATTTAATGACTAGAGCATCATTTATAACGACACCTATATCTTTTTTTCAAACTAGTTCTATTTACGGAAGGAATTCCTTCTTCAATGTCGCTATTCCATTTGGTCGTCCAGGTATAATTGCTGGCTTGGCCTTAGTACTAATGGAAACAATTTCTGATTTTGGGACAGTTGATTATTTTGCAATTGAAACATTAACCTTAGGCGTATTTAATGTTTGGTTAGGAATGAATAGCCTATCTGGTGCATCACAGATTTCTAGTATTTTATTTATGATTGTTATAGTACTTTTAACTTTAGAGTATTTGGGTAGGCGTAGCAGAAAATTTCATGAAAAATATAGTGGCACATCTTATACACCAACCCAAACAGTTTCTGGTCTTAAAAATTCTTTTTTGTTTTTAATTTGTCTAATACCTTTAAGTCTTGGTTTTATAATACCTGTTTCAATTTTATTGAATTTTGTAATTAAAGGTTATTCTATAATAAATTTTTTAGAAATTTTTCAAATAACACTATCAAGTATATCTTTAGCATTTATTTCTTCATCATTCATTATGTTGCTATCCTTATTAATGATTATAGTTGGAGCATATAAATCAAATAATTTCCAAAAAATTTTAATATTTTTTGCTTCTTCTGGTTATGCTTTTCCAGGAACAATTCTTGCTGTTGGAATAGTGGTATTTGTTGGGTGGCTTAATGATTTAATTTATTTTCGTATGAGTTATGCTGTTGGCGGATTTATAATTTTATTATTTGCGTATAGTATAAGATTTTTAGCTGTTGGTAATGGAGCAATTACATCAGGTATTTCAAGAATTCATCCAAACTTATTAGATGCATCAAGAACAATGGGTGTTAGCTTTTTCAAAAGTATAAGAAAAATTATATTACCCTTGCTGTATACAAATTTACTAGTTGGAGGAATATTAGTTTTCGTAGACATCTTAAAAGAACTTCCAATAACACTTTTATTAAGACCATTTAATTTTGAGACACTAGCAACGTATGTTTATCAATATGCCTCTGATGAAATGTTGGAGGAGTCAGCATTTGCAGCTCTAATTATCGTTATTGCTGGATTAGGACCGGTAATTTTTCTTAACAGAACAATTACTAAATCAATAAAAAACTAAAACTTAATTCTTAAATATATAAGCCTGATCATTATCAATTTCTATCTCGACTGCAGACGATTGTTTTGGATTAAAGTCAGCAGGCATGTGGCTATGAACATGAACAACTTCATTATTATTATCTAACACAGATAAATGGATAAAACTAAATGACCCCATTAATTTTGACGCCATAACGGTTCCCTTAATTCCATTAACTGGTGTTGGTTGTTTGTTGAGTTTTATACCTTGAGGTCTTATGTGTACTACAACTTTCTCACCTTCTAAATTTCCAGGTGTTTTAATTTTCCCAACAGGTGTGTAAATGTGAGATTCTTTAACAACACCTTCAAATTTATTTGTTTCACCAAAAAAACCTGTAACATATGAATTTTTTGGATTGTTATAGAGATCATTCGGAGTTCCTGACTGTACAATCGAACCTGATTTATCAAAAATATTTATATGATTTGAGATAAACATTGCTTCGAAAGGATCATGAGTGACTATAATTACCGATACATTTGATTTTTGTAATAGATGCAGCGTATCATCTCTCACCTCTTCTCGAAGGCTTAAATCTAAACTTGAAAAAGGCTCATCTAATAAAAGTAAATCGGGTTGTGAAATTATAGATCGTGCAAGTGCAACTCTTTGTTGTTCACCACCGCTTAACTCGTGTGGGTATTTATCTAGTGAATTAGGTAATTTTATTAATTCAATAATTTCATCAACATTATTAGTTGAATTTTTAGCGTTAGTTGGAAATCTCAAATTTTCTTTTACTGTCAAATGTGGGAATAAAGCGTAATCTTGAAATAAAAAACCAATTTTTCTTTTTTCTGTAGGTAAGTGTTTTGCAGTACTACTTACTTCTTCACCATTAATAATAATTTTACCTGACTGTACTTTTTCAAGACCTGCTATGAGCTTTAATAAAGTAGTTTTTCCACTACCTGACGGTCCCAAAATACAAGAGATACTATCTTTATTGAGATTAAAATTAATATTATTTAAAATTTTTTTATTATTAATCGAATGAGTAAGATCTTTAACTTCAACAGCAATCATAAAACACCTATTACACTAAAATTAAACTTGGGGAAATTTATCTAAAATTTCACTTTCCCATTCTAGAAACTTTTTTGATCTATTATCAGGACTTGGATGTGATCCCATAAATTCAGGCACCCTCCCTTCTTGACCTGCCATCATTCTTTGCCATAATTTAGCGGGTTCTTTAATATTAAATCCAGCAAGATTCATAAATCCCATGCCTAAGTAATCGGCTTCACTTTCCATCTTTCTACTAAATGGAAGAAAAATACCATACTTTACAACGGAGTTGTAAACATTACCTCCTACATTTCCTACTCTAAAAGATTTATTAAGAAGTTCTGCATATTTACTTCGCGATATTCCAATTGTTGCCATTTGCATCATAGATGCTTGAGTTAATTTTTCTACTGTGTGTCTAGCAAATGCATGTGCAATTTCATGACCCATAACTGCAGCAATCCCGTCATCATTTTTACAAACAGGAAGTATACCAGTGTAGAAAGCAATTTTTCCACCAGGCATACACCATGCATTTTTTGTTTCAGACTCAATTAGAGCAAATTGCCAATTAAAATTTTCTACGGGATTTTTTTCACGCTTATTAATATAAAATGTATCTAGAGAGGTATAAATTTCCTTTCCGATTTCTTCAATTTTTTTTGATTCATCTGTGTTATCTAAAAGAATTTTATCTTCTTTAGCTTTTGATAAAAATCTTGAATATGTTTTATCAACTTCTTGATTAAGAGCTTTTTCATTAGGATAAATCTTTGGAAGACCTGCCACGCCACCACCCATTAAAATTATAGGTAGATTGCTATCATATAAGTTTAACTGACTTCGATTTGTTAATGGTACTTGTGTGCAAGAAGGTAAAATCATCGAACCACATAAAGAGCAACTTGCGCCAAAAACAAAGCTTCTTCTATTTATTCTTGCTTCCATATTATTATTATATAGGTATTTTTTTTATATGAATATTTTTAATTCAGTTAAAAAAGCAGAAATCCATGTTCATTTAGAGGCAACTATAACGCCAACTTTATGTAAAAAATTTGCTAAACGAAACAACTATGAAATAGCAGAAGAAATGTTTGGATCAAAGTACGCATACCAATGGGATGATTTTTATGATTTTATAAAAAAATATGACATCGTTACTTCTGTCATACATACACCAGAAGATTATTTTGAATTAACGTATGAATATCTAAAAGATTGTGCCGCCAATAATGTTCTTTATGTTGAGGCGATGATTTCCTCAACTCATGCTAAAGAAAAAGGCATGACTTACCATTCTTTTATTGAAGGAGTTTATGAAGCTTCCAAAAAAGCTGAAGAGGATTTTGGTATTGTTTCACGTTACATAATGAATGGGATCAGACATTTAGGACCAGAGTCAGTACAAGGGACTGCAGAGGAAGTTTTAAATAATCCTCATCCTTGTTTAGTTGGTTTTGGTTTGGCGGGGGATGAATTGCATTTTCCTCCAAGCTTATTTGTTGAAACATTTGATATGTTAAAAAAAGAAAATTTTCCAATTACTGTTCATGCAGGTGAATGGGATGGTCCTATAAATATAAGAAATGCTATTAACCTTCTGCATCCAACAAGATTAGGCCACGGTGTTCGATCAATAGAGGATCCTGATTTAGTTAAAGAAATAATTGATAAAGATATTATTCTAGAAACTTGTCCAACAAGTAATATTGCAACTAAAATTTACAAAGATTATGTAGATCATCCTGTGAAAACATTATTTGATCAAGGGGTAAAAGTAACAGTGAATTCTGATGACCCTCCTTTTTTTAATGCAACGATAAACGGTGAATACAAAGTCATGGAAGATTTAGGCTTAAATGAAAAGGAACTAACCTCCCTTACTCATAACGCAATTAAGTATTCTTTTTGCGATGATAAAAATAAAAATAAATTATTAGCTAAATTAAACTAGACAATTTTACTAAAGGTCTTGCACCATAGTGCGAAATAATTTCTGCAGCAGCAATCGATGCGTAATTACCGCATTCATCCATTGCTTTACCTTTAGAATAACCAAATAAAAAACCAGCTGCAAATAAATCACCAGCTCCAGTTGTATCTACAACTTTTTCTACTTTTTTTGCAGCAACTTCAGTGATGTCATTACCAGAAACAATAACTGATCCACTACTTCCTTTAGTAATAGCAGCAATTATATTTAATGATTTTGCATATTCTAGACCTTCTTCAAAACTTTCTGTTTGTGCCATTGCTTTGATTTCATCTTCGTTAGCAAAAAGAATATCAACATTCTCAGTTATTAATTCTTTAAAAGAGTCTCTGTGTCTATCAACACAAAAAAGATCAGATAAAGTAAATGCAATTTTTTGATTATCAGCCTTGCAAATATCTACCATTTTTTTCATAGCCTTTTTTGCATTTTCATTGTCCCACAAGTAGCCTTCTAAATATGCAATCTTATGATTTTTAATATCATCTTCTTTTATATCTTCAGGACCTATTAATGTTCCAGCACCAAGAAAAGTACACATTGTTCTTGTTCCATCTTCTTCAACAAAAATTGTACAACATCCAGTTGAAATATCAGGAGATGTAAATCCTAATGGAAATTTTAGTCCTTCTCGGATCATATCTTTTTGAAGGTATACTCCAATTTCATCATTTTTAATTTTTCCAATAAAACTTCCATTACCGCCAAAAGAGGTGACGCCAAACATGGAGTTACCAAGGGAACCTCCACCAGCCATTTCTCTGATGGAATAACTTTCATGCAAATTATTTTTTAAATTTTCATCAATAAGATTCATAGAATCTCTATTAATTTCATGTTTTTCAATTTCACTTTGATTGGAAGGAATTATGGCATCTACCATAGCATTCCCAATTCCAACTACGTCTAATTTATCACTCATTTTTGTTTAATAATTATTGGTACTAATTGTACTATAATGACTCCAACAAATATTGCAAGGCATCCAAGTATTTTTTGTGTGTCTAAAACTTGATTTAAAAGTATCCAACCTGCTATGGCAGCAAAGACTGACTCCATTGATAAAATAATAGCGGCAGGAGCAGGATTAGCTTTATGTTGAGCAATAATCTGAAGTGTATATCCAATGCCAGCAGAAAAAATACCCGTATATAAAATTTCAAACCATTCAATTTGCATATTAGAGAGCTTTGGTTCTTCCCACATAAAAGCTAGGATCATAGATAAAATAAAAACAATAAAGTACTGAATACTTCCAAATAAAAAAGGACTGTTAAGTTCTTTCATAAAAATATCGATACAAATAATATGTAAGGCAAAAAACAACGCAGCAATAAACAAGAGTGAATCTGATTGTTGAATTTCAACTGATTGATTAGAGGACAAAAGATATGATCCATACAAACAAAGTAAAATGGCAATCCAGATTATCCAGTGTACCTGTTTTTTAATTATGAATCTTGAAATTATACCAACAAAGGGAACGTAAAGAGTACTGAGAAAAGCAGCATTTGATATTAATGATTTTTGTAAAGCGTATTGTTGAAGGCCCATACCACCAAAAAGAAAAAAACCTGTAGCCAAACAAAGATAAACTTTTTTTCTATCACTTAATATTTTAAAAATATTTTGTTGTTCTAGATAAATCGCAAATGGAATTACTGTTAAAAAAGCAAAAAAGAATCTTCCAAAGCTAAACGTAAAAGGACCTATGGCTCCCATTCCAGTAGTTTGGCTTACAAAAGCTGTTCCCCATATAAGTGAGGCAATTAACATGAGTATGTTAGCTCTTGTATGACTCATAAAAATATTTGATTACTTATTTTATTGTTTATCTTTATTAATCCACCAAGACTCAATTACAATTCCGTAAAGTGGAATTTCGTCTGGGTATTCAAAAAAATCCCAATAAGCAATTCTGTCTTTGTTGCTATGATAAAGAGGAACTACATAGTGACCCCATAACAAAACTCTATCAAGTGCGTGGATCGCCGTTGTTAATTCT
>CACNCX010000015.1 GCA_902619045.1 uncultured Alphaproteobacteria bacterium | reverse complement strand
TCACGTGAAAACTTTGAAGTTACAGTTATTGACGAAGATGAAAATAGATTAAATAAGGTATCTGAAAATTTGGACGTCAAAACAATAAATGGTATCCCTAGTATGCCAACAGTTTTAGAGAGTGCCGGTGCACATGACTGTGAAATAATAATTGCAGTTACTAAAAGTGATGAAACTAATATGGTTACTTGTCAAATTGGCCACTCTTTATTTAAAATAAAAAAGAAAATTGCCAGAATAAGACAACAAGATTATTTAAAAAATGATTGGAAAAATTTATATAACGATGAAAATTTTCCAATAGATGCAATTATTTCTCCCGAACAAGAAGTTGCTAAAGGTATATTTAGAAGATTAATTTCTCCCGGCACAATAGATATGGTTGAATTATCAGATAAAAAATTGAAATTAATTGGATTAAAATGTGAGGATAATTTTTTACATTCAGGCCTATCTGTAAGAGAATTATCAGAAAAATTTCCTGACTATTTAGCCAACATTATGTTTGTATTTAGAGGTGATCAAAAATTTACAGTAAATTCTTCAACTAAAATTGAAAAAAAAGATACCATCTTTCTAGTTGTGGAAACTGATAATTTGACAGACGTGTTATCTGAATTTGGCCATCAAGAATTGCAGGCAAAAAAAGCTGTGATTATTGGTGGTGGAAATATAGGATTTTCACTCGCACAATTAATTGAAAATTCTGAAACATATATAAAAACTGAACTCATTGAAGCTAATAAAGAACGCGCAGAATTTCTTGCGTCAAATTTAGAAAATATCACAGTGACATGTGGAGATGGTTTGGACAATGAGATACTTGAAGAGGTAAACATATCAGATTCAGGATACTGTATATCAATTACAGAAGACGATGAAGTTAATATTCTATCATCCTTACTAGCTAAAAGAGCTGGCGCCAACACATCAATAACTTTGATTAATAATAGCAATTATTCATCTTTGTTGTCTAACATTGGTGTTGATATGACCATAGATCCAAAAATAATAACAATTTCTAAAATTTTAGAAAAGGTTAGAGGTGTAAAAATACGAAACGATTATTCCATAGGTGAAGGTTTTGGAGAAGTAATAGAGGCAGATATTCAATCAGAATCATTTCTTTGTAATAAAAATCTTAAAGAATTAGAATTACCAAAAGGTATACGTATTGGCTCTATTGTAAGGGATAAAAAAATTATAATCCCTAATAGCCAAACTGTTTTTAAAGAAAATGATGATGTTGTTTTTTTTGCTGAAACAAACTGCATAAAAAAACTAGAAAAACTTTTATCAAAAGTTTAATTTAATGCCAAATTTTGCATATATAAATAAAAAATTTATAAATTTTAAATCAGCAAAAATTCACATTGAGGATAGAGGATTACAATTTGCAGATAGTGTTTATGAAGTTATCGCAGTTTTAGATAATAATTTAATTGATTTAGATTTTCATCTTAAGAGATTACAATATTCTCTTCGTGAATTAGAAATAAAATTTAAAATTAATAAAAAAAATTTAACTAATATTTTTCTAAATCTAGTAAAGAAAAATAAAACAAGAAATGGTATAATATATTTACAAATTACAAGAGGTATTCAATTTAGAGAACACAAATATCAAAAAAATTTAATCCCAACTTTGATTGTATACACAAGAAATAAAAGTTTTAATTTACCTGGAAAAAAATTTGTAGGAGTAAAAACAATTACATACCAAGATCTTCGATGGAAAAGACGTGATATTAAAACTGTAAATTTACTTCCAAATATTATAGCTGCAAATACAGCCAAAAAGAAAAACGCATATGAGGCAATTTTAATACAAAATGGAAAAGTAACTGAGGGTACATCTTCTAATATTTGGATTATAAAAAGAAATAATTTAATAACTCATCCAGCAAATTCTGATATTTTAAAAGGGGTAACTAGAACATCTCTTTTAAAAATTATAAAAAAAACTAACCTTAAACTAATTGAAAAACAATTTACCCATAAGCAATTAATTAATGCTGACGAAGTATTTTTAACAAGCTCTGGAAGTTTTATTACTCCTATTTTAAAAATTGATAATAAAAAAATAAATAATGGTAAAATTGGTAATATCACATTGAAACTAGCAGAAATGTATACTGAAGCATGTATAAATGGATAATATAAAGCAAGAGGACATTGAGGAAATTTGTTTTAACGTAAGTCAAAATATTATTTTGCCGAAATTTAAAAATTTATCAGAGGATGAAATTAATTATAAAAATGGATCTGATTTAGTAACTGCAGCTGATATCGAAGCAGAAAAAGAGTTAAAAAAAAATTTATTAAAAATCTTACCTTCTTCAAATTTTATAGGTGAAGAGGAATATTCAAAAAATGAAAATATATTAAATTTTTATAACGAAGATGAATATTGTTGGACTGTTGATCCAATAGATGGGACAACAAATTTTGCTAATGGTAGAGATAAATTTGCAATTATGATAGCCTTAACATTTAAAGAAAAAATTTTACGTTCTTGGATATATAAGCCACTAGATAAAATTATGTGTTCTGCTACTGTAAATGAAGGTGCTTATATCGATAATAATAAAATTGTTACAAAAGGCGCTAATATAATTGAAGAAACTATAGGATCGATAAGTACAAAGTATTGGGAACCAGGATTTAAAGAAAGGTTAAAAATATTTAAAAATATATTTAAAGAGGTTAATTCTTATAGATGCATTGGTTTTGAATATATTGATATAGGTATTGGAATTAGGAATTTTGCTATTTTATCAAAACTATCTCCCTGGGATCATATTCCAGGCATTCTTTTTGTCAGAGAAGCAGGTGGTGCTGACATAGATTTTAATAAAAATAAATATGACTTTACAAAAAAGAATAAGAATTTAATTGTTAGTAATTCTGAAGATTTGAATTTAAAAATTTTAGAAAAATTAGGAGAATATTCATGAGTATTAAAAATGTTTCTTTTATTGGCTTAGGAGTAATGGGTTATCCAATGGCAGGTCATCTTCAAAACAAAGGTTATAATGTAACTGTATATAATAGAACAACTGCTAAAGCAGAAAAATGGGTAGAAGAATATAAAGGTAGCATGGCTAAAACTCCTGGTGAAGCTTCTCAAAATTCTGAAATTGTTTTTATGTGTGTTGGACGCGATGAAGATATTATTGAAGTAATGGAAGGTGAGGATGGAATTCTTTCAAAAGTAACTGAAGGATCAATAATCGTTGATCACACAACAGCTTCTGCAGAGATAGCAAGAAATTATTATCAAAAACTTAAAGATAAAAAATTGAGTTTTCTTGATGCTCCTGTATCGGGCGGTCAAGCTGGTGCAGAAAATGGCGTTCTTTCCATTATGATTGGCGGCGATGAAAAAGATTATAATACTGTTAAACCAGTTCTCACATCTTATGGAAAAGCAGTTGAACTTATAGGTCCATCTGGATCAGGTCAAATAGCTAAAATGATAAATCAAATTTGTATTGCGGGATTAGTTCAAGGTTTATCTGAAGCAATGGCTTTTGGAAAAAAATCGAATGTAGACATGGAAAAAGTTCTTAGTGTAATATCAAAAGGAGCGGCACAATCATGGCAAATGGAAAATAGATATAGAACTATGCTCGATGGAAAATTTGATTATGGTTTTGCTGTAGATTGGATGCGCAAAGATTTATCAATTTGTTTTAATGAAGCTGATAAGAATGGCGCTAATCTTCCTATTACAAAAATAGTTGATAAATATTATGAAGAAGTCCAAAAGAATGGTGGTAATAGATTTGACACGTCATCTTTAATGACGCTAGTTGATAAATAGTGGTAAATAAATATTTATTAGCTATTATTTTATTAATTGCCTCCTCTTTTTTTTGGTCTGGAAATTTTTTTGCTGGTAAAATTGCATATAATACAGATTTGTCTCCGTTTAAATTAAGTTTTTTTCGATGGACTTTGGCTTTTATTATACTTTTACCTTTTACGTATAGTGAGATAAGAAAAAATTTAAAATATTATAAAGAAAATTTATTATTAATTAGTTTGATTGCATTTCTTGGTGTAACAATCTTTAATTCTTTTACTTATATATCTTTACAAACAACACTTGTAATTAATTCTGCTCTTATGAATTCTGTAACACCAGTTCTAATAATTGGTTTTTCATGGTTAATATTTAAAACGAAGACAAGTTTACTTCAATTTATTGGAATATTCTTATCTGTTATTGGTGCATTTTGTATTATTTTAAAAGGGAATTTAAATAATCTTTATTCTTTTCAATTTACAAGTGGTGATATTTGGATGTTTATTGCTGCACTTTCTTGGTGTGTGTATTCAGTACTATTAAGAAAAATTGATAAAAATCTTTCTCAACTTGCAACTTTAGAAGTGCTTATATTTATTGGTTTAATTTTTCTCATACCTCTATATTTAATAGAGTCTTCAAATTCTACTTTCATTCCTGATAATAGTACTGATTATTTAATAATTATTTATGTGGCCATATTTGCAAGTATTGTTTCTTTTTTTTCATGGAATATGGGAGTCTCGATTATAGGCGCAAACAGAGCTGGATTATTTTTACACTTAATACCAGTATTTAGTTCAATTTGGGCAATCAGTTTTTTAGGAGAACAATTTGCTTTATTTCATTTAATTGGAACTATATTTATATTATTGGGAATAATACTCTCAAACTTAAATTTTAAAAATGTCAAAGATAGTTAAAACAGATGAAGAATGGAAATCTCTTCTCACAGAAGATGAATATTATGTAACAAGACAAAAGGGAACAGAACCTCCTTTTTCTGGTAAAAATTTTGAAATTATTAATGGTGGTATTTTTAAATGTAAATGCTGTGGTAATGAATTATTTAATAGTTCAACAAAATATGATTCATATTGTGGGTGGCCAAGTTTTTTTGAACAAATATCACCTGAAGCAATTAAAACAGAGACTGATAGATCTCATGGAATGGTGCGTATTGAAATTATGTGTGCCAAATGTGATGCCCATTTAGGTCATGTCTTTGATGATGGACCTGAGCCTACCGGAAAAAGATACTGTGTAAATTCTCTTTCTATTAATTACGAAGAGTTTGAATAATACTTTTTATACACTCCTATTTTCCTCAATAGGTCATGCTCTCATGCATATGTTTGCAGCATTTTATTTTGTAATCGTTCTGACAATAGAAAAAGAATGGAATATTTCTTACGATCAATTAATTAGATTATGGTCTCTTGGAGCTCTACTAATTGGTTTAGGGGCAATTCCTTTTGGGTGGTTAAGTGATAAATGGTCCCGTTCAGGAACAATGACAATTATGTTTATAGGAATGGGATTAGCCTCCATTTTATGTGGTTTAAGCACATCAGTTTCTTTTTTATTTTTTTCCTTATCACTTCTTGGACTTTTCTGTTCAATTTACCATCCTGTAGGTATTCCTTGGGTGATTCATGCAGCTAACAAACAGGGAAGAGCGCTTGGTGTAAATGGTATTTTTGGCGGGGTAGGGATAGGCTCTGGAGCATTTGTAGCTGGTACTCTGACAGAATTACTAAATTGGCAACTAGCTTTTATATTACCTGGTTTAATATCAATTATTATTGGGTTTATTCTTATTTACTTAATCTTAATTGATAAAATATCTTACAAAAATTATTTTATTAAAAATGATGATCAAGATCATTCTCGTAATGAGATGATTTTAATTGCATTAATAATGCTATTATCAATGTTTGCTCTTGGATTATCTTTTCACAATACACAAACAGCCTTACCAAAGGTATTTGAAATACGAATTGGTAACACAAGCTCAATTCAAATTGGATTTATGATAGCAATTATCTATTTTATTTCTGGCGCTACAACATTTGTTGGAGGCCTACTTGCTGATCGATTTAATTTAAAAACTATTTACTTAATGGGTATATTTCTTCAGTTTCCTTGCTACCTAGGAATAGCTTACATATCTGGTTACTCTTTAGTAGTGTTATGTGTTCTAGCTGCCGTATTTAATGCAAGTATTCTGCCTACAGAAAATCTCCTACTTGGGAAATTTACACCCCAAAAGTATCATGGTGTTGTATATGGAATTAAGTTTATTCTTGCATTTGGATCAGGACCAATTTCAGTATTCTTAATTTCAGAAATATATTCCATAACTTTAGAGTTTACTTATTTGTTTTTAATTAATGCAATAATGATGGCTATAGTTTCAATCTTTATTATTTTCTTACCAATTCAAGGTAATCAAAGAACAGCTATTCAGGATTAGATTTTATTTCTTCAAGATAATTAATAACTTCATTAAATTTTTCATCAGGTATATCTTTATAGGTCATACCAAAATGATTTTTTACCTCTAAAGCAACATGAGCATAAGGATTTCTACCCTTTGGATGATTAGGGTGATCAGGTAATTTTCCTTTTAAAAAATCACCAGTTTCTTGAATTAATTTCCAAATTTTAGATGCGTTTTCTTTATTCAACTTATCTAGCTAGAGCACCCATTGGATCCCAAGGTGCTAGCGCTACTGGTTCCATATCTAAGTATTTTAAAAGTCTTTTGTTTAGATATTTTTTATCAATGACAACTTCATAGGTATATTCATCAAACCATTCATCGGTCATCATCATATATCCTTGGTTACCACTTTTTGTTCCCCAGCTATTTTCAATTTTCCATTTAGTTGAATTTCTTTTTTTAATATCGACTCCCGTTAAAAGCATAGCATGAGTCATTTCACTATCACCATACTCTAAACGAGTTTGTTTATTCATCTTAAATGAAGTTTGGAAGACATTTTCATAATCGTAAATGCCCATATCAAGTACACCCATATCACGACTAAAACGTTTCCCAACATCACAACCAAACCATACAGCTTCGTTGTTTTTTATTGAGTCCATTGCAGATTTTTTTAATTCTTTAATATCTACATTTAAATATTTAATAATTTGTCCCTCAACAACATTACCTAGATATTCAACTGTGTACATCGTGTTAAATTTTTTATTGCTCATTGGAGCATGAATTAAGCAAACTTTATCTTTAATATTGATATCAGCATATTTTTTGCAGAAGTCGATCGGTGTCATGTCTGAAATAACAATGTGTCTATTCTCTTTATTTCTAGTAGACCAATTAATAACATCTGGTGGTTGACCAAGAAACATTGCTAGTAAATTATAAATTGTTTCCATCATGTCTTTTTTTAGGGCTGCAGAATTTTTAGCTGGTTTCTTTCTTAGTATAGAAGCAAACTCTCTTAATTTGTGAGTCAAAATATAATTCATGGCTCCAGATTTACTGCTATGATTTGTTTCAGGCATTACATCTTTTGGAACTGCACCATACTTATTAATTAAGTTTACAAACATATCCCACTGTCCGCCATCTTGCACAGGTGCTTTTAAAAGATGAGTAATTAATCTGCTCTCATATGATTCATCTCTTGATTTGATAATATTCTCTAAAAAATAATTTGCTTTTTCTAGCTTATCCCAAAACATGAAATAATTTTGTGAGAACTCAAATGTATTTAGTTCAAGGCTATCAACAACTTGTAAACGCATGAGATTTAATCCTGCAAATCCCCAACATCTCCCTGATGCCATCTGGTTTGTTGCAGGTAGTTCTTTTTTTATTAGATTAGAAAAATTATGATTAATTTGACTAAAGTTTTCCCAATTGAGTGCAACATTAGCTAAATCATTTTTAATTAATGCATTTCGTGAAGCTGTATTTTTATTATTTCTTAAAAATTTATTTTTGAAAGTTTTTATTGTTGATAGAGATATATTTTTTGCCATATTCTCTATTTAAAACTATTTCAGCTTAATTCAATTCTTAACTGTTTTTTTCTTTTTTTTGAGACCCATTTTAGCTTTTCTTTCATCAATTAACCTAATAGCATCTTCTAGTTTTAAGCTATCAATTGTTTGATCACCAAGAATTGATGCATTTATTTTTCCACATTTTACATATGGTCCAAATTTACCGTCATGAGCAGTAATATTTTTCTTTTCTGTTGGATGCTCACCAAATGTTTTTAACGTCGCATTCCCTCTCTGAGTAGGCTTAGCAATTAATTCAATGGCTCTTTCAAGTTCAATATCAAGAATGTTATCTGTTTTTTCGAGAGCTTTATATTTTTTATCATGCAAAATATATGGTCCATACATTCCAATACCGGCACTAACCGTTTTATTTGTTTCCGGATGAAATCCTAATTTACGTGGTAAGCCAAGTAGTTGGATTGCTGTGTTTAATCCTATTTCATCTGGTTCAAAATTTTTTGGAATAGAAACTCTTTTTGGTTTCTTTTCTTTTGTCCCTTCACCAACTTGCATATAAAATCCATAAGGACCTTTGCGAAGAGTAATCATTTCTCCTGTTTCAGGATAAATACCAATTTCTTTTGGTCCGCTAAGAGCAGCGCCATCTTTATCGTTTAATTGATTAAACTGAACTGTATATTTGCAATCAGGATAATTAGAGCAGCCAATAAATCCTCCAAACTTTCCAACTTTAATTCCTAATCTTCCATTATCACAGGTTGGACATTTCCTTTTTTCATCTGCTCCGTTTGGTGGAAAGAAATGCGGACCTAATGCTTCATCTAACACATCAATGACTTCTCTGTTTGATTTGCCTACAGTTTCATCGCAAAGTTGTTTAAATGTTTCCCAAAATTTTCTCAGAACTTCTTTCCAATCAAGCTTACCATCAGAAATTTCATCAAGTTGATTTTCAAGATCAGCAGTAAAATCATATTCTACATATTGATTGAAATATTTCTCTAAAAATATCGATACTATTCTTCCTCTATCATGAGGATTAAAACGTTTTTTATCTAAAATTACATAATCTCTATCTTGTAGAACTTTAATAATAGAAGCATAAGTAGATGGTCTGCCAATACCAAGTTCTTCAAGTTTTTTAACTAAGCTTGCTTCGGTGTAACGAGGAGGAGGGGAGGTAAAATGTTGTGTCTTTTCAACTTCTTTGAGATTTAAACTCTCTCCTTCACTCATGGCAGGAAGAATTGTTTCTTTTTCTTCATCTTTATCATCATCTTTAGCCTCTTGATAAACTTTGTACATTCCAGGAAACTTAATTGTTGATCCATTTGCTCGTAAAACAATTTTTTTATCTTCGTTTGTAATATCAACAGCTACTTGATCTAATACAGCACTCGCCATTTGTGAACTTACCGCTCTTTGCCAAATAATTTCATATAGCTTGTATTCTTCTAAAGTAATGTATTGCTTAATATCTTTTGGTGTTAGGTAAATATTTGTTGGTCTAATACATTCATGTGCTTCTTGGGCATTTTTAGCCTTAGATTTATAAACTCTTGGCGCTTCTGGTAAATAGTTTGCACCGTAATTATCAGTAACAAAACCTCGAACTTGATTAATAGCTTCTTTTGACATGACGACACTGTCTGTTCGCATATAAGTTATCAAGCCAGTTGTTTCTCCTTTAATGTCCGTTCCTTCATAAAGGCGTTGAGCTGTACGCATTGTTTGACTCGCGCTAAGACCAAGTTTACGACTAGACTCAATTTGCATTGTAGATGTAGTAAAAGCAGGATAGGGATTTCTTCTAGCTTCTTTTTTTGTAATATTTCCAACAGTGAAATTAGAATTTTTAATATCATTAAAAATTTTAGTCGCCTCATTCTCATTTTTAATATCAAGTTTATCTACTTTATTCCCATCATAAACTGTAAGTCTGGAATTAATGATTTTATCTTCTTTATTTCTAAACTCGCCTTGTAAAGACCAATATTCCTGTGGAATAAATTTTTCTATTTCAAGTTCTCTTTCACTAATTATTCTTAAGGCAACAGATTGAACTCTACCTGCTGACTTTGATCCTGGTAATTTTCTCCATAGTACTGGAGAAAGTGTAAAGCCGACAAGAAAATCTAGAGCTCTTCTAGCAAGATAGGCATTAACTAAATTTTCATCTATTTCTCTTGGCTCTTTAAGACTATCAAGAACTGCATTTTTTGTAATTTCATTGAATGTAACTCGGTGAATATTTAATTTTGAAAGTGATGAATTATCTCTAAGTAGTTTTTCTACATGCCAAGCTATGGCTTCACCTTCACGGTCGGGGTCAGTCGCTAGATATAAATTTTCAGATTTTTTAGCAGCATCAGTTATTTCTTTTATTACTTTTTTTCCACGATCACTTGTTTCCCATTTCATTTGGAAATCATTTTCAGTATCTATCGCATCATTTTTTGCTGATAAATCTCGGACATGCCCAACACTTGCGAGAACTTTGAAGTCAGAGCCTAAATATTTATTAATAGACTTTGCCTTCGATGGTGATTCAACAATTAATACATTCATAAATTTGGGCCCCAAATTTCAGTTTAAAGATAATTCGTCAAGAAATTTTAAAAAAAAGTATATTTTTACTTGGATAATTTAATTTTACTTTCAGTTTTGTTTATGAGTCTTTTAATGTTTTCTGTGTGTTTAAGATAAATAATTAAAGTTAAATAAATAAAGAAAATTAGAATATAAAAATTAAAATTAATAAAAATATAATAAGATGGCGCTACTAAAATTCCAATTAAAGATCCAAGAGAAGAGTATTTACTTACAAAAGCAGTAACAAGCCATACTAATAAAAATAAAATTGCAATGTAAGGATTAAAACCAAATAAAAAGCCAATATACGTTGCCACTCCTTTTCCACCTTTAAATTTTAACCAAACTGGATAGATATGACCTAATATGGCAAAATGACAGAGAAGTAATTTATTCAAAAAAGAAATATCTTGAAAATAGATTTGTAAAATGAGGAATGGAAGAAAGCCTTTAAAAATATCAAAACAAAGAACAATGAATGCTACAAATTTATTTCCTGTTCTTAAAACATTTGTTGCGCCTACATTTCCAGAGCCAACCTTTCTAATATCTCCCAAGCCAAATAATTTTGTAAAAATCAATGCAAAGGGCAATGATCCTATTACATAAAACAATATGATTAATGATAAACTATTTACTAAAGTCATCTCTGTTTTTAATAATTAAGTCTAAACATGCCATTCGTACTGCAACCCCCATAGCTACCTGTTCTTGTATTAAGCTCCTCGTGATGTCATCGGCAAGTTTCGAGTCTATTTCTACACCACGGTTCATCGGACCTGGATGCATAACGAAAGCATTTTTTTTTGCATATTTAAGTTTATTGTAATCTAAACCATACTTTTTAAAATAAGTCTTTTGATTTGGCATTATTTTCCCAACTATTCTTTCTTTTTGAATACGTAGCATCATAACAATATCACAATTTTGTAATCCCTTTTTCATTTCTGTATAAACGTTAACAGGTAGTTTATTTAAACTTTTTGGTAACCATTCTTTAGGCCCAATAACATTTATTTTTGCACCTAACTTTGATAGTATGATTATGTTTGATCGAGCAACACGGCTATGTAGAATATCTCCACATATAGCAATTTTTAATTTTGCAAAATTTTCAAATTTATTTTTTATAGTAAGTGCATCTAATAATGCTTGTGTGGGATGCTCATGACTACCATCACCAGCGTTAATTACAGATGCATCTACTGTTTCTGAAATTTTTTTACTAATTCCTTCCTCCGGATGTCTTACGATTAAAACATCAGGATTCATTGAATTAATAGTAGTCATAGTATCGAGTAAGGTTTCACCTTTGTTAATAGAACTATCTTTTACCACTACATTAATGAGATCTGCTCCTAGCCTTTTAGCAGCAACTTCAAAACTTGTTCTTGTTCTTGTTGAATCTTCAAAAAAAAGATTAAATATTGTTCTTCCTTCTAGAACATTAATTTTTTTAATTTTCCTTTTATTAAAAGTTATATATTTTTTAGATTCATGTAAGATGTGCTCAATTTCTTTCTTAGTTAAATCAGCTGTTTCTACTAAATGAATTTTTTTAAAAATATTTTTACTTCTTTTTAATTTGATATTTGTTTTTGAAGAAATTGATGAATAATATTTTAAAGCTATTTTTTCCGCATCTTTAAGAATTTTTGAACCTGTCGATGATCTGATTGCTTTTAATTTTGGCATTTTCACTTTCATTTGCCAATATTTTGAATTTTCTCTTTTATATAATTTTATGTGTCCTGATTTAAGTAGCTTTGAATTCATATGTGTCAATAATGTGTAAGTATGTGTAAACTAATTTATTAATTATTTCTATATCTATCTAAATATCCTTGTAAGATATAAGCAGCCGATTGTTGATCAAGTTTACTTTTTATCTTTGTTTTACTTAAATCGGCTTTTCTCATTTCTTTAAAGATTACATCTGATGAAAATCTTTCATCCCAAAGAGCTGTAGGTTTCTTAAAAAAGGTTTGAAGATTAATATTAAAATCTCTTACTAATTGGCTTTGTTTGTTTTCACTATTATCCAGGCTAATCGGTAGACCAAGAATAAATCCACCAATTTCATACTCTTTCAAAATATCTTTCATAATAATTAAATCTTTATTAGTTCCTTTTCTTTGAATAATTGAAAGCGGTGTAGCGATTATTTTTGATCTATCGCTTACTGCAACACCAATCGTTTTAGTTCCTAGGTCTAGACCTACAAGTATTTGTGATGTATTAAGGCCATCGATTAAATTATTTTGATCATTCATATAATGGAGCTCATAAATTGAAGATTGATAAAAATACAATAAATAAAATTGCCCGTCTATCTAGAATAAAGTTAGATGATAAAGAATCTGAAGATTATATTAAGGATCTTAATTCCATTTTAGACTGGGTTGAGCAATTAAATGAAGTAAATACTGAAAATGTAGAACCATTAAGTAACATATCATCATCGATTTTACCTAAAAGAGAAGATGTGTCTAAAGATACTAATTCTAGTGAGGAAATTCTTGAAAATGCTCCTGATAAACTTGAAGGATTTTTTGCAGTACCAAAGGTGGTAGAATAATGTCTAAGTCATCTTTAAAACAAACGTTAAAAGATCTTGAGACAAAAAAAATATCAATAAGAGAATTAAATCAGGATTATTTAAAAAGAATTAAGGAAAAAGAAAACTTAAATATTTTTATTCATTTTAGTGAAGAGAATGTCCTAAAGCAGATAGATAACTTAGAGAAAGATAATTCAGCAAAAAAATTAAAAGGCATCCCGATTGCAATCAAGGATCTATTTTGTACTAAAAGTATGCCTACAACCGCAGCTTCAAAGATTTTAGAAAATTTTAATCCAACTTATGAATCATTTGTTACGCAAAAATTATTAGATGAAGGATCTATTTTTGTTGGTAAAACAAATTTAGATGAGTTTGCTATGGGCTCAGCTACTAATACAAGTTTTTTTGGAAATACAATTAACCCCCTATCAAAAGAGAATGAGCCTTTAGCTCCTGGTGGGTCTTCTGGTGGTTCCGCAGCAGCAGTTGCTGCAGATTTATGTTTAGGGGCAACTGGAACTGATACAGGTGGTTCAATAAGACAGCCAGCTAGTTTTTGTGGTGTTGTTGGTATCAAACCAACATATGGTTTATGTTCACGATGGGGTATAGCTGCATTTGCATCTAGTTTGGATCAAGCAGGAATTTTTTCTCATAATGTTGAAGATGCTTCAATATTATTACAATCAATTGCTGGCTTTGATCAAAGAGATAGTACAAGTGCTAAAGTAGATATTCCAAATTATTTTGAAAATTTAGATGATGATCTAAATGGGAAAACTGTTGGCATACCAAAAGAGTATTCTATTGATGGTACACCAATGGAAATAAGTCAGATATGGGAAGATGCTATCAAAGTGTTAGAAAAAAAAGGTGTGAAAATTAAAAATATTTCACTCCCTCATACAAAATATGCACTTCCTACTTATTATATAATTGCTCCTGCTGAAGCTTCCTCAAATTTAGCTCGTTATGATGGAGTAAAATATGGTTTTAGATCTGATGAAATTAATTCTCTTGATGAAATGTATGAAAATACAAGAGCTCAAGGTTTTGGAAGAGAAGTAAAAAGAAGAATTTTAATAGGAACATACGTATTATCTGCAGGCTATTATGATGCATATTATCTTAAGGCACAAAAAGTAAGAAAATTAATTGCCGATGATTTTAATAAAGCTTTTAAAGAATGTGATTTTATAGTTACTCCTACTGCACCAAGTGCTGCATTTCCTTTAAATGAAAAACAAAATGATCCAATCAAAATGTATTTAAATGATGTGTTTACGGTTCCTGCTTCTTTAGCAGGCTTACCTGGTATTTCCATTCCCTTTGGGAAAGATAAAAATAATTTACCACTAGGTATTCAAATATTAGGAAAACACTTTGATGAACAGCAAGTTTTTAATGCCGCTGTATCTCTAGAAAGATCATATGAATAATTTAATAAAAGGTGAAAAGTATGATTGGGAAATGGTAATAGGCCTTGAAATACATGCTCAGGTAAAATCCAATTCCAAATTATTTTCTTCATCATCAACAAAATTTGGTTCATCACCAAATAGCCAAGTATCTTTAGTTGATGCTGCTATGCCAGGAATGTTACCAGTAATTAATAAGTACTGTGTAGAGCAAGCAGTAAAAACTGGAATTGGTTTAAATGCTAAAATTAATAATTATTCAGTCTTTGATAGAAAAAATTACTTTTATGCTGATCTTCCACAAGGATATCAAATAAGTCAGTACAAATATCCAATTGTAGGAGAAGGAAAAGTTACAATTGATTTTAAAGATGGAACATCGAAAGATATTAGAATTGTAAGATTACATTTAGAACAAGATGCTGGTAAAAGTTTACACGATCAAAATCCTTCAAAAACATATGTAGATCTTAATAGGTCTGGTGTTGCTTTAATGGAAATTGTTAGTGAGCCTGACATTAGAACGCCTGATGAAGCTGGAATGTATATATCCAAAATCAGATCAATTTTAATGTATTTAGATACATGTGATGGAAATATGCAAGAGGGTTCTTTAAGAGCAGATGTAAATATTTCAGTAAGAAAACCTGGAGATGAATATGGAACTCGATGTGAAATTAAAAACTTAAACTCTATAAAGTTTATTAAGCAGGCTATTAATTATGAAGCAAAAAGACAAATAGAAATATTGGAGTCTGGCGGTTCTATTGAACAAAACACAATGCTCTTTAATACATCCACTGGCAAAACTAGACCCATGAGAAATAAAGAAGAAGCTCATGACTATAGATACTTTCCTGATCCAGATTTATTACCACTAGAAATTTCTAAAGAAGAAATAGGGAAAATTAAATCATCAATACCAGAGCTTCCAGATGAGCTTAAGAATAAATTTATTGAGACTTATAAATTGTCTAATTATGATGCCTCAGTATTAACTGCAGAGAAACAAACATCTGATTATTTTAATGAAACAATTAATTCAGATCCAGAATTAAAAAATCATGCAAAAATAGTTGTAAATTGGATTACGTCTGAATTGTTTTCATTATTAAACAAAAATAATCAAGATTTAAATAACTCTCCAGTATCACCTGAAAACTTAGGACAACTTATAAAGTTAATTTCTACAAATGAAATTTCTGGCAAAATTGCAAAAGATGTATTGGAAGACATGTTTTCTTCAGGAAAAACAGCTAGACAAATCGTAGATGAAAAGGGTTTGCAACAAGTTACAGATCAGGGTGAAATAGCAAAAGTTATTGATGAGGTCATTGCAGAAAATCCAAAAATGGTCGAACAGTATCTAGCAGGTAAAGATAAGTTATTAGGTTTCTTTGTTGGCCAAGCTATGAAATTAACTAAAGGAAAAGCTAATCCAAAAATGTTAAATGATATTTTAAAACAAAAATTAAATAAAAAAAATTAAACGTAAAGAATAGCATCTATAAGCAACAATTATAAATGTTAAAACTATCCAAATAATACTTCCTTTGTAATTTTCTGCTGCTCTCCAAATTCCAATAGAAATAAATATTGTCCAAATAAAAATAAAAATTTTTGAGATTAGCGCAAGATTAGTAAAATCTAAAAAAGGTATTTGCGAAACAGAGCTATCTGTATTAAAAAAATAAATTTCAAGATTAAATATAACAAGTAAAACAATACCATTTAGTAGTTCACCAACTAACCAATAAGATTTCCAGAGTTTTATTTTTCCTTCAAAAAAATCTTTTATTATATTTGTATTTGTCATTTTTATTTATCTTTAATATTATAATTATTCATAAATTTTTAATAGCAATTCAACACTCTTAAATCATTTATTGGATGTTTTTAATGTATAAGAAGTCCACAAAGAATGCCATTTAGCATAATTATCTTTTTTCTTATTACTACCTTCAATTATAACAACACTTTCAATTAGATATTTTGTGTTTTCTTTAAATAAGTAATCAAAATATCCACCCTTGTTTGTTCTGACATATTCTTTTCTAAAATAACCATTATTTAAACTCATAATAGAAACCTTATGATCAGCTAGTATTTTATTTTTATATTCTAATAGAATTCTTTTACTTTCATTTAAATTTTTAAGAGGATTGTCTAAAAAAATTAATTCAAAGTCCATATTTGTATCGATATCTTTACCATCAAAATTTTCCACGCTAATTAATGACTTTGCATATCTTTTATAACTTTCAAAAAAATTTTCTGGGTAATTATTTTCTCTATGTTTTTGAGCTAAATTTGGATACCCTTTCTCTCTTGTGAAAATTTCAAATTTTACTAATTTTTCATACTCAACATATTTAGTAACTGATTCAACTTGTATTACATTTAATCCTTTGAACGCTTTTTTAATATTAAGAGCGGGAATATCACCTAATCTACCTTTAATTTTTAGTTTATTATCTTCAGCATGCAGGAACGCAATTTTAAAATATTCTTTTGTAAATGGTATTGGTGATCCTTCAAAATTTTCTCCTATAAAGATATTCGCTACAGCTTTTTCATTATTTGATAAGTGATAATTTTTTGGATCAATCCAAAATTCATGACATAAAGACATTTTTGTTATTGAAGTTAAGATAATAATAAATATTAATATTTTTAAAGTAAATCTCATCATGTTCTCTTATATAAAAATTATAAAGTTATATCTATTTTTAATTCTAGTATGTTTTTTAAATTTATTTTCAACATCTTCTATTAGTCATGAAATCAAGCCATCTATTGCAGATTTTACTTATGATGAAAAATATTTGAACTTTAAAATAAGATTAAACGCTGAATTGATATTATCTAATATTGATGCATCTACTGTTTCTAATACAGACTCTTCATCACTAAGTGAAATTTATGATAAATTTAGAATTTTAAGCAAAAAAGATCTTGAAGAAATGTTTCAAAATTCTTGGAGTGAAATAAGTTCTAATATTGACATTAAAATTAATAATGAAACAAAGAAAATAAATTTAATTAAAACTGAAGTTGAAGATATAAAAAATTTTGAAATAAGTAGAGATACGAATGTTTATTTTAGAGTTTTATTAGAAAAAAATTCTGAACAATTTACATTTAGGTGGGTCAAAAACTACGGCCCAATTATTTTAAGAGAGGATAACAATAACAAAGTAGAAGACGAATTAGTCACAGAATATTTGCAATCAGGAATTGAATCAAGTCAATTTTCATTTAAGGAAAATAATTTTAGTAAAACATTTAATAGCTTTACAAAATTTTTTGTTTTAGGAATTCAACATATAATTCCAAAAGGATTAGATCATATTTTATTCATATTTGGACTTTTTTTATTTTCATCATCTTTAAAAAAATTAATTTCTCAAATAACTATTTTTACTATTGCTCATTCAATTACCCTTATATTTGTTTCTTTATCTTTAATGAGAATCAATCCTCAAATTGTTGAACCTATCATTGCACTTTCTATAGTTTATATCGGATTAGAAAATATTTTTAAAAAATATATAAAAGAATATTTAAGATATGTTGTAATCTTATTTTTTGGATTACTTCATGGTTTAGGATTTGCATTAGTTTTGAGTGATATAGGTTATAGGAGCACAGACTTATTTATAAATCTTGTATCTTTTAATATTGGTATTGAAGTAGCGCAAATATCTATAGTATTGGTTTTATATCTATTGATTGCTTTAAATTTTGCAAAAAATAAAAATTATAGAATCTTATTTCAAGTTCCATCCTCTATATTAATTTCTAGTATTGGGCTATATTGGTTTTTTGAAAGAATTAATTTTATTTAATCAAATTTGTCAGAGTTCAAATTATCAAACTACTAAAGAAAGACGATTTAACAACATCTAATATTAATAAAATTTTAGGTACACTATGGGCACAATGAATTAATAACTTATACTAAGAAATGCTTTTTGATAATTTCTTCATTTTTAACAATATTTTAAATATTAATTAAATAATGTTGAGATTCCGCTCTATTTTCGTTATTACATCATAATAAGTACTATGAATAGAAAACAGGAGAGATGGGTGAGTGGCTTAAACCACAGGTTTGCTAAACCTGCGAAGGGAGTAATTCCTTCCGAGGGTTCGAATCCCTCTCTCTCCGCCATTTAAAAATGTTTAAAGGAAGTATACCTGCAGTTATTACACCATTCATTGATGATGAAGTTGATTATGACTCTCTGGCAAAAATCTTAAATTTTTTAATTGATAATCGATCACATGGACTCGTTCCATGTGGAACAACTGGTGAATCTCCGACTTTATCTCATGAAGAACATAAAAAAATAATTGAAGAAACAATTAGAATTGCTGATAAAAGAGTTCCTGTTATAGCCGGCACTGGCTCAAATAATACATTAGAGGCTGTGGAATTTACAGCACACGCCGAAAAGTCTGGTGCTGATGCAGCACTAATTGTTACGCCTTATTATAATAAACCAACTCAATCTGGAATGTATGAACACTTTAAAATAATTGCAGATAAAACTAATATTCCAATAATTATTTACAATATTCCTGGTAGATCAATTGTTGATATGACAATTGAAACAATGATTGAATTGTCAAAAATTGAAAAAATTATAGGCGTTAAAGATGCAACTAACGATTTGTTTAGACCATTACTTACCAGAAAAAAAATGCAAAATGATTTTTGTTATCTTTCTGGTGAAGATGGAACGGCATTGGCATATCTTGCACAAGGAGGACATGGCTGTATATCAGTTACTGCAAATGTAGCTCCAAAATTATGCTCTGAATTACATTCTGCTTGGCAAGATGGTAATATTTCAAAGGCTCAAGAAATTAATTTAAAATTATCATCATTACACAATGCTTTATTTGTAGAATCTAGTCCTGGACCAGTAAAATATGCTGCATCTTTATTAGGTTTATGTAACAAAAATACACGACTTCCACTTTCAGAGATTAAAGATGATACAAAAATATTAGTAAAAAATTGTCTTGAAGAATTACAGCTTTTATAAATGAAAATAATTGCTTCTAACAAAAGGGCAAATTATAATTTTTCAGTATCAAACAAAATAGAAGCAGGTATTGTATTAACTGGATCTGAGGTAAAATCTCTGCGAATAAATACAGGATCTATTCGCGGTTCATATATTATTGAGCAAAAAGGTGAGTTATGGCTTTCGAATTCTTTTATCAAGAAATATCAGAACTCCAACGATAAAAACTATGACCCAAGTAGGAATAGAAAGTTATTAGTAACTAAAAAAGAATTTAACAAAATATCAGGTTCAATTAAACAAGGCGGCTTTACAATAATTCCGTTGTCTTTATATTTCTCAGAAAAAGGTCTTTTAAAGTTATCTTGTGGAATTGCGAAGGGTAAGAAAAAAATAGATAAAAGAGAGTCAATAAAACAAAGGGATTGGAACATTAAAAAGCAAAGATTGCTTAAAAATAATTAGCTATTTACTTTTAATAATTGATCACTATAAGTCCAAATATGGCAAGAATAACAGTTGAAGATTGTATTGATAAATTCCCAAGTAGATTTGAATTAGTTTTAGTAGCTTCTAATAGAGCAAGAAAATTATATACAGGAGAAAGTCCTACTGTAGAGATTGATAACGATAAAAATACTGTAATTGCACTTAGAGAGATTGCTGAAGAAACTATAACAAGAGAACAATTAAAAAATGATTTAATTCGAGAATATCAAACTAATACCTTTGGTGAAGATGAAGATCTAAATGAAATAGAGGATAATACTAATGAGGATCAAGCTGATACAAATCAGATCGCTTCCGAAATTTCGAGTGAGGATGATATAACTGAAGATGAATCTATAGAAGAAACACCTAATGAGACTTCACAGGATAATTTAGAACACTCATCAGATGAAGAAAAAGATCAAGGTTAAAAATAAAGTTAAATTAAAATTTAAGTAAATAATTTAATATTATTTATGTCACAAGAAATTCACAAAGAATTAGAATCAATCACTTCATATCTATCAAAACAAGAAAAATATAAAGTAATAGATGCTTTAAGGTTAAGTCAGGAAGCACATAGTAATCAACTTAGAATATCAGGAGATCCTTTTATTACTCATC
>CACNCX010000014.1 GCA_902619045.1 uncultured Alphaproteobacteria bacterium | reverse complement strand
CAAATCCTGCTGCTCCGCCTATAACTCTTCCCCAAATACTCATCTTAAAGTTTCAATTATGCCTTTTAATTCATTTATCTCATTTTGAGAAATTTTATTATCTTGATTCAGATCTATAATTTGAAAGAGTAAATTTAATGATTGTTCAATTTCTTCATAGGAAAGAACTCCATCATTATTTAAATCAACAAAATTAAAGTACATTTCTTCTTCTTCATTTAATTCAGAAGAATATGCAATTGAAGAATATAAAGGTATAAATAAAAAAAATATTTTTATCCAAACCATCTATACATTCCTATAATACCTGCACCAGCGTAAAAAAATTGTAAAAACAATATTCCATTGTGTTTTAATTTATAGGCCCAGATTCCAATTAAGACTGCTGATAGCAATAATAATGAAAAGCCAATGAATTCTAATCCAATGTTAAATGCAACTAGTAGGGAATAAAGGATTGCTGTAGTTACGCCAATCCATTCTAAAAGTTTGTTTGAATTCAATTAAATATTATTTTTTCTTAATATTGATAGCGTTTTCTTTTCCACGGTTTTCACCGATTTCAAATTCAACTGGCATACCTTCTTCTAAAGTATCAATACCAGCAGCTTCTAAAGCTGAAACATGAAGAAAAACATCTTTTCCTCCATCATCATTTTCTATAAATCCATAACCTTTGGTCGGATTAAACCATTTAATTTTACCACTTGGCATATTGTATTCTCCTTATTTATTATTGGGGGATTAAATTTATTTAACTTATATAAATATTGTATATTGATTAATTAAATACTTTAAATAACTAATAAGAAATTAATTTCAACAATTTTTTTATTTTTATGCTTAGCTATAAACACGGATATCATGCTGGAAATCATGCAGATGTTATGAAACACATTATAATGCTTTATTTATATAATCTTGAAAAAAAAGTAAATAATTCAATAAGTTATGTTGATACTCATTCTGGTAATGGAATTTATAAATATATATCAAAGTATATGGATAAAAATAAAGAGTATAAAGAAGGAATTAAAAAGATACAAAATTACAAAGGTAATAATATTTTAATTAGAAATTATCTTTCAACTATTTCTAAAATTAGTGGAAAAAATAATTTTTATCCTGGATCACCTATATTTATTTCGTCCATAGCTAATGAAAAAGATAAATTATTTTTTTGTGAACTACACAATAATGAATTTGAATTATTAAAAAAAAACTTAAATAAATATACCAATGCTAAAATTTTAAATGCTGATGGATTTAACTTTATTTTTAATAAAGTTAATAAAGAGAAGAATTACTTTGTATTTATAGATCCATCATATGAAATAAAGGATGATTTTGAAAAAGTAGAAGAGATACTAAATAATATTGATAATTTATTTTCAAATTCCAAAATCATAATATGGTATCCAGTTTTGAATATTTTGGAAAATGACTCCTTTATTCAGAATATTAGAAAAAAAGGTATAAGTAATATTATCAATGTTGAAGTTCCTATTATGAAATATGGAGACAATGTTGGAATGCAAGGAAGTGGTTTATTATTAATAAATTTTTCAAATAGATCTATAATGAAAAACCTTAAAGAGGTAATACACGAAATTCAAGATATTTTAAAACAAGAGGAAAATAGTACTAGGTTTAAATTAAGATATTTATAAATATGAAAAAAATTAATTTACTTGATGAAGATATCTATAAGTTATTTATAAAAATTGCTTTGCCAGCCTCAATTGGAACTATATTTAATAATCTCTATTCTTTAGTTGATACTATTTTTGCAGGTAGAATGATTTCTGAAACAGCTTTAGCAGCTATTGGTCAAACATTTCCTGTATATTTTATAATTATTGCACTTGGAATTGGACTGAGCATAGCTACAACAAGTAATGTTGCTAATTTTTTAGGAGAAAAAAATATTAAAAAAGCAAGTCATGCATTTTCACAATCTTTTATTGTAACAATTTTAGTAGGCTTAGGTATAACTATTTTTGGACTTTATTTTGGGAACATAATTTTAGAATCTATAAATGATGATCCAAAAACCCTTAAACTCTCATCATTGTATATGAACGTAATTTATTTAGGATCAGTCATAATTCTTTTACTAATGGTATGTAATTCTTGTTTATCAGCTCAAGGAGATACTAAAAGCTATAGAAATGTTTTAATTTTTAGTTTTTTTCTTAATATAATTTTAAATCCAATATTAATTACAGGAAAAATAATTAATTTTGAATTATTTATGCCAATGGGTATAACTGGAATAGCAATAGCTACCATACTGTCTCAAATAATTGGTCTGTTATATTTATTATATAAAATTTATAGAACAGAGATTTTTGAAAACTTTAAAAATAATTATTTAATTCCTAAAGTAAGTTTAATTAAGGAAATTTCATTTCAAGCTATTCCAGCGGCATTAGGATTGATGATGATTGCTCTCGGATCATATATATTATTATTTTTTGTCAGTCGTTTTGGTAATGATGCAATTGCAGGTTTTTCCTCAGCTGGAAGATACGAACAACTGCTTTTCTTACCCTTGTTAGGTTTAAGTACAGCAGTAACCGCAATTGTGGGTCAGAATTTTGGCGCTAAAAACTATGAAAGAATTTTAGAAACTTATAACAAAGCTATGATTACTGGTGTAATAATATTAACTATAGCAGGATTAATTTTATTTATAACTGCAGAAGATTCAATGAGATTATTTACTGATGATAAAGAAGTAATTTACTATGGATCAATATATCTTAAAATATACGCACTTGGTTTTCCAGCTTTTCCATTCTTCTTTATTTCTAATGCATCATTCCAAGGGCTAAAAAAAGCAATAATAGTAATGTATATGGCCATACTTAGGTTTGTATTAGTGCCTATAATTGTAATATTATTTGTGAATAATTTTATAGAAGAAAACTATATCTATATGTTTATTGGGTTAACTCTTGTTCATTGGATAATTGGTATCTTATATTATTTTTATTCTTCAAATAAAATTCGAAATATTCAAAGTAGCTATACTACACCTTGAAGATTTGGAACAAATAAAACATCATCATATTCTTCAGAAATAATTTTATTATTTTGTTTTATATATTTTACAAGTATTTGCTTGTTATTTTTAACAATAGGACAAACAATAATTCCTTCATTTTCAATATGAGAAAAAATTTCATTATTTATTTTTTTTGATGCTGCTGTAAATATTATTCTATCAAAAGGTATTTGTTCAATCCAACCATTATTACCATCATCGTATTTTGAAACAATATTAGTTAATTTTAATTTCTCAAAAATATTATTAGAACCTTCATGTAAATTTTTAATTCTTTCAATCGTGTATACACGCCTTGCCAAGATTGATAATACTGCGCACTGATATCCGCTACCAGTGCCTATTTCTAATACCTTGTGGTTACTTTTAACATCAAGTAATTCAGTCATCCTTGCCACAACGTAGGGCTGACTAATTGTTTGATTATTTTCAATTGGTAAAGCTATATTTTCATAAGCTTGATTTCTGTAAGCTTCACTAATAAACTTTTCTCTTGGAATTTTTTCTATTGCAGAGAGAACTTCAGCATTACTAATACCTGACTCTCGTAACTCGAGTATTAATCTTATTTTCCTTACATCAAGCACTAGATAAGAGTATCAGAATTATTGAAATATTTTTTCAAAACTTCTGGAATTTTAATATTTCCGTCTTTCATTTGATAATTTTCAAGAATAGCAATTAGTGTTCTTCCTACTGCTAAGCCGGATCCATTAAGTGTATGAACAAAAATATTTTTATTTTCTAATTTATATCTTGTATTCATTCTTCTAGCTTGAAAATCATTACAATTTGAGCAGCTTGAAATTTCTCTATAAGTATTTTCACCTGGAAGCCACACTTCAATATCGTATGTTTTTGATGCTGAAAAGCCCATATCACCAGTACACAAAGTCATAATCCTATAATGAATATTTAAATCTTGAAGAATACTCTCAGCGCTTTCAAGCATTCTTTCTAATTCATCTTGTGAATGCTGCGGCTCTACTATTGAAACTAATTCAACTTTAGTAAATTGATGCTGTCTTAACATACCACGAGTATCCTTACCAGCAGCACCAGCCTCTGATCTAAAACATGGGGTATAAGAAGTTACTCTCATGGGTAATTGATTTTGGTTAAGTATTTCCTTTCTAACCATGTTTGTTAAAGGAACTTCAGCAGTTGGTATTAACCAATGATCTTCCCCAGCAGTAAATAAATCTTCACCAAATTTAGGTAATTGCCCTGTTCCAAAAAGAGCAGAATCTTTAACCAAAAAAGGTAAATTATATTCAATATAACCATTTTCATTCGTATGCTTATCTAACATAAAATTTGCTATTGCTCTTTCCAACTTAGAAAGTTGATTTTTTAATAATACAAATCTAGATCCTGATAATTTAGATGCAGTTTCAAAATTCATTAAACCTAAATTTTCCCCTAATTCAAAATGAGTTTTAGGATTAAAATCAAATTCTGGTTTTTCACCCCATTCTCTATATTTTGTATTGTCTGCTTCATTGGTTCCTATAGGTACAGTCTTATCAGCTATATTTGGAAGTCTTGAAAGGATAGTTTTTAGCTCCTCGTCTTTAATGGTCTCAAGTTCCTTTAAATTATTAATTTTATTTTTAATTTCATCAACTTTATTCATTTCTGATGAAGCATCTTTATTTTCACTTTTAAGTTTACCGATATTTTTAGAAATAGAGTTTCTTTCAGCTAAAAGGTTCTGAAGAACAGTCTGAGTTTCTCTTTTAACTTTATCTAGTTCTAATATTTTATTTGATATTGGATGCTCTCCTCTTTGTTTCATATAATTATCAAACTCTGTGGGGTTTTCTCTAATAAAATTAATATTATGCATTACTTATCTTTATTTTTTTGTATTAGTTTTGCAATATAAATTGAAACTTCGTATAAAAATATAATTGGCAAAGCTAAACTAATTTGACTAAATGGATCAGGTGGAGTTAAGAATGCAGCTGATAAAAATGCTAATACAATTGCATATTTTCTAAATTTTTTAAGTGATTCATAAGTAACCATCCCTACTCTCGCCATTAAAGATAAAACAACAGGAAGCTGAAATGCTAAACCAAAAGCAAAAATAAATCGCATCATAAGGGATAAATATTCTCCCATCTTAGCTTCTAATCGAATAGGAACTCCACTAGAGCCAAGGTTTTGATAAGATAGGAAAAAAGACCATGCCAATGGCGCAATAATATAATAAACCATTGATCCACCTGCGAAAAATAAAATTGGTGTCGCAACTAAATAGGGTAAAAAAGCTCTCTTTTCCTTTTTGTATAGTCCTGGTGCAATAAATCTCCATATTTGTATTGCAATTAATGGGAATGAAAAAAATAAAGCAAAGAAAAAAGCTATTTTTAATTCTGTAAAAAAAGCTTCTTGTAAAGCTGTATAAATAAAACCTTGACCTTTATCTTTATCAAATAGTTCTACTAGAGGACTAGCTAAAAAGGCAAATAATTCATCTGCAAAGTAAAAACAAACAATGAAGATTAATAAAATATATAAAAAACTCCATAGTAGTCTTTTTCGTAACTCAGTTAGATGTCCTATTAAAGACATTTCTTCAAATTTTTCTTCGGCCATTACAAAAATAATAAATTAATTTTTTTTTGAAAATTCATCTTCGGTCATTTTCACTGTTTCTTGAACTTCTTTAATCTCATTTTCAAAATTTTTTTTGATATTAATGCCGTCTTTTATTTTTTTTACTTCTTTAACTGATTTAGCTAATTCTTTAATTTCTTCCTCTTCAGCAATTTCATTTATAGATGACTTAAATTCAGAAGACATTTTTTTAATATATTTAGTAAAAGATCCAACTTGTTTAATGAATTTTGGAAGATCTTTTGGGCCAATAACAACGACTACAATTATTCCAATTAAGAAAATTTCACTCCAACCAAAAGTAAACATTATATTTACTTTTCTTCGTCGTTTTTATTCTCTAAATTTTTATCTTCTTTTTTTTCTTCGTCAGACATTCCTCTCTTGAATGATTTGATTCCTTTTGCCATATCACCCATAAGTTGAGGTATTTTACCTCTACCGAAAAGAAGTAGAACAATAACAAGTACGATTAATAATTGCCAAATACTAGGTGTCATAAGGGGCTTATACGGAAACTATAGGAAAAAAACAAGAAGTAATAACTTAACTAAGTATTTTGAATAAAATCATCAATATTATTTTCATCATCCTGTTCTAAATTATCATTACTTTGTAAATTTTCATCATTTTTAGCAAGATCACTGATAGTTGCAATCGCAGCACGTTTATCTAGAAAACCACTTGCCTTTAGCTCCTCTTTATTAGGTAAATCAGATAAACTATTCAATCCAAAATGTTCCACAAACAAATCCGTGGTAGACCATAAAGTAGGTTTACCAGGTATACTTTTCCTACCTGAAGGACGTATCCATCCTATTTCCATCAAATGATCTAGAGAGCCTCTACCCATTTGAACACCTCTAATATTTTCAATTTCTGATCTTGTTATTGGTTGTTGGTAAGCAATTATAGATAATGTTTCTAGTGCTGCTCTTGATAATTTTCTTTTCTGAGTTTTAAAAATAGTTAATTCATCACTGAGATCTTCAGCAGTTCTAAAAGACCATTTGTTGCCAGTTTTGATTAAATTAATACCTCTATTTGTATAAAAATCTTTAATTTCTAGTAATAGCTTATTTATATTATTTTTTTCTTTAATTTTTTCTTTTAAATCATTTTCATCAAGTGGCTCTCCTGATGCAAATAATATTGCTTCTAAAATTTTAATATCTTTATTATCCATTTTGATTAAATTTAATATAAATATTACCAAAACTTTCATCTTGTTTTAAATCAATAAAACCATTTTTTGATAATTCTAAAGAAGCAACAAAGTTAGAGGAGATAATTGATTTATTAATTGTTTTATTAGCTTTGATTAAATTTGGAATTACATTTAAAAAATTAGTCCATTCTGTAATATTTCCAAAAATACCTTTTAATCTTTTAACTGCTTGATCAACTGAATAAAGTTCTGAATACTCAATAGTTAATTGTTTTACCTGTTCATTCGATTTAAGTATTTGACTATATGATTTTAGTAAGTCATATAAATTAGATGTATAATTTATATTATATTTAACTTTGAGACCTTCAGATGACCCCCCATAAAATACATCTCTGTTAACAAGAGGTCTTGAATATATGATTTTAGAAATATTTTGAAAAGCCTCTAGTCTCTGTAATTGATATTTTAAAGCCTCTTCTAACTCATCGGCTGTATATTCATCTGTTTTTTCTTCTTTCGGTAATAGTAATCTTGATTTCAAATACGTTAACCATGCTGCCATCACTAAATAATCAGCAGCTATTTCAATATGAATATTTCTATATTGATTAATAAAATTAATATATTGATCAGCTAACTCGGATATGGATATATCAGATAAATCAACCTTCTGTGATCTAGCCAAAACCAACAAAAGGTCTATAGGACCCTCAAAATTGTCTAATAATAGGTTGAATTGACCTTCTTTTATTTCTGTATCTGGAACATTTAACACAACTTTTTATATAAAATTAATGAGATTCTCTCAATATTATTAATTTTGTAAATTAAGTATTACGCAACTCTTAACAATAGTTAATAAATCACAAGCTTCAGAAGCATTATTCTTGGAGATATAATTTTTATAGGTAATAAAATATTGAGTACCTATTTCAGTTTTTTTATAAAAAACAAAAATATCTTCATGATCTATAATTTCTTTTTTATTTTCTAATAAACTGTAAAAATATTTATTAATATTTTCAAAATTATCATTGCTATATAATTGAATTGTAAAATCAAGTTCGTCTATATTTTTAAAATCAAAATCTTGAATTTCATTATCAATGTTATTTAAACTTTTCTTGTCTAAATAATCAACAACCTCACCTTCTTTATTAGTAGGAATAACAAAATATTTATCAGTAAATTTAGGAATGACAAAATACTCCCTATTACTAAAATAATAAAATGATATAAGATAGAGAATAATAATAAATAGCAATAAAAATAAAGAATATTTTAAAATGTAATTATTTTTTCTTTTAAAAATAATTCTTTTAATCATTACATTGTTTCAGGTGCGCTTATATCAATTATTGAAAATATATCTTTTAAAACAACTCTAAATGACTCCAACCAAAATATTTTTGAAATTGTCTTTTCTGCATTTTTTTCATCTATAAAACGAAGTGATTCATTATCTTTACCTTTATTCCAAATTGAATGGAAATCAGAGGATATTTCTTCTAAGTAATTGATTAGTCTATGTGGTTCATTGTAGTATGATGATTGATACAATAAATAAGGATAACAAATTAACTTTTTGATTAATTTTACCTCCTCATCAGATAGATTTTCTATTGCAGAAAAATTATAATCATTTTTAATTTTTATACCTAATTCGTTTGCTTTATTAATTACTGATGAAGCTCTAGCATGTGCGTATTGACAGTAAAAAACTTTATTATCTTTATTTTTCTCAACAACAGCATCTAAATCAAAGTCAATTGCTGTCTCATTTTTAGTAGAAATCATGTAGTACCTTATAGGATCTTTACCAACCTTAGAATGAAGATTAGCTAATGTCACAAAATTTCCAGATCTTTTTGACATTTTAATTTTTTGTTTATTTTGAATTAAACTTACAATCTGACAAGTTAAGATGTTTAAATAAGTTTCATCATCTTTAATAGCTTTAATTAACGAATTCATTCTTGGAATATAGCCAATATGATCCGATCCCCAGATATTGACTAATCTATCAAAATTTCTTTTACATTTATCTAAATGATATGCTGCATCATTTGCAAAATAGGTCCACTCACCATTTGATTTTTTTAATGCTCGATCTTCATTGTCTAATAATTTAGAGGATCTAAATAATAGTTGCTCTCTTGGTTCCCAATCAGAGTCATCACCTTTTGGTTTCTCTAAAATACCTTCATATAATAATTTTTTTTTATCCAAAATTTTAAAAAGCTCATCAATAATTTTACTTTTTTCTATTTCTGTTTCGTGAGTAAATTTATCAAATTTTATATTTATTAATTCTAAATCTGATTTTATGTTTATAAGTATATTTTTTAATGCAAAATTCTTAAAATATTTAATAGTTTCTTCATGTTGAAAATTTAACCACTTATCACCTTCTTCATTTTTAATTTTTTTGGCAATATCTATTAAGTATTCACCAGGATACTCGTCTTCTTCTAACTCAATTTTTTTATCAAATAATTGTAAATATCGTTTCAAAAGAGAGTTTGATAATTTATCAATTTGAGAACCTGCATCATTAACGTAATACTCTCTAGTAACATCAAAACCTGTTTTAGTATAAAGAGAGCTTAGTACATCTCCAAATACAGCACCTCTTATATGAGCTATATGCAACGGTCCAGTTGGATTAGCTGAAACAAATTCGACATTTATTTTTTTATCTGCACCATAATTAATATAATTTAAAAAATTTTTACTATAAATTTCTTTTAAACTTCTTAATACAAATTCATCTTTTAGAAAAAAATTTATAAAACCATTTTTTGAAAATACAAAATAATCTATAAATCCAATTGATTTAATTCTTTCATTTAATTCTTTTTCAATATTAAAATCTTCATTAATTATTTTTCTTTTAACTATTAAATAAAAGTTCGTCGCTAAATCTCCTTGTTTAGTATTTGAAGAATAATCAATGCTAATTTGTTTTTTATTGATTGGAGATATAAATTTATTTCTCTCTAAAAAATCTGTAAAATCAATTAAAAAATCTGAAAGGTCTTTTATAAAATTATTCACTAATCTCCTTATATAAATTAAGAGCAAATCTATCTGTCATTCCTGAAATATAATCACAAATTAATCTTTCAATTTCAATATTTTGATTTCTCCAATCTACTGGTAGTTTATTATTATTTTTTACGAAATAAGTAAACAAAGTAGATATAACCTTTTTTGAATACTGTCTCTTGTCTGATAAATGACTGTGATTATAAACTTTATCAAATAAGAATTTTTTAATTATGTCACAATTTTTCTTCATTTCATTTGAAAATGAGACAACGAAATTATTTTTTTTACGTATATCATCTATAGAATTGATATTATTTTTAATTAAATTTTTTTTTGTAGTTTCATATATATCATTTATCATATTAGATATTGAGTTTCTTAAAACTTGATAAACTAGAAGTTTATTTGGAATATCTTTGTAATGATCCTTTAAATTAATTATGATTTTTTCAAAAAAACTTAACTCTGCTATATCATCTAATGATATTAAATTTGCTCTAATAGCATCCTCTACATCGTGATTATTATAAGCAATATCATCAGATATGCTCGCTATCTGTGATTCTAAATAAGGTTGATCAGTTAAATTTAGATTATGTAATTTTGAATAATTATCTAAGTGATAAGGTAAATGACCACTCAAAATTCCATTATGTTTTATTATCCCCTCTAAGCTCTCCCATGTTAGATTTAATCCATCAAAATCAGGGTGTCGTTTTTCTATAAATGTTAAAACTCTCAAGGTTTGATCATTATGATTAAAACCTCCAAACTTTTTCATTGAATTATCAAGTGCATCTTCGCCAATATGACCAAAAGGAGGATGGCCTAAATCATGTGCGAGAGCAACTGTTTCACCTAGATCTTCATCTAAATCAAGTAATCTACAAATTGATCTAGATATTTGGGCAACTTCCAAAGAATGAGTTAGTCTCGTCCTAAAATAATCACTCTCACTTTCAATAAAAACTTGGGTTTTGTGTTTTAATTTTCTAAATGAATTAGAATGAATAACTCTAGCTCTGTCTCTTTCAAAAGGATTTCTCAAATCATCGTCTAGCTCATTATATAATCTTCCATTTGAATTATTGGGATTGGAAGCTAAATGTTTGAACATAAGAAAATTTATATTATAATTGTAAAAAAATAACTAATAACAATATTTAGATAAATGAACAATATAATTGAAGTTACAGAAAGTGCTCAGAATCATATCAATAAGATACTTCTATCTGAAAAATCAAACTATTTCAGAATTACCGTATTAGGTGGTGGTTGTGCTGGATTTCAATATAAATTTGATTTTTCAGACAAACCAAATGAAGATGATTTAATCTTTAATTATAAAAATGCTGATGTACTAATAGATAAAACTTCAATTGAATTAATAAAAGGATCGAAAATTGATTATGTTAATGAATTGATTGGATCATCCTTTAAAATTTCTAATCCACTAGCATCTTCTTCATGTGGGTGTGGTACTTCTTTTTCAATATAAATGAAAATTACTACCTGGAATGTAAATTCAGTTAATGCAAGAATAGAAAATTTAATAAAATTTATAAAAAAAGATCAATCAGATTTATATTTAATTCAAGAATTAAAGTGTACAAATGAAAGTTTTCCTAAAGAGGAATTAGAAAATATTAATTATAAATGTTATGTGAATGGGCAAAAAGCTTGGAATGGAGTAGCCATACTTAGCAAAGAAAGTATTGACATTTCAAATTTAAATATTCCTGATTACAAAGATGGAAATTCCAGATTTATTGAAACAGAGATATCCTTAAAAAATATAAAAAATAAAATTAAATTAATAAATATTTATCTTCCAAATGGAAATCCGATTGAAACAGAAAAATTTGATTACAAAATTGATTGGATGATAAATTTTAATAAATATATCAAAGAATTAATTGATAATAATCAACCAGTAATTATAGGCGGAGATTTTAATGTAATACCAAGTGATGAAGACGTTTATTCACCAGAAAATTTTAAAAATGATGCTTGTGCTCATCCATTAACAAGAGAAAAATTTAGAAATCTTTTAAATTTAGGTTTTGTTGATACAGTTAAATACTTTGTTGATGGAAATACAAACTGGACTTTTTGGGGATATAGAGGTGGAAATTGGCAAAAAGGTAATGGTCTTAGAATTGATCATTTTCTTACTACTCCAGAAGTAACTGATTTAATTAAATCAGTTAATGTTAATCGTGAACCAAGAGGTTGGGAAAAAGCTTCTGATCACACTCCAGTTACGATTGAATTAGTTAATTAATATTAAATATCAGCGTATGTATGTGTTTCGTCTTTTGCACCCGGTTGAGTAACAGCACCTTCGTAAGCTGGACCAACAGTTTGGGAATATTTCCATATGGATCCAGAATTATGATTAGTTTTTCTTGGTTTCCATTCATTTTTTCTCTTTTCTATTTCTTGATCTGAAAGCGTAACGTTGATTTCACCTTTAATAGCATCAATAATAATCTCATCACCATCTTTAAGTAAACCTATCATACCTCCCACAGCTGCTTCTGGTCCTACATGACCAATACAAAATCCTCTTGTGCCGCCTGAAAACCGTCCGTCTGTAATTAAAGCAACAGTTTCACCTAACCCTTGCCCATATATTGCACCTGTTGTTGAAAGCATTTCACGCATACCAGGCCCTCCTTTAGGACCTTCATATCTAATTATTACCGCATCTCCGGCTTTAATTTCATTTTTTAAAACTGCGGTTAAAGCATCTTCTTCTGAGTCAAAACATTTAGCTTTTCCTTTAAAAGTTAAATTTTTTAAACCTGCTATTTTTGATATACATCCATCTGGAGCAAGATTACCCCACAATCCTACGACTGAACTATTTTCACTAATTGGATTATCACATTTATAAACAACATCTTGATTTGTAGGAAAAATTACTTCTTTATGATTTTCAGCTATTGTTTTTCCAGTAACAGTTATGCAGTCTCCGTTTATATAACCACCATCTAGTAAAGATTTTATAACAACTGGCACACCACCTACATCATATAAATCTTTAGCAACGTACTTTCCACCAGGTTGCATATCTCCGATATAAGGAGTCGAATTATAAATTTCTACAACATCTCTTAATGTAAATTTTAAACCCGCTTCATTAGCTATCGCAGGAAGATGGAGTGCTGCATTAGTTGAACCTCCAGTAGCTGCAACTACTCTTGCAGCGTTTACTAATGAATCAATAGTTACTATATCCCTTGGTCTTATATTCTTTTCTAATAAATTCATTATAGCTTTACCACTCTTTTCACCATAAGCTTTTCTTTCTTCAGTATTTACTGCTGGTGGCATAGCCGAATTTGTTAGAGCTAAACCAACTGCTTCAGAAATACATGCCATTGTATTTGCTGTAAACTGACCTCCACACGATCCAGCAGATGGGCAAGCAACTTGTTCGATATCCTTTAAATCTTGATCTGATATAGTTCCAGCAGCATGTTTTCCTACTGCTTCAAAAACATCAATAACAGTAACATCTTTACCCTTGTATTTTCCTGGTAAGATTGAACCTCCATAAATGAATACAGATGGTACATTTAATCTAACCATAGCCATCATTAAACCTGGTAAAGATTTATCACAGCCAGCAAGTCCAACTATTGCGTCATAACAGTGACCTCTCACAGATAATTCAATAGAATCTGCAATAACCTCTCTACTAATGAGAGAGGATTTCATTGCCTCATGGCCCATGGCAATTCCGTCTGTTACTGTTATAGTTGTAAATTCTCTTGGTGTTCCTCCAGCATCTTTGACACCTGTCTTCACATGTTGCGCTTGATCTTGGAGAGTAATGTTGCAAGGAGCTGATTCATTCCAAGTGCTAACAACTCCAACAAATGGTTGATAAATTTCATGTTCTTTCAAACCCATAGCATAATAATAAGATCTATGGGGAGCACTTTTAGGCCCTACACTAACATATCTACTAGGTAAATTAGATTTTCTATTTGATCCCTTATCTTCCATTCTATTTAATAGTATTTATTATTTGATCAATTTTTTCAATAGAAGATTTATAAATTTTTGCCTCATTTTTAAATTTATTAATAATTTCTTCTGAAGCTTTACTCATAAAATTATCATTGTTTAATTTATCATTAACTTTATTAAATTTTTCTTGCTCAACTTGCTTTTTATTGTTTAATTTTTTTAGTTCTTCTTCTGAGTCAATAATACCATCCAAAGGGATTAAAACTGACAATGATGTTAATACAATTAAAGCTGAATTCTTATTTGGCTGAATTTTTTCAAAACTAATATCTTTGGTTTTTAAAAAATTACTTATTTCATTTTTATAGCGAATTAGAAAATTATTAAGTTCTTCATTTTTTGCTTCTATGAAGATATTTATTAATTGTTTATAGGGTATATTTAGTTCTGATCTCAAATTTCTTATAGATGTTATGAATTCAATAAATATTTCGAAGTTTTTTTTAGAATTATTAAAAGAATTATTTGTTGAATAATTTTGAAAAACCTGGTTCATTAAATATGATTTATCGTCAACTAAAGATCTCCATAATTTTTCACTTATAAATGGCATTATGGGATGTATTATCTTTAAAACTTGAATAAATGTCCATCCAGAAACTTTTTTAATTTCATCAGCAAATTTTTCATTTTCAAAATTTTGTTTAATAATTTCAATGTACCAATCACAATAAGTATGCCATACAAAATGATAAATTTTATTGGCTATTTCATGAAACAAATACTTTTTAGTTAATTGATCAAGTTGAGTGTTCAAATCATTCAATTCTTTTATTATCCATTTGTTTGCATCAAAAATAATTGGATCAATTGATATATCATCTATAAAAATTGAATTATTCAATTGTAAAAATTTTCCAGCATTCCAAATTTTATTTGTGAATGATTTATATCCTTTAACTCTATTTTCAGATAATTTTACATCTCGTCCAGGATTTAATAGTGCTGTTAGTGTAAATCTTAATGTATCAGCGCCATATTTATCTAATAACTCTAAAGGATCAATTATGTTGCCTTTTGATTTAGACATTTTTTGTCCTTTTTCATCACGTATTAAAGGATGAATATAAATATCTTTAAATGGAGTTTCCTTCATAAAATAAGAACCCATCATCATCATCCGTGCAACCCAAAAAAATATGATATCAAAACCAGTAACCAAAACGTTACCAGGATAAAATTTATCTAATTCATACGTTTTATTTGGCCAATCTAAAGTAGAGAATGTCCATAGAGCAGAAGAAAACCAAGTATCTAGAACATCTTCATCTTGTCTAAGCTCAACATCTTTTCCATAAAATTCCTTTGCTTGATTTTGAGCCCCTTCTAGAGCTTCACTAACAAAATATTTATTATCAGGACCATACCATGCAGGAATTTGATGTCCCCACCATAACTGTCTTGAAATACACCACGGTTGAATATTTTCCATCCAATTATAAAATGTATTTTCCCATTGTTTGGGAATAAATTTAGAACTATTATCTTTAACAGCTGATATTGGATCAACTGATAATTTTTTTGCATCACAAAACCATTGGTCTGTCAGCCATGGCTCAATAACAACACCTGATCTATCACCATATGGTATGACCATTTGCTGTTTTTCTTCTTTAATTAATAAGTTCATTACATCTAATTTTTTTAAAATTAATTTTCTTGCTTCAAATCGATCTAAATTTTGAAATTCATCAGGCACATTTGAGTTCAGTTTAGCATTTTCATCAAAAATATTAATAAATTCTAAATCATGTCTCTTTCCTACCTCAAAATCATTAAAGTCATGTGCAGGTGTAATTTTTACAGCTCCAGAACCTTTTTCAGGATCTGCATAATCATCTGCAATGATTGGTAT
Source organism: uncultured Alphaproteobacteria bacterium (assembly GCA_902619045.1). Lineage (GTDB taxonomy): Bacteria > Pseudomonadota > Alphaproteobacteria > HIMB59 > CACPNW01. The sequence goes on along the minus strand of CACNCX010000014.1, from coordinate 5,784 downwards.
TTTCTTATTTGAAATTGGTAAGTTACAAAATTTGCCAATTAGATTTTTATATTTTTCATCATCTGGATGAACGGCAACCGCAGTATCACCTAACATTGTCTCAGGTCTTGTTGTTGCAACAATGATATGATTATTTTCATCTATAGGATATTTAATATGCCATAAACTTCCTTCAGTTTCTCTTTGCTCTACTTCTAGATCAGAAATAGCTGTTAAAAGTTTTGGGTCCCAATTCACCAATCTCTTATCTTTATAAATAATTCCATCATTAAATAAATTAACAAAAACTTTCTTAACTGCATTAGAAAGTCCTTCATCCATAGTAAATCTTTCTCTTGACCAATCAGCAGAAGCACCAAGTCTTCTTAATTGATTACTTATCTGACCACCCGACTCTTTTTTCCATTCCCATACTTTTTCAATAAACTTTTCTCTACCTAGAGATCGTCGATCTAGGTTTGACTCACTTAATTTTCTTTCAACCACCATCTGAGTAGCTATTCCTGCATGATCTGTCCCTGCTTGCCACAATACTTCCATACCCTTCATTCTATGGTATCTGATTAATATATCTTGAATTGTGAAGGTTAAAGCATGACCCATATGTAAGCTGCCTGTAACATTAGGTGGTGGCATCATTATAGAATAAGGCTCACCTCCTTTTTGTGGTTTAAAACAATTTGATTGCTCCCATTGCGAATAAAGATTTTTTTCATCTTTTAAAAAATCAAAAAATTTATCAAGCTGCATCGTAACTATTTTGAATCGAAATAATTTTTTAGTAATTTTGGGATTTTCTCATCAAGTATTTTTTCAATTTTATTTTCTACAAGATAGGAGAGTTTTTGATCTATAATATCATTAATTTCACTATTTATCTCTTCATCTTTTTGAAGTAATTTTATTGTACCATCACTGTTAACCTTTTTATTAAGAATTAAAATATTAGATAAAGAATGTTTATTTGAATCGTTTTTTTCATCTTCAAGTGCTCTTCGTATGACTTCAAGAGATTCATTGATAGAATTTTTTGTATTCATATAGTTATTATAAATGTTTAATTAAATTAATAAAACTCTAATTATAGCTAGGAAGATACTCCTCAAATAATTTAATCAGTGAACCATCTAAAGCTAGTAAATTAAAATAATTAATCAGATAGTTTTTATTTGCATTAAAATATTCAACATTTACGTTTAAAAGATTAGTTTCTGCTTCTATTAGATCAGTGATAGATTTTGTCCCAAGGTTGTATTCCTCTTGAGTACTTTCTAGAAGAGTATTTGCATACTCTATAGTTAATAGCGATGTATTTAAATTTGATTTACTAACTAAATAGTTTTTATAATAGTTTGATACCTCAATATTTAAACTTTCTTTAAGATCCTCTAACTCAATTTCAGTTTGTAAAATTTGAGAATTTATTTTTCTAATGTCTGATTTATCAATGTTTTGCTGAAATATAGGAATTGTTAAAGTTAACCCTATTGTAGCATTGGTATTTTCACTTCCCGCATCTATTCGTGAACCATCCGAATACTCAGTGGAAGCTGTTATATCTAGGGTAGGTCCATTAGAACCTTTTTCTTTTGAGAGATCAAGTTCTTTAATTTTAATATTATTTTGAGCAATTAAAATATTAAAATTATTCTTATAAACTTCAGAAAGTATTTTATCAAAATTTAAATTATCTTCTACATTTACATAATCTTCTAAATTAATAGCTTCTTTACCAACAATTGACTTAAATGTTTTTAAACTAACTTTGTAGTTTTGTTTAGCTGAAAAAAGATTTGTTTCTGCAATTGAAAACGCACTCTCAGCATTTTTCAGTTCAGTTATGGTTGCTGATCCTAATTCATATTTTAATTTTACTTCTTCTAAAAATCTTGAAACAGAATCAAAATTCTTTTCAGAAGCCTCTAATGATTTTTCATAATTTATGACTGTCAAATAACCTTCTACTGCAGTTAAAGATAGATCTTGAACTATTTTGTAAAAATTTATTACTGCATTTTCATAAATAATTTTTGATCTTTCAATTTCTAAATTTTTTTCACCACCATCGTACAAATTTTGAGTAATGCTAATTTTATACTTATCTGTAAAAGTTTCTGGTGTTGTTGATACGCTAGCTGCTGATGTTGTATCACTATTACTATACGTACCAGAAATTGTACCAGTAACTGTTGGAAGTTTTTTTCCTATAGCTACTTCAATAGTTTCTTTGCTTTCATTCAGTTTTTCAAAAGCAATTTTTACCTTCAAATTATTAGCAATCGTACTTTTTACAGAATCATCTATTGATAATGCGAATAAAGATTTAGAATAGATAAGTAATAATAGTAATATAAATAATCTCATTTAAAATTTAAAACCCTCTTCTTGTTCTTGAATTTGATAACTACTCATTACATCAAATAAATACTCAGATGAATATAAATCTTCATTTCTTATCACTTTATATGCTTTGCCTAAATTTTCATTTATTTTTTTAATATATATTAACCTACCACCATTCATTACTAATTGCTTTTTTAAATTATCAGTTATATTAAATATAGGTCCGTCAATAATAATTAAATTAAATGGAGCTTTATTAGCTAATCCGTCTAACAAATTATGATTAAATAAACTAATATTAGTATTATTAGTATTCTTAATATTATCTTCTAATAATTTAAATAGTTGTCTATTTTCTTCTATAACATGAAGTTCTTCACATAGTGAGCTAATAAGTACAGAAAAGTAGCCCGTTAAACCACCAATATGCAATACTTTATCATTAGGTGATATTTTCGAATATTTTATAATTTGGGCTAGGTGTAAATTTTTAAGATATCCTCTTTTATCAGTTATATCTAAATTATTATCTAGATAACAACTTTCACCTAAACCGACATCCAAATAATTTTCTTTAGGGGTATTTTCGAATATGTTTAAGATATTTTCTTCATTAATTTTATTTGGTCTTAACTGATTAAGAACCATATTTTTTCTAGCAATTTCGAATGTTTCACTCATTTCTTTAAGATGCTTTATATAAACTAATCATATAATCAATTATTTAAACTATGTTATCACTCTTTAGATTTTTTTTTCATTAATTGACTAGAAATAATATAGTGATAATTGTCATTTTTTTTAGGCTCGGTGGCAGAGTGGTGATGTAGGGGCCTGCAAAGCCTTGCACAGCGGTTCGATTCCGCTCCGAGCCTCCAAATTTTTCTTGTTTTTTAATTTTTTTTTATTATCAACAAAATTGTGTTCCTCGGTAGCTCAGTGGTAGAGCAATCGGCTGTTAACCGATCGGTCGCTGGTTCGAGCCCGGCCCGGGGAGCCATTTTATCTAAGCTTTAACTTCCACCAATTCTTCGAAACGTGTTGTGTAACATGGTGATACGTTTTCTCTTCTCATCTTCCATATTTTTTCTATGCCTTCAGAAGCTATCTTTAACGTTGAACTTCCATATCTAGAATTAATATTATCAATAGTATTCATTATTCTGTCGGATATATCACGGTCGTAATCAAGCAATCCTCTAGTTACATTGTGTCTGCTAAGACCGCATAATATAATTCCAGCTTTTTTATAACGAAATCCTGGTCGGTATATTTTTCTAATTCCTTCAAGAGCTCTTTTAACAATTTTTATGCTATTATTTGTTGGAAAAGGTAAGTGTAGTTTTATTGAATTCGAATATTGTTTCTCTCTTCTATTAAAATGATTTGTTAAAACAAAAACACTCATCGACTCAGCCACTAACCCCTCTTCCCTTATCTTCTCTGATACTCTTGATCCATAAGTTGATATTGATTCCTCCAAATCAAATAATTTTTCTATTGGCTGACTAAATGATCTTGAGACACAACAACTTTGTTTATCACTTGGAACCAAATCAAGTTCTAAACACGATACACTATTTAATTCTAGGTATGTCTTCTCTCCCACTACACCCATATTTTTTCTTATCCATCCTCTGTCCATTTGTGAAAATTGATAAGCATTATGAATATTATATTTTTTTAGGAAAAGAGATAATCTTCTTCCAATGCCCCATACTTCTTCAATGGATGTTAAGTCTAATGCTTTTTTTATTTCTATTTTATTTTTTAGTATGCACACACCTTTATAGTCTGGTTGTTTTTTTGCTAAATGATTAGCTATTTTTGATAGTGTTTTTGTTGGGCCCACTCCAATACTAACTGGAATACCAACCCACCTCTTAATTGTTTGTCTAATATGTTTGCAATAAGTGTTTAATTCATAGTTCTCAAAACCATTTAAACCAAGAAATGCTTCATCTATGGAGTAGATTTCTACCTCTGAAGAGAAACTTGATAAAGTCTCCATTACTCTCTGAGAAATATCGCCATATAAAGAATAATTAGATGAAAAAACTTTAACATCATTTTTTTCAATAATATTTTTTGCTTTAAAATAAGGTTCACCCATTTTTATCCCTAATTTTTTTGCTTCTTTTGATCGTGCAATGATACAGCCATCATTATTGGAAAGTACGACAATTGGTTTTCCTATAAGTTTTGGATTAAATATTCTTTCACATGACGCATAAAAATTATTGCAATCTATTAATGCTATAGATTGATTTACTGAGTTATGATTTCTATTAAGTAGTTTTGTGTATGACATATGTCACTACCCCCCATATAAAACACTCCATTTCTTCTTTAACTTGAATACTAGGATACTCACTATTGGCAGAAATTAAAAACAATGAATGATCTTTTTTTTTCAGTTTTTTAACTGTTAGGTCACCAAAGATGGAGGCTATAACAATATTGTCGTTACGAGGTGTAATACTTCTATCAACAATAAGTAAATCACCTGATAATATGCCTGCATCGGTCATAGAAGGGCCATTAGCTTTAACGATATAGGTTGCTGTTGGACGTTGAACCAAATATTCATTAAGATCAAGTTTGTTTTCCATATAATCAGTAGCTGGAGAGGGGAAACCTGCAGATACTGTATCAAGAAAATAAGGTGTTATTTGATCTCCTCTGGATTCAGCTTTAAATATTAAGTTTTCTATTTTTTTAGACATAATATTAGAAAAAATATTTAAATAATTGATAAATAATAATTATATTATTTATAAAATTATTTGTTCTACTTTTGTTCTAATTTATTCAGAATGAGAAAAAAGTCAATATAATATTTTTAAAATACTGTTAAAAAACGCTATGACAAAATTATTCGAAGATGATGCATACCTTAAAGAATTTAAAGCAAAAATTATAGGTATTGTGAAAGAAGAAAATCGTATTGAGTTAGATAAGACAGCATTTTATGCAAAAAGTGGTGGCCAACCTGGGGACACAGGCGTAATAGAAGCTGAAAGTATAAAAATACAAGTTTTAGATACTATTAAAGAAAATAATAAAATAATAAATATTGTAGATGATCTCAAAGATCTTGAAGAGAATGTTGATATAATTGGAAAAATAAATTGGGATTTACGATACAAGCATATGAGAATGCATACTGCACTGCACTTGTTGTGTTCTATAGTCCCTTTAGGAGTAACTGGCGGTCAAATTGGTTATGAAAAAAGTCGATTAGATTTTAATGATCCAGATAAACAAATAAATAAAGAGGAATTGGAAGAAAAAATAAATTTGTTGGTTGAAGATAATCATACCGTTACTAGTGAAGTAATTGAAAGTAGTATATTGGAAGAAAAACCTGATCTCGTCAGAACTATGTCAGTAAAACCTCCGCAAGTAGATGGTAAAATAAGATTAATTAGAATTGGTGAT
>CACNCX010000013.1 GCA_902619045.1 uncultured Alphaproteobacteria bacterium | reverse complement strand
TCAGGAGGGCAAAGGCAGAGAATATCTATTGCTCGCGCCTTGGCGACAAGACCACGATTATTAATATGTGATGAACCAACTTCTGCATTGGATGTCAGTATACAAGCACAAATATTGAATTTATTAAAAGATATACAAGATGAACTTCATCTCACTATGCTATTTATTAGCCATGACCTCCCTGTAATTCGCCAAATGTGTGATCGAATAATTGTACTAAAAAATGGCGCTGTTTGTGAAACAAAAGATACAGAGGAATTATTTAATAATCCTAAGCATGAATATACGAAGGAATTAATTAGACTTATGCCTAAAATTGAATCAATAATTTAACTAATTAATAATAGGTAAATTTTCCGGAGTTCTAGTACTTAAAAGTTTATAGGAATCTTTAGTTATTAATAAATTTTCTTCATGAACTAATATTTTATTTTCGTCCATTTCAATTGATGGTTCAAGAGTTATAATCATATTTTTCTCTAGTAGCGTTTTATCATTTTTCATAATACTTGGAGGCTCAGTTAGTTGTAAGCCTAAACCATGACCCATTCTTCCAATTGATACCTTGTTAGTTATTAAACTTTGAGATAATTTAGAATATATTTCTGAACAACTAATTCCAGGTTTTATAATTTCTAAAGTTCTTTCAGTTGCTTCCCACAATTTATTATATGCATCTAGAACTTGTTTGTGAATTTTTCCAAAGCCAAAATTTCTATCAAAATCTGAAAAATAACCATTTAAAGTTGCACCGGTATCAATAATTAGAATATCACCATCTTTAGTTTCCCTTTCTGTTGGGTTACAGATAATCTGATTATAACCATTAAGTCCCGAAGCACACGCCATGTATTGAATATAATCTGCGCCACTTTCAATTAATTCTTTTTTAAATATTGATGTAATTTGTTTTTCACTCATTCCTAAATTAATTTTTTGAGGAAAATCGTCAAATACCTTACTTGTAATAGAACAAATTTCTTTAATATTACTGATCTCTATTTCAGATTTTATTTTTCTTATACTCCAAAGTATTTTACTAGCATCAACAAAATTATATTCTGATAAATTTTTTTGAATATCCTGATAATCGTTAATACTCATGCGCAGAAAAGTTTCATTTCCTAATTCAAAACCAATATTTGAACTTTTAGGAAAACTTTTAATATTTTTTTTCAATAAAGATATTCCTTCATCTTTTGGATTTGGAGACTCCCAAGTTTCGATATCATTGACTAATGTTTCTTGCATAGCTGTAATACCAATAGTTGGTATTATAGCTTTAATTGGATTTTTTTTTGAAATAATTAAAAACCACGGTCTTGTTGGACTTTCCCAAAAATTACTATCAAGTCCAGTGAAATATCTAAAATTTGATGGAGAAGTTATAATAACAGCATCAATATTTTCTTTTTCAATATGTATTTGTATTTTTTCAATTCTGGAAATAAATTCTTCTTTTGGAAAATCGTTCATAAATTGATAAGTAACATAACAATAACATAAATTAACAATAAGAAATACTTTGATCTATTCATCATTATTTATTTTTTGTTTGTCTTTAGGCACTTTTTTTCCTTTTGCTTCAGAGACATATTTATCAGCACTATTATTATCTAATAATTATAATCCATTTTTATTATTATTTTTTGCTTCAGCAGGTAATATTTTAGGATCTCTAATCAGTTGGATATGTGGTTACTTTGTAAATTTTCTTATTAAGAAACCTTGGTTTCCAGTAAATAAATACTTATTCCAAAAAGCTACAGATATTTTCAAAAAGTATGGAAAATGGTCATTATTATTTTCATGGGTACCTATTATTGGAGATCCAATCGCATTTGCAGCAGGTACAGTAAAATATAATGTTACTTTTTTTTTAATATTTGTATCTATTGGGAAAATTGCTAGATATTTGATAATATATTTATATCTTATCTAAGTAGTGATGTTTGAAAATCTTATATTTGTTTTCATTATTGGTTTTTTATCTGGAGTTGGTTTTTTATCAATTTTATTTTTTCTTCGCAAAACAAAAAGTTCTGAAATAAAAGATAATACTGATCTTATTTCCTTAAAAAATCACATGCAATCAATTCAGCAATCTTTACAAAATTTTAATTTAGCTCAAGATAGAATTGAGAATACATTAATTAGAGGTGGTGCGCTTCAACAAGGTCCTTGGGGAGAATTTGTACTTAAAAATATTTTAGATAGTGTTGGTTTAAGAGAAGGAGAAGAGTATTCAACTCAAAAAACTTTTAGAGATGAAGATGGCAATTTACAAAAACCCGATGTAATTGTTCATATGCCAGGTAATAGACACATAATTATAGATTCAAAAGTATCCTTAGATTCTTGGCATGATTATTCTAATACAAATGACAATCAACAAAAGAAGATATTTTTGAAAAAATTTTTGGATTCAACAAAAACTTCGATTAGAAGTCTGAGTAAAGATAATTATTCAAAAATATATGGAATCAATACAATTGATAATGTTTTAATGTTTGTTCCAATAGAACCGGCATTACTTACTTTATATAATGAGGCAAATAAACTTATAGAAGATTCATGGAACAATAAAATAATTATTGTTGGGCCATCAACTTTACCCTTTTTACTTAAAGCTGTAGAAAATATGTGGCGGGTTGATAAACAATCTAAAACAATAAAAGATATAGCATCAGCTGCATCAGATATTTATGACAAAACAGTCAGTGTATATGAGTCGTTTGTAAAAGCTAATCAGTCAATAGATTTAGCTAAATCAAAAATGGATGAAGCTAAACAAAGATTGCAAGATGGTTCAGGAAGTTTGACTAAAAAAGTAGAAAAGATGAAAAAATTAGGAAGATTAAGTACTAAAAAACAGTTGCCAGATATAAATGACGATGTAATAAACTAAATAAATGCCTAGTTTTGATATTGTAAACAGATTAGATCATCAAGAAATTGATAACGCACTAGGAAATGCGACAAGAGAAATTACCACCAGATACGATTTTAAAGGATCAGATACTTCAATTGAAAAAAAAGAAAATACTATAGTTGTTATTACTGATGATGAAATGAAAGCTGGTCAAGTAAATGACATGCTCGTTACTCATTTTGTTAGACGAAAAGTTGATCCTTTATGTTTAAAAAAAAATGATATGGAAAAAGCTGGGGGAAATAAAATTCGTCAGACGTATGAATTAGTAGAAGGAATTGAACAATCCCTGTGTAAAAAAATTACTTCTGATGTCAAAAGTTCTAAATTAAAAGTTCAAGTAAAGATCAACGGGAATGAACTTCGTGTTGAAGGAAAGAAAAAAGATGATTTACAAAGTGTAATGAAGCTTATTGAGGATGCTAAGATAGGTATACCAGTCCAATTTGTAAATTTTAGAGATTAAAAAATGATTACATGGGAATTAATAGCTGCTTTAGCAGTGTATAATTTTATTATGTACGTAACTCCAGGTCCAAACAATAGTATTTTAACTGCATCAGGTATAAAATTTGGATTTATAAGATCTATACCTAATATTTTTGGGATTCCTTCTGGTCATGGTTTGCAATTAGCACTTGTATGTCTAGGTCTTGGATCTTTGTTTATTACCTATCCTATACTCTATGATATTTTAAGATATGTTGGAGCAGGCTACATTCTTTATTTAGCATATAAAATGTTTGGGTCTTTAAATATTTCAAAGACTGAAGATAGATCAAGACCATTAAAATATCATGAAGCAATTTTGTTTCAATTTGTAAATCCAAAAGCTTGGGTAATCTGTTCAACTGCAGTAACATTATATTATCCAAAAGATGAAAATATAATAATTGGAACACTTTTTATGGTTATTATGTCTACAGTAGTTAATATTCCTTCCATTAGTATATGGGCATATGGAGGAAGTGTTATCAGACAATATCTTAATAATGAAAAATTAAAAAAAATTGTTGAATGGTTTTTAGCAATCCTTTTAATTATAACCGCAGGCTCAGTACTATTTTACAACGCTTAGGGTTTAGGGATTTCATTAGATTCGCCTACAGAATTATATCCTTTAATAACTGCAGGTCTTGTTGATATTTGTTTATACCATCTCAACACATTTGGATAATCATGCAAATTTATTTGATGCCTTTCATAACGAGCTGTCCAAGGCCAAATTGAAATATCAGCTATTGAATAGTTATCCGAAAAATATTCTTGTTTAGAAAGTCTTTTATCCAAAATTGAATATATATGTTGTGCATAGCCTTTTGTTTTATCTTCTGCAAATTTGCTTTTACCAGGATGATAAAACAAATATTGATGAGCCTGGCCTAGCATTGGCCCAACGTAAGCCATTTGAAAAAAAACCCATTGTATTATTTCCCAATACTTATCTTTATCTAGAAATTTATTATATTTTTTTGCCAGATAAAGAAGGATAGCCCCGGATTCGAACACTGTTTGGTTGTTTTCATTATCTACAATTACAGGAATTTTATTTGCAGGAGATATTTTTGAAAACTCTTTACTAAACTGCTCTTTTTTATCTAAATTTATTAAAATTGGATTAAAATCCACACCTAATTCTTCAAGCATAATGCTAATTTTTCGACCATTAGGGGTAGGTGATGAATACAAATCAATCATTTTTTTTAGAATTTAATTAATAGAGAACTATATTCATAATATGCAGGAGAATATAGATAATATTATTAAATTAGCCTGGTGCGATAAAACCTCTTTTGAAAAAATAAAAAGAATTCACGGTGTAACCGAATCAGAGGTTATAAAAATAATGAGAACAAATCTGAAACCTAGATCATTTAAGTTATGGAGAACTAGAGTAACAGGGAGAACGAGAAAGCATGAAAAGAAAAGAAATCTATCCGAAAAATCATTTAAATATGAGAGTTATCTCTAAAATATTAATTGTCAGTATAAGCCTTTTGTTTGCTAGCAAGATAGCGTTAGCAGATCAAAATGATCCACGGCTAAATAATTTGTTTAAAAAATTAAATGAGACTGAAAATCAGGATGAGATAAGAGATTTGATATCTGACATTTGGAATATATGGTATGAAGTTGATGATCCAAAAGTAATTGAATATTTTGAGAAGGGTATTCAAGCTATGAATTTAAGAAATTATCCACTAGCAATTAGATTTTTTAATAATTTAATTGAAGAAGATCCTAATTTTGCAGAAGGCTGGAATAAAAGGGCTACAGTTCACTTTATGATGGGTAATTTTGATCAATCTATGCAAGACATCATTAAAACTCTTGAATTAGAACCAAGACATTTTGGTGCTCTAGATGGAATGGGTTTAATTTTTATTCATCAGGGTCAGTTTCAACAGGCAATTGATGTATATGACAAGATGTTAGAGATTTTTCCTTTTAGTGTAAAAACTATGGATAAAAAAGAGAGAATACAATCGTTTATTTCTCAATCTACGTAATATCAAAAAATACTAATAATAAAGACAGTGTAAAAAAACTAACAAACGTACTTAATACTACATTGGAAGAAACGACAGCTTTTAGTGAGTTATATCTGTATGCAAAATAATATGACTGAGACCCACTTGGTAAAGCTGCGGCCATAGTAACAATAATTACCAAGAGACTATCAAGCTCTAATATAAATTGTGCTAAAAAAAATGCAATTATAGGGTGAATGAAATTTTTTAAGATAGTTAATAGTATTGCACTATAAATATTTTCTCTAATTTTAAAATTTCCTAACGCAAGACCTAAAGAAATGAGAACCATTGGAAGAGCAAGGTTTACAAAAATATCTAAGGGCTCTTTAAGAATAGATGGAACAATAAGATTAGAGTAATTAAGAATGATACCAATTATCATTCCGAAAAGTACAATATTTTTAATTATACCTAATAATATTTGATAAAAAATTTCGACAATGCTTTTTTGTCTATTTCTATAAACTTCTATTATAATAACAGTATAGCTAAAATGAACAATACCATGAAAAAAAACTAATATCATATAAGGTAATGTATTTATTGGACCCAAAACTGCATACATAAGAGGTATTCCCATTGCTACTGTGTTACCAAAACAAGCAGCTAATCCAAATAGTGCAGATTCATCTGTTTTAAAATTTAAAAATTGTTTGCTAATTAAAAATCCAGTCATGGATATAAAAATTCCTGAAGCAAAAAATGAGATGATCAGACCAATAGAATTAATTTGAGGAAATGAGACTTGCCAAAAATATATAATTAAAGTTAAAGGCAGAAGAATGTTGAAACCTGTAAAATCAAAATAATCAATATATTTTTTTGGAAGTATTTGTAATTTATTTACAAAAAATCCAAAAAGGATATATCCAAACACACTGCTAACTATATTAAATAAGTCAATCATTTAAATCAAAAAAATTATTTAAAAATTGAATGACGCTTTCTTCAACTATATTATTTTCATTTGAGTTTGAATTTTGAAAAAATTTTGAATTTTCATCAAAACTTATATTAGGATTATTTAAGTTTCCTTTAATTAAAGTAGTTAAATATATTTCATTATTTTGAGATAAGTTTAAAATAATATCTATAAAATTATTATTGTAATTGTATTCTCCTTTTATAAGAATTCTGTTGTTTTTATTACTAATTTCTATTTTGCTAGTTTCTAAAATATTCTTATTTTTATTTATTTCGCCTTTAAAATTAGAATTTTCATTACCAAAAGCATTTATTAATTCAGAAAATGCAAATTTTTGATTGTTTTGATTTTCTAATTTTTCAAAGAATAATTTTAAAAATGAAATAAGAAATTTTTCTTCATTAGTCGTTTCTAAAAATATTTTTCCATTAATTTTATAAATTGAGTCAAATAAATTTTCTAAATTATCACTATATTTAAGATAATTTTCAATATAATTTACTTTTCCATTAATATTTACTTCACTAAAATTAATATTCTTAATATTAAAATTATCAATGAGAATATCTAAGTTTCCTGAAACTTGAAATATGGGCTGAGAAATATCAATTCTAATATTATCAAAGTATAAATTATTTTTGTTATCTTTAATTTCTAAGTTTGTGTTAAGCTTAACAATTGGAAAAATATTGATTTTAGTTTTGTTATTTTCATTAATTTTAATTTCTAATTTCTTCTCGATATCACTAATTATTTTTTCTTTTTCAAAATTATTTAGAAAAATATAAATAAAGATAGATAAAATTATTAATATAATTACTACTATAGAAAAAAATAATCTAATTTTTTTCATATATTAGATCGTAAAAAACTATATTTTTGTAAAATTATTTTCAGGATCATGCAATGGATTAAATTGAACAGACATAACATATTTATTTTTAGCAACTTCAACCTCAAAATTGCTGCCATTTAATTTTTTTAAATCTATTTCTGAATCTATATATCCAAAGACCATATTTTTATTATAACAAAATGAATAATTGCTAGAAGTTGTTTCTCCCACAATTTTATTTTTATAATAAATAGGCTCATCATGTAATAAGAGAGGATTTCCTGGCGTAGATTTTTCTAAAACAAAATTTGTTAGTTGTTTCTTTTTAATTCTATTTTTTATTTTTAAAGCTTCTTTACCTATAAAATCTGTTTTTTTATTTAATTTAACAGTTAATTCTAATCCAGCTTCAAAAGGATTTTCAGCTGGAGAAATATCATGACCCCAATGTAAATATCCCTTTTCCATTCTCATGATATCTAGTGCATGGGCACCAGCATGTGAAAGGTTATATTTTTCTCCAACTTTAACTAACTCTAAATAAATTTCTCTAGATATATTTATAGGAACATAAATTTCCCAACCAAGTTCACCAACAAAAGATAATCTTTGGAAGATTAATTTATTATTTTTCAATGATATTTCTTTAGCAGTTCCAAATTTAAACTTATCGTTTGAAAAATGTTCTCCAAATATTTCAGTTAGAATTTCTCTACTTTTAGGACCAAAAATACCAAAGCAAGCTAAACTTTCAGTAATATCAATTAAAGTTGTGTTTTTACTTAAATTTTCTGAAATATGTTTTTTATCATGTTCTCTCACAGATGATCCCGTTACAATACGAAAAGAATTAGTATCAATACAAGTAACTGTTAAATCGGCAACAATGCCACCATTTGAATTAAGCATTTGTGTGTAAGTTGTATGACCGGGATAATTTTTAATATTATTACAGCATAATCGTTGAAGATCGTTGAAGGCAGTGTCTCCCTTAATTTCAAATTTTGCAAAGGCACTTAAGTCAAATAAACCAGCGTTTTTTCTTGTGTTTATCGTTTCATACTTTGCTGCATCATACCAATTTTGATAGCCATAACTATACTCATATTCTGGTTTCTTACCATTTAGAGCATACCACATTGGTCTTTCAAAACCGGCCACTTGTCCAAAGCATGCCCCTTCTTTTTTCAAATCATGATGAAAAGGAAGTAGTTTAATATTTCTCGAAGATTTATGTTGTTTGTAAGGCCAGTGCATTGCATATAAATCTCCTAATGACTCAGTAACTCTTTCAGTTATAAATTTTATTTCAGAGTGAAATTTTTCAAATCTTGAAATATCTAAGGAGTAAAGATCATCATTAACCTCACCGTTCATCATCCATTCTGCAGTTACCTTACCTGCACCACCAGCACTCTGAATACCAATACTATTAAATCCACAACAAACATAAAAGTTTTTTATTTCTGGTGTTTCTCCTAAAAGATAATTTGTATCTGGAGTAAAAGCTTCAGGACCGTTAAAGAATTTTCTTATACCTACATTTTCAAGGGCTGGTATTCTTTTCATAGCATTTTTTAAATGCGGTTCAAAATGATCAAAATCTTCAGGTAGTTCTCCAAAAGAAAAATCATTGGGCACTTTATACGTATCAGTAAATGCAGGTTTAGCTTTAGGCTCAAAAATTCCTACTAAAATTTTTCCCGCATCCTCTTTTAGATATAAGCAATTATTGTAATCTCTAAGAACTGGAAGTGATTTAGAAATTTCTTTTAAAGGCTCACTTAATATATAGAAGTGTTCATTTGGATATAGCGGTATACTAACGTTAATATCATTTGCAATCTGCCTAGACCACATTCCAGATGCTAGAACAATATACTCACATTTAATTTTTCCATGTTTTGTATCTACACCTTCTATTGATCCATTTTTAGTAAGGATTTTATTTACAGAACAATGTTCAAATATTTGAGCACCATACATTTTTGCCGATTTAGCAAGAACATTTGTTATACCAACAGGATCTGCTTGACCATCTTTTGGAATAAATATCCCACCAACAACGTCATCAGTATTTATAAGAGAATAAATATCCTTAATCTCATCTTTTTCTAATTCATTAACTTCTATGTTAAATCTTTGAGCAAAAGTAGCTTGCCTTTTTAATTCCTCTAATCGATCATTAGTTGTTGCAATAGTTAAAGAGCCGTTTTGCTTTAAACCTGTTGCTAATCCTGTTTCTTTTTCTAGGTCTTTATATAAATTTAACGAATAATTTCTAAGTTTTGTAATGGTTGCTGATGCACCAATCTGACCAATCAGTCCTGCTGCATGCCAAGTAGTTCCAGAAGTTAATAGATCTCTTTCTAGCAAGATCACATCTTTCCATCCAAATTTTGCTAAATGATAAGCTACAGAACATCCAGCTATACCACCGCCTATTACGACTACTTTTGCAGAAGTAGGAATTTTATTACTCATTTGTAATATTATAGATAAAGATTTTCAGTATGAGTTTCAAAATAAAAATCTAGATCTTCTATATTTATTTCATCTATTTTTGATGGCTCCCAAATAGGATTATGATCTTTTGAAATTAGCACAGAATTTACACCATTATCAAAGTCACTACGGTATACTATTTTTTGACTTAATTGAAATTCAGTTTCTAAACATTCTTTTAACGATTTACCTTTTGCATCATCTATAAGTTTAGTGCTTATCGCAAGACTCATTGGACATTTAGCTAAAAGAATATCTAAAATTTTTTTTGAAAACTCTGAGTTATGACTTTTTAAATTTGTTATGATTGTTTGAATATTTCCATTGAATAGTTCATTTATTAAATTCATATTTTTAATTAGATATGTATCATTCTTTACTTCAAAATTATCTTGTGAAATTTCTCCTCTTGTAATAAATTTTTCTTTAACATCTTCTATTTTATTACTTTGAAAGTAGTGAGTTGCTAATCCGAAAAAAATTAATTCATTTAATCCTAAAACCTCACCCGTCAAACCAATATACTTACCAATGTTACCTGGAAGATTTGATAAAAAATAACTTCCGCCAACATCTGGAAAAAAGCCAATTGCAGATTCTGGCATTGCAAATTTTGAATTGTCTGTTGCCAATCTGTGATCACCATAGATTGATAAACCAACCCCGCCCCCCATCACTACACCATTCCAAACTGAAAGAAATTCTTTACTAAATTGGCTTATTAAATAATTAAGTTTATACTCAATTTTAAAAAAATCATGTTTTAAAGAGTTTTCTTTTCCAGCAAGAACAAGAGATTTTACATCACCTCCTGCACAAAAATGTTTACCTTCTCCAACTAACAATACTCTTAAGATATTATCTTTTTCTTCCCATTCTAATAATTTGTCATGGAATTTTTTTGCCATTTCTAAATTGAGAGCATTTAAAGCTTTAGGACGATTTAGTTTAATGATTCCAGTTTGGTTAGTTTCTGTAAATACAATATCCATTAATTCTTTTTAAACTGCAAAACTTTATTAGAAAGACCCACTTCTTTTGCCTTTAATCTATTAATTTCATCTCGTAATCTTGCTGCATCTTCAAATTCAAGTTTTGAAGCAAATTCATTCATTTTTTTCTCTAAATTTTTAATATGTTTATTAAGATCCTTACCAACTAATTCTTTAGCATTATCAATTTCAACTGTAACATGATCTTGTTCAGCTGTGTTTTCAATTATTTCTTGAATATTCTTTTTAATACTGATTGGCGTAATTTTATTTATTTTGTTATATTCTAGTTGTTTTGTTCGTCTTCTATCTGTCTCTTCGATTGCTTCTTTCATACTAGTGGTAATGTTATCAGCATACATTAAGACTTTGCTCTCAACATTTCTTGCAGCCCTACCAATAGTCTGAATTAAACTAGTTCTAGAACGAAGGTAACCTTCCTTATCAGCATCTAATATAGCCATTAAAGCACATTCAGGAATATCTAAACCTTCTCTAAGAAGATTTATTCCTACTAAAACATTAAAAACTCCTAGTCTTAGATCTCTAATAATTTCTATTCTTTCTAATGTATCAATATCAGAGTGAAGATACCTTACCTTTAATCCTTCTTCATTGATATATTCAGTAAGATCTTCGGCCATTTTTTTTGTAAGTGTTGTGATTAGAACACGATGACCTTTATCTATAGTCTTTTTACATTCATCAATTAAGTTATCAATTTGATGTTTAGTTGGCCTTATCTCAATAGGTGGATCAATTAAACCTGTTGGTCTAATTACTTGTTCAACAAAGGTACCACCTGTCTTTTCGAGTTCATAATCTCCTGGTGTTGCACTTACAAATATAGTTTGTGGACGCATTGCATCCCATTCTTCTCTTTTTAAAGGTCTGTTATCAACACAACTTGGTAGTCTAAATCCATATTGAGCTAAAGTTGATTTTCTAGAAAAATCACCTTTGTACATTCCTGCTATTTGACCACATGTCTGATGGCTTTCATCTATAAACAATAAAGAGTCTTCTGGAATATATTCATAAAGTGTAGGAGGAGGTTCTCCCGGCTGTCTTCCTGACAAATATCTAGAATAATTTTCAATACCACTACAACTTCCAGTAGTTTCCATCATTTCTAAGTCAAATGTAGTTCTCTCATCCAACCTTTGTCTTTCTAAGTATTTTTTTTCTTTTTCAAAAATCTCTAATTGTTTTTTTAGATCATTTTTAATCATCGTAATTGCTTTTTTTATTGTTGGCTTTGGGGTTACATAATGAGAGTTTGCAAAGATTCTTATTTGTTCAAGTTCTCCGAGCTTCTCTCCAGTGAGTGGGTCCACTTGTGTTATACTCTCTATATCGTCTCCAAACATAGATATTTTCCAAGAAATATCTTCATAGTGAGAAGGGAAAATTTCTAAAATATCTCCCTTTGCCCTAAAGCTACCTCTTCTAAAGTCCATGTCACGACGTTTGTATAAAAGTTCTACCAACTTTCTGATAATTATCTCTCTACTTATTGATTGATTTTTATCTAAAGTAAAAGACATTGAAGAATAAGCATCAACTGATCCAATACCATAAATACAAGAAACTGATGCTACTATGATTGTATCTCTTCTTTCCACTAAAGATCTAGTAGCTGAATGTCTTAGACGATCAATTTGTTCGTTTATTGAAGATTCTTTTTCAATATATGTATCAGTCCTTGGTACATATGCTTCTGGTGTGTAATAATCATAATAACTGACAAAATATTCAACAGCATTATTTGGAAACAAATTTTTCATTTCTCCATAAAGTTGTGCTGCTAATGTTTTGTTTGGTGCCATTATTAAAGTCGGTTTCTGTACTTTTTCAATTACTTTAGCCATTGTAAAGGTCTTACCTGATCCAGTGACACCTAAAAGAACTTGTTCTTGTTCTCCTTCATTTAGACTTTTAACAATATTTTTAATTGCTTCAGGCTGATCACCACTTGGATTAAAATCACTTACAATTTTAAAAGGTGTTGTAATTTCGGAAGAGAGATGATGTTTTTTTTCTGCTTTATTCATTGATTCTAATATAATCATTTAGATAATTGTACTTTTCTAAAAAACTACCATCTGTAGTTATTGTTCCATTTAATATTCTTCCATCATCTTCTTTTAATAAAAAAGGAAGAACTTCTTTGATAATACCTTCACTAAATTCTGTACTTGAATCACGTGGTAATTCAGATGGTAAATTATCAACTGCCATAACAGCAATTCCATCATTATTTTCATCTATTTCTTTTAAAGTATATCTTTCAATCCAATAATTTGGCTCCTCAATTGTTGTTGATCGTATTGTAGTTGGAACAGAGCCATTAATATCACAAGTAATATCGCCAACAATTTTTAGATTTTGTAAAACTTTTAAGTCTTCATTCTCAAATATTTTTGGAGAAGATGGGTCCCAGTAATGTGCACTTATAAGTATATCAGTTTCTTTTAAATATTGTAATGCAGAACTAGAGTAATCTTGAGGATTATCAATAAAATGTTCAAGGTTAAAGTTGGTGGAAGAATTATTTGTAACATAGTCTTTAGTTTCTAAATTACAAAAAATAGGTTGATCAAATTTTTTTTCCAAAAAGTCTTTTTTTGATACTGCTTTAATGTTTGTTAGATTTAAAAGTTCGATTACTCCTTTTGCAACCCTACCATCACCAGTAACTAGAATTTTAGTTTTAGGAAAATATAAATTTTTTAAATTTAATACTAATCTTTCATAATCATTAATTTTATAGGCACTAGCAAGAGATTGTTTTCCAAGCACTTTAAGCAATAAATTTAAGGTATTATAACAACCAACAATACCTGCAAATCTTCCAAAACCCAAACATCTTGTACCATTTTTACCTCTGATATTTTCATAATCAATCAATGTAATTTTTTTATTTAAAATTGATAAGAGTAGGTCTTTCTTATGTTTTTCAATATTTTTTTGTTGTTTATTAATTTTAAAAGTGTGAGAAAAAAAAAGATATGTCCTATTATTAATTAAAATATTGGGATCAATTTCTTTAACTCCGAATATGATTGAGCATTCATTTAAATTTTCATTAATTTTAGCACCACATAATTCATATTCTTCATCAGAAAAACATCTACTATTTGATGGCTGAATAATGAAATTAATATTTGGATTGCTTTCTTTGTATTTTTTAATATGTTCTGGGACTAGAGGAGTTCTATTTTCATCATTTCTAGACTCTCTAATAATACCAATATTGGTTAATTGCTTATCCATTCTCTTGTTGGATATTAATTTTATAATCTTTTAAAATTTTAAAAAAATACATTATGTCTTCTGTTTTATGTGGTGCAGTTTTAACACCAGTCTCAATTTTATTATCCAAAATTAGATCAATCGCAGCTGATAAAGTAATCGATACAAGTTTGCCCATTGCAGTATTTTCACCACTTCCTTTTTCATCTAAAAAATAAGAACTATCAAAAATTTTATTATGATTTTCAAAAGCTTTAAGTTTTACAGAAAGTACAACACGATCTTCTTCCTCAGGTAAATATTTATTATCTTTTAATAATTCTTCACTTTTTTCATTGATTTCAGCTTCTATATTATCCGATTTATTTTCAAGCATTGAAAAAATATCTTTCCATGCCTCTTTCCAACCATCAAGTCGCAAAGTTCCTCTTACGAACTCTTTGACTTTCCATTTCTCGTCAAACAGGTATTCACTTACATATGGTGTTGAATCTCTGTTTGGATAAGCTTCAAAATTTTCATCAGATATTGAATAAGAACTAATAGATTTGTAAGGAGTTACAGTATTTATTTTACCTTTCGTTATATATTTTGCATCATTGTTTAATGCTTTAATTACTCCAGCTGGAGACCAACTAAATTTGTATTTGAAATCATTTGGAATTGCTGGAAAACCCCCACAATATGATTCATAAACCACTTCTGTTTTTCCAGTCGAGATTTTTTTAAGATCACTGACAAGTAAATGAGAAAAAAAATGATCGATACCTGGATCTAAACCTACCTCATTGATAAATACTAAATTTTCTTTTTTTACATCTGAATTTAGCATATTTATTTCTGGATTAAGATAACTAGTAGATGCAAAATGACATTTATGTTTTAAACAAAGTTTAGCTATTTCTAAATGTTTGTTTGCTGGTAGTTGAGAAATAACAATATCACCCGGATTTGTTTCCTTAAATAATAAATCAACATCAAACTGTTTTGCGTTCACATTGTTTTTATCTACATGGTCAATACTCTTTATAGCTTTATCTAATGTTCTATTCCATACTGTAAAATTATCTAAATTTTTAGCTAATCTTCTAATTCCTGGTATGGAAGATAATCCTGTTCCTATCCAATGTACATGTTTCATAGTCTTATTTACTTTTATATTAAATTGTTTACTACATTAATGAAACTTAAAATACGGTAATTTATTTGACTTCAATAGTATCTATTTTTTTATTAACAGGTCTAGTATCTGGTTTTATTGCAGGATTATTAGGAGTTGGAGGTGGGATAATAATAGTACCTGTAACTTACTTTATTTTACTTAATCTTGGTTATAGCTCTGAAATTGTCATGCATGTTGCTGTAGCATCTTCCCTTGGTGTAATTTGTTTTACTTCAATTTCTTCCATAAGATCCCATGTTAAACTTAAAAATACAAATTTAATAATTGTAAAAAAATGGGCAGTAGGAATAATAATAGGATCAATTGTAGGATCAATTGTAGCTAGTTCTATTTCAGGACAGAGTTTAGTAATTCTTTTTATAATTCTAGCATTTTTGATTTCATTAAATATGCTGTTTCAACAAAACCCAATAATTGTAAGTAAGGATATACCATCATCTAATATAATTAACTTTTTAATTAGTTCTTCTATTGGTTTTTTATCTGCAACCATTGGTATAGGTGGTGGCAGTTTTAGTGTTCCTACTTTAACAATGTTTTCAAAAAAGATTCATGAAGCAGTTGGTACCTCTGCTGTTTTTGGTTTTTTAATTGCTTTTCCAGGAACACTTACATTTATGTATACTGGATCAAATATTAATGAACTTCCCATTTATTCTCTTGGTTACGTAAATATTATAATAGTTTTTTTTATATCGATAACTAGTATATTTACTGCTGGAATTGGTGCAAAAGTTTCATCAAATATAGATAAGTTAGTATTAAGAAAGATTTTTGCTATTTTTTTGTTGTTAACTTGTGCTAGTCTAATTATTGAACATTTTATAATTTAAATGAATTTTGTTGCAGATAGACTAAGTAAAATAAAACCTTCAATGACTGTAGGTATAAATATCAAAGCCAAGGCTTTGAAGGACGAGGGTAAAGATGTAATTGTTCTTGCAGCAGGTGAGCCAGATTTTAACACACCAAAAAATATAAGAGATGCTGCTAGTAAAGCGATGGAAGAGGGTAAAACAAAATATGTACCAGGTAAAGGTACACCAGAATTACAAAAAGCAATTCAGAAAAAATTCAGAGAAGATAATAATATTGATTATCAATTAGATGAAATCATATGCGGTGTCGGAGGCAAACACATTATCTATAATGCTATGATGGCAACAATTAATCCAGGAGATGAGGTCATTATAACAGCTCCTTTTTGGGTTAGTTATCCAGATATTGTTTTATTAGCAGAAGGTAAGCCCGTGATAGTTAAGTGTCCTCAATCACAAAATTTTAAGATTACACCAGAACAACTAGAAAAAAATATAAACTCTAAAACAAAATGGTTAATGTTAAATAGTCCTAGTAATCCGACTGGCTCAGTTTATTCAAAAAAAGAGTTAGAAGACTTAGCACTTATCCTAAAAAAATATCCTAATGTTCTTATAATGTGTGATGATATATATGAAAAAATTGTTTACGATGGTATAGAATTTCATACTCTTGCTTCTATTGAACCTTCACTGAAAGACAGATGTTTGACACTTAATGGTGTTTCAAAATCATATTGCATGACAGGATGGAGACTTGGATATTGTGGAGCTCCAAAAGAGATTATTGCTGCTATGAACAAAATACAATCACAAAGCACAACATCAACTTCTTCAATTACAATGGCTGCTGCAGTTGAAGCAATAAGTGGTCCTCAGGATTTTATAAACGAGCATAATAAAAAATTTTTGATACGTAGAGATTTAGTATTGAATAAATTAAATGATATTGATGGAATTACATGTCAAAAACCAGAAGGAGCTTTTTACGTTTATCCAAATTGTGAGGGTATAATTGGAAAAAAGACACCAAATGGAAAACATATCTCCAATGATGAAGATTTCATGACATACCTTTTAGAAGATCAAGGTGTAGCAGGAGTGCATGGTGCAGCATTTGGGTTATCGCCTTATTTTAGATTATCTTATGCAACTAGTGATGCAACTCTAGAAGATGCGTGCAACAGAATAAAAGAAGCTTGTAATAAGCTTACGTAAGATCTTTATCAGCAATTATTTCAGCTAATCTAAGCAGATTAGTAGTACCAGCACTTCCAAATGGAACACCAGCTGAGATAACTACATTATCTCCTGGTTTTACTAATTTTTTATTTTTTGCAATCGAACATGCAATATTAACCATATCTTGTGCATTTTTAGCATCTTCTTGAGTATGACAGGAGTTTACACCCCAGTATAATTGCATTTTTCTTGTAGTATTAATATTTGGAGATAAACCAACAATTTGAACTGGTGCTCTTTCTCTAGCCATTCTTGTTGTTGTTCTTCCACTTACAGAAAATGTAATTATTGCTTTTGCATCTGATTTTTTTGCAATTGAGTAAGCTGCTAATGTTATTGCATCTGTATTATCAACATCATCAATATTTTCTTGAGTAATTTGTAAATCATAATTATTTTTATCATTCTCAACATTTTCTATTATTTTATTCATCGTTCTTACTACTTCTATTGGATGTGCTCCAACAGCAGACTCACCAGATAACATTACAGCATCTGTTCCGTCGTAAATAGCATTAGCAACATCAGATGCTTCAGCTCTCGTTGGCACAAGATTTTCAATCATACTTTCAAGCATTTGTGTAGCAACAACAACTGGCTTACCAAAGTGCCTACATCTTTTAATAATATTTTTTTGAACTATCGGCACTTGTTCTGTTGGCATTTCAACACCCAAATCACCTCTAGCTATCATAATTCCATCTGCAGCATTTATAATATCATCAATATTTTTTACTGCTGAAGGCTTTTCAATTTTCGCCATCACGAGTGCTTTATTGTTAATTATTTTTTTTAGTTTGTGTATATCTTCTGCTTGTTGCACGAAAGAAAGTGCAACCCAATCAACTCCCATATCTAATGCCTTCATAAGATCAGATTTATCTTTTTTGGTAAGGGCGTCTATAGGAAGAATTACATCAGGTATATTTACACCTTTGTTATTTGAGATTTCAGCATCATTTAAAACTTCTGTAATTAAACTATCTTTTTTTTGTTCAACAATTTGTAATCTTATTCTTCCATCATTTACTAATAAAATAGAATTAGGTGTTAAAAAATCATAAATTTCTTCATGAGGAAAGTTAACCCTATTATTATCTCCAGGCTCACTAGAAAGATCTAATATAAAACTTTGACCTTTGACTAAATTTTCTTTTGTATTCTTAAATGTGCCTACTCTTAATTTGGGTCCTTGTAAGTCAGCTAATATGCATGACGCATGATTATGTTTTTCTTCAAGAGATCTAATATTTTCATAATTTTTTCTATGAGTTTCTAAATCGCCATGTGAAAAATTTAATCTAAAAACATCACATCCAGCAATAAATAAGTCTTCTATTATTTTTTTATCTGATGATGCAGGACCTAGCGTAGCTAAAATTTTAGCTTTTCTGTTACGTTTCATTAATTTTTATATATATAGCACAAAAAAAGATTTATATAATTTATTTACGTAATATGACCAAAAACTTTGATAGAGAATTACTTGCTGATGTTGCAGAAAGATTGATTCATCATCTAAAAAATAGAACAGATGTACAAAATATTGATTTAATGAATCTATCAGGTTTTTGCAGAAACTGTCTTTCAAAATGGTATGTTAGTGCTGCAGAAAAGAAAAATATTTCAATTTCATACGATGAAGCACGAGAAATGATCTATGGTATGCCATACTCAGAGTGGAAAACAAAATTTCAAACTGAAATTACTTCTGAACAAAAAGAAAAATTCGATAAAAGAGAAACTTAATATAGTTTCTCTAAATTTTCTCCATACATCTCTTTTACTTTAAACCTTCTTACTTTCATGGAAGGTGTCATCATATTGTTTTCAATTGTAAACTCGTGATCAATGAGAATAAATTTTCTTATTTGCTCAATACTAGAAAGGCTTTTATTGACTTTATCTACAACTTCTTTCATTTTTTTATTAAATGAAGAATCTTGAATTATTTCATTTAAATCGCCCTCAACATTATTTTCTTTTGCCCATTCTAAAGCTAAATCTTTATTAGGCACCAAAATTGCAACTAGGTAATTTTTGAAATCCCCATATAACATTGATTGAGCAATTTCAGGTTCAATATCTAGTTTTGCCTCTATTCTTGAAGGAGAAATATTATCTCCACCAGCATTTACAATAATATCTTTTTTCCTATCTGTTATCTTTAAATAATCTTCTTCATCAAATTCACCAATATCACCTGTATGAACCCATCCATCGATTATAGTTTTATTAGTTGACTCAGGATCATTCCAATAACCATTCATAATTAGTTCACCACGAGCTAAAATTTCTCCATCTTCAGAAATTTTCACTTCATTTCCTTGAAGAACTTTTCCAACAGTATCTAATTTAATTTTTTCAGGAGGGTTTGCCGAAATAACAGGAGCCGTTTCAGTTTGTCCGTATCCTTGAAGAAGTGGAAGGCCAAGGGCGCTTAGGTATAATCCAACTTCAAAATTTAGTGCTGCGCCTCCTGATATCAATGCTCTGAGACTTCCACCAAATCTTTTCTTAACTTTTTTTCTTACTATCCTATCCATCAATCCATTCATAAATCTTTCAGAGAAGCGCATCTGCTCACCAAAATATTTTTTCTTTCCTAGATTTAATGTAATTGCGAAGAAGCGTTGACTCAATTTACTTTGGTTTTTTAGACCTTGTGAAATACGTGTGTGTAAAGAGTCATAAAACCTTGGAACAGCAGTCATAAAATGTGGTGCTGCCTCAGCCATATTTACTAATAATTTATCTATACTTTCAGCGTAATAGATTTGTGCGCCTTGTCCCATTTCTAAAAATTGTAAAGTATGTTCATATGAATGAGATAAAGGCAACCATGATAAATATCTAATTTCTTTTGTTAAATCACTAGTAAGACTCTCAAGTAATTTATCACAGGAAGCACAGTTTCTTAGCATGGCTCCATGACTTAACATCACTCCCTTAGGATTACCTCCAGTACCTGATGTATAAATAATACATGCTGTATCTTTTCTTTTATAATTTTTTGATAACTCTTCTATTTCATTAGAATTTTTATTTTTTTCTAAATTGTCATTTATAATTTTATTATATGATAAAATATTTACAACTTCAGTATAAGTTTCATTATCATCATTAATTTTTATTACATTTTGACAATGTGAAATTTTTTCTATTGCAGGTAGAACTTTTTTCATTAGTTCGTGTGATGATACGATTGCACATCTAGCACCAGAATGCTCAATAATATATTTATAGTCATTCGTTGTGCTTGTTGTATAAGCAGGCACTGAAATTGCTCCTATGGACATTATTGCTAAATCAGTGATTTGCCATTCAGGTCTATTTTCAGATAGAATTAATACTCTATCTCCTTCTAAAATACCCAGATCTTTTAAGTATGTTGCTAAACTTTCGACTTGTTCTTTAACTTGTGACCAACTTAAAGAAACATATTTATCATTCTCTTTCTTCCACAAATATGGTTGATCTTTTAAATTATTTGCTTGATGATAAAATATACCCGGTATGCTATTAAACTCGTCAAAATTAACAATCATGCTTTCTGTCCTCCCTACAAAGCTCAGATATTAGACCTATATCGAAATAGTAAAATATGAAACAAAAAAATTATCAAAATTCAACAAAAAATACCCTTGGCAAACTACCAATTTGGAATTTAAAGGATTTGTATGAATCGCCAAAAGCGAGGAAGCTCAATAATGATTTAAATAAGCTTAGAATATCAACTAAGAAATTTGAGAAAAAATACGCATCCAAAATCACCAAGATTAGTTCCAATCAGCTTTTAAAAGCCATCATAGAGTTAGAGGATATTGATACAAAAATAGATAAAATTATGTCTTATGCACATTTATTAGTTGCAGAGGATGGTAACAATGAAAAGAATAAAATTTTTTATCAACAAATGCAGGAGCAAATAACAAATATTGCCTCCTCAATTGTCTTCTTTAGTCTTGAAATTAATGAAATATCTGAAAAAAATTTAAAAAAAATTTATGCTGATAAAAAACTCAAGATTTATAAAAACTGGATAAAAAATATTCGAAAATTCAAACCTTATCAATTGGATGTTAAAACAGAAAAATTACTTCAAGAAAAAAGTATTACTTCTAGATCAGCATGGGTTAGACTATTTGATGATACGATTGCCTCACTTAAATTTCCCTTTAAGGGAAAAAATTTATCTAGTGCTGAAATTTTTAATTTTCTTTCTGATAAAAAAGAAGCAAATCGTAAAAAATCAGCTAGGGTAGTATCTGCTGTTTTAAAAGATAACATTACTTTATTTACATCTATTACTAATAATCTTGCAAAAGACAAATCAATCAATGATAAATGGAGAGGATTTCCAAATCCAGTCAGTTCAAGAAATTTATCTAACGTTGTTGAAGATGAAGTTGTAGAAGCCTTAAGTGAAACAATAATAGATTATTATCCAAAAATTGCTCATCGTTATTATAAAATAAAATCTAAATGGCTAAAAAAGAAATCTTTAATGTATTGGGACAGAAATGCACCTCTTCCTTTCCAATCACAGAGTATTTATTCCTGGAAAGATGCAAAACAAATTGTAACTAATGCTTATTCAAATTTTGATAAGAGAGCAGGAAATATTGTAAATAAATTTTTTGATAATTCATGGATACACGCTCCAGTAAAATCAGGAAAATCTCCTGGTGCGTTCGCCGCTTCTACTGTTCCATCAGTTCATCCATTCATACTTGTTAATTATCAAGGCAAAGCAAGAGATATAGCTACGCTTGCTCATGAATTAGGACACGGAATCCATCAATATTTAGCAGGACAAAAACAAACTTATTTTAATTCTTCAACTCCGTTAACTCTTGCTGAAACAGCAAGTGTTTTTGGGGAAATGCTAACTTTTAAATCTCTTTTATCTATTACAACAAAAGAAAATGAACGTAAGGGGCTTTTAGCAAACAAAGTCGAAGATATGCTAAACACTGTTGTAAGGCAGATTGCATTTTTTGAATTTGAAAAACGTATTCATCATCAAAGAAAAATTAAAGAATTAAGTGTTGATGAGATT
>CACNCX010000012.1 GCA_902619045.1 uncultured Alphaproteobacteria bacterium | reverse complement strand
GCATCACAGCTGAAAATGTTGCAAAAAAATTTGATATTTCTCGTAAAGAACAACAAGAATTTGCTATTAGCAGTCATTACAAAGCTAATTTAGCTAGAGAATCAAATTTGTTCGACAATGAAATAGTTTCTACTCCACAACATAAAAAAACATCTCCAGAGTTAATTGAAATAGCACCAGTTGCATCATGAATAGCTTGCATTGAAGAACCGCACCATCTATTGACTGTCATACCCGCTACATGTTCTGGCATGTCTGTCATGAAAGAAACAATTTTAGCAATATTATTACCTTGTGCTCCTTCAGGATACGCGCATCCGGTAATAATGTCTTCTATGTCATTTTTATTAATTTGAATTTCATTAAGTAATTGATTTATTGTTTGTGATAGAATGTCTTCTGGTCTTATATTAGCCATTTCACCTTTACGAGCAAAGGTGAAGGGTGATCTTTTGTAACCCACAATAACTGCATTTCTCATTTAAAAATCCATTAAAGAATGTATCTCAATTCCTTTTTCAATTAGTTTTTTATCACCACTTAAATCTGGTAAATTTATTATAAAACCTGCACCAACAATGTTTTTGTCTTCAAACTTTTTAATTAACTCTACTGCTGCAAGTGCGGTTCCTCCTGTTGCTAAAAGATCATCAATAATTAGTAAATCTTTATGACCATCTAAGGCATCTGTATGAATATGCATTTCAGTTGATCCATATTCTAAATCGTATGAGGTTTTGAAAGTATCAAATGGAAGCTTATGAGGCTTTCTCAAAGGAACAAATGCTGCATTTAAAAAATAAGCTATTGCCCCTGCCATAATAAATCCACGTGATTCTATACTTAAAACTGCGTCTATTTTTTTATTTTGCCATGGTTTTACCATATCATCAATGACTTGTTTAAAGTGTCCTGCATTTTGCAATAATGTTGTAATATCTCTGAATTGAATTCCTTCAACAGGATAATCAGCAATTGTTCGAACGTATTCTTTCATTAGTTTTTTTCAATGTCTTTTATATCAAATAAAGTAACAGGTGCAAAATTTGAAGAACAATCGTATGTTTTAGTATAAGGGAATTTTAAAAATGATTTTGAGATTTGATTGCTAACATTTAATTTCTTTTCAAAGTGATTTATCAATAATTTATTTGGGTTTGCATGCGGTGCAAGATTTCGAATATATTTAATTGTATTTTCAATATTAGTTTTGTTTTCTCTACATAGTAAATAAGTAGCTGTTGCCATTGATCTTGAGACACCACACCAACAATGAATAACGATATCTTCATCATAAGTATATGAAGAAGTAAAATTAGCTATTGAATTTACATGTTCTTCCGCAGGTAGAATTTGTGGTATTTCATCAGTATTCAATCGAAATATTTTATTATTGCTACTAATTTCAATAATATCATCAAATCCTAACTTTAAATGATTTTTTACACCCTTGGGTGTTTCTGGTGCATATCCAGGATCAATTACTGATAAAAGATATTTGGGCTGTATGCTTTCACACACATTCAGTAAATCATTAAGAGAACAAACTATGATCATAAAAAAAGGGTGGTATAAACCACCCTTAATAAAAGTAAAATAATTAAACTACTCTGCAGTTGCATCAGCTAATATTGCATTAGCATCTTCATTTAATTGATTTAATGTTGAAATGATATCATCACCGTTAATGATTGCTGCATAAGCTTTTTCAACCTCACCTCTAACTGAATAATAACCAGGAACTGATGGTTCACCTTTTCCGTATTGAACCATTGATAATGATTTATCATATTGAGGTAATTCAGCTCTTTTTTCAGCAATTAATGGATGATCTGCAGAAGAAGTTCTAACAAAACCATACCCACTTTCAGTTGACCAAACTGCTGAGTTCTCAGTATTAGAAATATATTTCATCCACTGATATGCTGCTACCATTCTATTAGCATCACCTGAATTTCCCATAATTAAACCACCGCCATATAAGTTAAGCACTGGTTCACTAGTGGTGTATGATAATGGAGCTACATCCCAATTACCATTGTAACCCTCTTCAATGGCTTTCTGGAAATAAGTGATACCAGAAGTAGATCCCGCAGCAAACAAAACAGAACCTTGACCTAAGTATTGCTGGTCAGTGTATTTACCTCTTGCAACTATTGCGCATCCTTTATTAGCCATTCCTTGAATGAATTCCATAGCTTCAATGGCTTTTGGGCCATTGTAAATATACTGACCATTATCATAGTCAAATACATCGCCTCCATGTGCAAATACCCATGCTGCAAAGTTACTTGCATCTGTATCTATTTCATATCCATAACTTGGAACATCTTCACCCATCTTACCGCTATAATCTTGATTGGTTGCAGCACATGCTGCTTCCGCAAAATCAGCAGGCGTTTTAGGAGCATCTAAACCTAGTTCCTTTAACCAATCTGCATTGTAGTAAAGGATCTCTATTGATTTTCCAACTTCATGTAAAAGTTTTGGATTTCCTTCAAAATATGGTGAGAAGCCAACAGTCCAGTTTGCACCCCAATCTGCTATATCATCTTGTGAAACACCCCATTTTTTACTATTTGCTAAAATATTTTGATCAATTGAAGCGCCAATTAAGTACATATCTGCAGCAGCGTTACCATAACCTCTTGCAACATCTGCTATATCTTTTGTTCCAGCAGCAGACATCATAGCGGATTGAACTTTCCCATAATGTCCTTTGTGAACAACATTAACTTTTATTCCTGTTTCAGCTTCAAATCTTTCAGCTCTTGCCATCATTGCATCTAATCTTTCATCTGAATATTGCACCCAGAATTCAACAGTTTGACCTGAAGGATCTGCATTTTCAATATCTTGTGCAGTAATTGCGAATGATTGCGAGGAGATAAAAAATAAAGAAGCTAAGAAGAAATTTAAAATATATTTATAAAATTTCATAATCACCCCGTAAAAATATTAATTAATATAGAGGTAAAATTAAAGTTTTGTTACAAAAAATTTACTGATTTATTCTTTTAATCCAAAGTTTGATATACTTTCTATGAATAACTTCTGAGTAAAAAAGTATAATACTAGAATCGGAAAAATTGCAATTAAGCAAGCAGCCATCAATAAATTAAAATTAGGTCCCACTTCTCTCACAAAACTATAGATAGAAACTGTTACAGGATACCAATCATCTCTAGTTAATATAAGCAAAGGCCAAGCAAAACTATTCCACGCTATAATAAAAGTAAATAAAGATACTGTCACAATAATAGGTTTGCTCATTGGGATTACTACCTTGAGTAAAAAATTTAAATGAGAAGATCCATCAAGCCTTGCAGCATCCCAGAGCTCATTTGGTATCTTTTTAAAATATTGTCTTAATAAGAAAATTACGAATATATTTCCCATAAATGGGACTGTTAAACCTTGAAGACTATTCATCCAAGAAGGTCCAAATGGCAATGGAATAATTTCCCCTCTAATAATTAATAAATGAGGTAATAATGTAATGATTTCAGGAATCATTAATGAAAGTAACAACATGTAGAATATTATATTTTTAAACGGGAATTCTATTTTAGCAAAAGAGTATGCTGCTGGAATACTAGTTAATAAAACACCAATGACAATTATTGAACTAATTATTAAACTATTAAATGTATAACGTTGGAATCTATTAGATGTCCAAACTTCATAATAATTTTCAAACATCAATTTTTTTGGAAATAAATATTGATTTGATGCTTCTCCGGCTGTCATCAATGATGTGGATATCATATAAAAAAATGGATAAATTGAAATAATAAAAACTATTAATAAAATTAAATAAGGTATCCTTGTTTCAGCATTAATAATTCTAGTCATTGCTTAACCTTTTTCTAAAAATTACATATTGCGATATTGCTAAAATATTTAAAAGTATAAATAAAATTACTCCTTCAGCTGCAGCATAACCATATTTCACTCTACCCCAAAAATGATCAAAAATTTCTATTGTAACAACATCCATTGTATCTCCAGCAGAAGAAGTTTGCATAACAAAAATACTATTGAAAGCTTGAAAGGTATTTATAAAACCAGTCAACATCAGAAAAAATATAATAGGCATTAATAATGGTATGGTTATTTTAATAAATGTTTGCCATCTACTAGCCCCCTCTGCTTTCGCAGCCTCATATAAATCAGAGGGAATAATTGATAAACCCGCTAGTAAAATTATTGCATAGTAGCCAGTATAAGACCATATTCCATATATGATTGATGACATTAGAGCTAAACTTGGTCCAGCTAGTAGACCTTCTATTTTGATACCAAATAAAACTTCGGTAATAGGTC
Organism: uncultured Alphaproteobacteria bacterium; assembly: GCA_902619045.1. Taxonomy (GTDB): domain Bacteria; phylum Pseudomonadota; class Alphaproteobacteria; order HIMB59; genus CACPNW01. The sequence continues at coordinate 18,377 of CACNCX010000012.1, read as the reverse complement.
TTTTATCAAATAACCACATTTGAGGTTCAAAACCAAATATTCCAATTAACTGATTTAAAAAAGAATTTTCAGCTTTACCAAATATTAAAAAAAATACTGCAGCACCCATTACTGCTGGAGTAATGTAAGGAAATAGTAAAATCATTTGAAAGAATTGTTTACCAGCTAGTTTTTGATACAGAGCAAATGCTATTACTAATCCTAATCCAACCTCAAAAATTATAGTGAAAAATGAATAATAAAAAGTATAAATAAGGGAGTAAAGATAGTCTTCATCACCGGTTAAAAGCATTTTTTCCCAGTTGATATTAATTAAAATTATTCCAATAATTAATATTACTATAGATAAAAATGCTAAATAAATTTTATTTTTTACTTTATTTTTAAATTCACTCCATAATCCATAGCTCAATATCAATAATAATAATCCTAAAACAAATAACCAAAAAGCTGGTATGTCTCCAAGTATTCTTTGGTAATTCTCAAATCCTAAAAATCTCCCTTTAAAAACTTTCCACTTGTGTACACTCATGTACATTCCAAAAAAAACAGGAAAAATTCCAAATAGACTGATTATTAAAACAGCAGGAAGAATTAATAGATATCCTGTAAGTTTTTCTGAATGATTTAATAAGAATTTATTCATTAATTTTTATAAGATCACCTTTATTTATATTACCATCATTTAAAGGATCTAAATATATTCCTAAATTAATATGGTTGTATATTTTTTTTAGGTTTAAAGGAATATTAAGATTTATATCAGAAGTTTTGGGCTTAATATTAGTTGCTGAACATCTGGGAATTTCTTTAATAACTTTAAATTTTATATCACTGATTGATAAAATTTTACCTACCAGCTTCCTTTCTTCCCATTTATCTAAATCTTCTACATATATATTTCCTCTAAAACGCTCATGTTCAACTTGATGATTAGATAGGTTTTCAAAGTCTTTAATACTGTTTAAATTTATTAATGATATTGATTTATTTGGCATTGTATCAAAAAAAGGATTCACTCTATCTTTTAATAAATTAATTTTATTTATATTTGGTAAAATATCCTCAAGTTTACTACATAAGAATTTCACTTCATGTTGATTATCAATATCTGTTTTTAAAATTATTTTATTTTCAAATTCTAGTATTAAAAAATTATCTTCTAATAAAAAATTATATTGATTTAATTCAGGATATTTTTTTAATGATAAGAATTTATATATTTCTCGTTTTAAAGGATTATTTTTAATTAATTCTATATCTTTAAGATCAAGATTATTAGTGAAAGCAAATATTCGATCATTTTTTATACCAATATTTTTAATTATCTCTAAGTTATCTACATTATTGAAAGAAAGAGATTTTACAGGTGAAAAATATAGGTTTTTAATTTTCACTTATATTAGCATTTAAGTTTTTTTTAAAAAATACTGATCTAAAAATGAATCTAACCAATTTGATATATTTTTATTATATTTGTAACGATAATAAAGTTGAACAAATATATTTTGAGCACCTTTGACGAATAATTTTTTAGGATTTTTTAATAACACTAAATACAGCCATCTCATATGAAGTTTAAAATTTACTTCTGGATGAAATTGGAGCGCATAACAATTTTGATATTTAAAAGCTTGATTATTAAAAATATCACCTCTTGCTAATAACTCACAGCCTGTAGGAAGAGAAAACCCTTCAGAATGGAATTGAAAAAAAATCTTTTGAGAATAAAAAAGATTTTTTGAATTTTCAGTTGGTTCAATTTTATAAAAACCAATTTCTGAAAGCCCGTCTTTATTAGTTGTTATTTCTGAACCTAAACATTTAGCTAATAACTGTGCTCCAAAACAAATTCCAAGATAAGGAATGTCAGTTTTTATAACTTTGTTTATCCATTCTAATTCTTTATTTATATATTCATCTTCATCGTTTATGCTTCCTGGCGAACCAAATACAACTATAGCTGAGTATTGTTTAATATTTAAAGGAAGTTCTTCACCTAAAGGCGGTCTACATATTTCGGCAACATATCCCCTATCTCTAAATTTATTTCCTACATCTCCTGGAACCGAAGTTTTTTGATGTAATACAAACAAAACCTTATTCATACTAAATTATTAATAATAAATATTTTATTAATATGAAAATATTATTTCATAAAAATTATAACTATTTTGTATATTAATCTAGGTTGATACTTATGTGACAAAATAATCAATATCTAAGATCTTTATGTAAAACATAAGAGTAAAATAACCAAAATTCATCATTACAACAAAACTAATAAGCATATTGATCGATTTAGGGAGTGAATTTCCTAAAAAATCATCCCAAAAAACCTTTTCTAAATATAGAGCTAATTCAAAGTATATAAGTGTAATGATTGCAGCATTGAAGATTATTAAAGAAGTCAATCCATTAAGACTCAATAAATAATTAATAAAAATTAATATCAAAAAAGAAAAAGAATAAATAAATAAATTTAATAAGATTTTTTTATTTTTTGAAAATTTTTTGAAAAAAATAATGTATCTTGTGTTTAAAAATAACGAAATCAATATCGAGCTAAAAAAAGAAATAATTAATATTTTTGTTATTTGATATTCCATTTATATGTATTTTTTATATAACTAAAAAATATATAAGAAAAATAAGAAAATGAAATTTGATAATGAAACTAGTATTATTCAACAAAAAATAGCGAATGGTTATGCTGGAGTTTCACGAAGATTAGCTATTGTAAATGCCTTAAATTTAGAGACTAATGAAACTGTTATTGATATTGGATGTGGTGGTGGTCATTTAGTCGAAGAAATTTCATTATCTGTTGGAGAGCAAGGCAAAGTAATAGGAATTGATCCAAGTCAAGATCAATTAGATGTTGCAAGCAATAAATGTAAAGATCAAAATAATGTGGAACTTATTTGTACGACTGCTGATGATATCAATATAGATGATGCATCATGTGATAAAATTACAGCTACACAAACATTAGAATATATCGAAGATATAGATACATCCTTAAAAGAAATAAAAAGAATTTCTAAAACTAATTCTAAATTTGTTAATGTCTCAATTCTTTGGGACTATTTTAGATTTTATGGACCAGAAAAAGAAATTAATGATCTCATTCATGAAGCATTTAGAGCACATTGTTTTCACCAAATGCTTCCGCTTGATTTAAATGGTAAATTAAAAAAACTTGGATATAAAAATATAAGTTCTCAAAATTTATCTTATTTAATTACAAATAGAGATAATAATTCACCAGCAATTTTTTATGAAACTATGTTAAGTAAATTTGCTTTAAGCCAAGGTGTTTCAGAAGATAAAGTAGATGATTGGAAAAAACAATTAAATAAATCTGAAAAAGTAGGTAATTTCGGATTTACAAGTTTTCCAGTATTAACTGCGGCATACTTAGGTTAATTTAAAAAATGAAATTAAAAGTTTATTTATCTGGTGAAATTCATACTAATTGGCGAGATGAGATTATAGATAAATGTAAATCAAAAAATTTAGAAATAGAATTTTCAAGCCCGACTACCAATCATGAATTATCAGATGATATTGGTGTAAAAATACTTGGTGATGAAGAAAAAAAATTTTGGCACGATAACAAAGGAGCCAAAATAAATGCTATACGAACTAGAAATTCGATTGAAAAAGCAGATATAGTTATAGTGCGTTTTGGTGAGAAATATAAACAATGGAATGCTGCTTTCGATGCAGGGTATGCATCGGCATTGAATAAGTCTTTAATAATAATGCATAGTGATGAACATCAACATGCTTTAAAAGAAGTTGATGCAGTAGCTCATGCTATAACAAAAAATACCGATGAAGTTGTAAAAATTTTACAATATACTTTACAAGGTAAAATATAAATTAATTATTTTCTTTTTCTGACAGTCTTCTTAAGCTCTCTTTTGGCCAAGTTGTTTCTCGATCATACATGGCTTCATGGCAAATATCTTTATTAATAATTTCAATCCAAGGATCTTTATCTTTCACAAAAATATGTGCTTGCGGTGTTATTGGTTGGTCGAGTGTAGCTGTTCTGATTGCAATTCGAGATTTTGCAACATTGTATTTACAATATAAATAAACACCACAATTATTACAAAAATATGCCCGGTAGCCTTTTCCACTGCCTGTAGGGAGCAGTGTAGATTCAACATTACCATTTAATTCAAAATCATCTTCAAAAATCATTGTATGTATAACAAAAGAAGAACCTGTAGAAATTTTACAGTTATTACAATGACAAGCTTGAGTGAATAAAGGTTTATCTTTTATTTTATAATTTACTGAACCGCACGCGCATTTTCCGATAAGAGTCATTTCTAATAAACGTTATATTTTGGAATTTAAAAAGCAAGAATTAATTATTTACCAAATATGCCAAGCTTAACACTATAATCTACAGCTATACCGTAATCTGGATCATCATCACTATCAACTATCAATTGACCAGTTTTTCTTAAAAGGCTGTGGCAGTCCTTCGTAAGACGTCTTAACTTTACTTGTTTGCCTAATTTGGAATATCTTTCTGCAATATCCTCAATTGCTTTTAAAGCAGATTGATCAATAACTTTTGACTTTGCAAAATCTATTATTACTAAATTAGGATCTTCGGCAGGCTTAAAAATTTCTAAAAAACTATTAGTTGAGCTAAAAAAAAGAGGTCCTTCAATTTCATATACCTTAGCACCCTTTTCTGTTCTCGATTGTCTTTCAATTGCTCTAATTCTTGAAGCAGATTTCCAAGCAAATACTAACGCATTAATAATAACGCCAGCAACTACAGCAACAGCTAAATCTTCTAATACAGTTATTAAGGTAACTAAAACAATTACCAATGCATCCGTACGAGGAACAACAAATAATAATTTTAGTGAATTCCAAGCAAATGTTCCAATTACGACCATAAACATAACCCCTACTAATGATGCAATAGGAATAAGTTCAATTAAATTTGAAGTATAAAGAATAAAAATTAGTAAAAAAATTGCTGCTGATATGCCTGCAATTCTTGTTCTGCCTCCTGATTTTACATTTATCATTGATTGTCCAATCATAGCACAACCACCCATACCTCCAAAAAAGCCTGTGATACCATTAGCGACACCTTGTGCTAAACATTCTTGTCTTGTCCCACCCTTTTTGTTCGTTATTTCTCCTACAAGATTAAGAGTTAATAAACTTTCAATTAATCCAATTGCTGCCAAAATAATTGCATAAGGAAAAATAATAAAAAAAGTATCTAAATTAAGTGGAACTGTTGGAATAGAAAAAATTGGAAGCCCTCCTGCTACACTTGCTAAATCCCCTACTCTTGGAACAGGTAAATCTAAAAGTAAAACTAGAAAAGTAACAATAAGAATTGCAGCTAATGTAGATGGTATGAATTTAGTAACCCTAGGCAAGTACCATATAATTAACATGGTTAAGAAAACTAATACTAAAGAATATGTAAGCACCTCCCCAGACATCCATGTAAAAGTTCCATCAAAGTTATATATTTGAAATTGATGCAATTGAGATAAACCAATTACAATAGCTAAACCGTTTACAAAACCTAGCATTACAGGTTGAGGAACCATTCGCATAAATTTTCCTAATTTAAAAATTCCTGCAAGAAATTGTAAGATTCCCATAAGTATTACTGTGGCAAATAAATATTGAACTCCATGTTCCGATACTAATGAAACCATAACAACAGCCAATGCTCCTGTTGCTCCTGAAATCATTCCAGGTCTCCCACCAAAAATTGCAGTTACTAATCCTACAATAAAAGCTGCGTACAAACCTGAAAGAGGTGTTACACCTGCTACAAAAGCGAAGGCAATTGCTTCTGGAACAAGGGCGATTGCAACAGTTAATCCTGATAGAATTTCAATTTTAAACAGTGAAAAGGAAGCTCTGCCCTCTGGAATATATTCATCTTTGTTTAACCCAAGAGAATTTGCAAATTGATTGACTGTTGATTTTATCATTAAGATCTATCTATATTTAAATAGGTAAATTAAGTTATAAGTAAACAAAATCTACCAAACAGATTTGTATATATTAAAGGCGTCAGATTCTTCAATTTTACGTGGATTATTAACTAATAATCTAGTTTGTTTCATTGCTTCACTAGCCATCAACTGGCAAGCTTCCTCAGGAATTTCTAAATCTCTTAGTCTATAAGGTAATTTAAGTTCCTTAGACAAACTTTCTAAACTATCTATAAAATTGTTACACATAATCTCATCACTGTTGCTATTATCTAAATCTTTAAATACGTATGGTGCAAGATTAGCGTAATTTTTTTTTGTTTCTTCATTTATGGAATTGAATTTCATAACACTTGGAAGAACTAAAGAGTTTGAAAGTCCATGAGAAATATTAAATAGACCTCCTATAGGATATGCCAAAGCATGTACTGCTGCTACTGGAGAATTTGCAAAAGCTTTACCTGCTAACATTGATCCAAATAGCATATTTGATCTGGCATTTATATTATGACCCTCAAATACAGCAGTTTTAATTGATGATCCGAGAAGCTTAAGTGCTTCTATAGATAACATTTTTGAAATAGGATTGTTGTTAGGATTTATAGAAGTGTAAGCCTCGATTGCGTGAACCATAGCATCTATTCCAGTTGATGCAGTTATATTTGGAGGTAGGTTAATAGTTAATAATGGATCTAAAATAGCAAGATCAGGTAAAATAAGTTTTGAAGAAACACCTTTTTTTTCTTTGTCATCCATCGTAATTATTGAAATTGGTGTAACTTCTGAACCAGTACCAGCTGTAGTAGGAATTAGTACAAGTGGTACTCTTGGACCTTTTGCATTATTTACCCCCCATATCGTATCAATATTCTGATTAGACCCAAGAAGTAAAGATACAAGTTTTGCGACATCCAATGATGAACCTCCACCAAAACCTAAAACACCAGAAGATTTAAAGCTAGATGCTTTATTGTATGCCTCAAGCAATGTATTTTTTGATGGATCAGACTCCACATCATTAAATATTTTTATATTTGAATTTTTTTTAAGTTTATTAACAACAGGTTCGAACAAACCTAATTCAGTCAAACCTTTATCAGTAACAACAAATATATTTTTACCTAGTATATCAATAATCTGTTCATGTGAATTAACAGAAGTATCATTACCAAAAATTAGTTCTGCATTAGAGAAAAAATTAAACATCGAAAATTGTATTAATCATACATCAAAAAATTTCTGATATAATCATTTATTCTTCAAACCAAAGATCATCAAAATTTTTTGATTCGATTAATTTTGAATATTTTGCAAATCTTGGACCGTATAAAGGTTTTATTTTACCTAATGGGTTGTATTCAATTGGGTTATTTAATTTTTTTGCAGAAGCTTTGAAATTAATTACAAATTTTCCTTCATAAGATTCAATATTACCTTCGTATGGAACTATATCTTTTATTTCTGCAATATGAGTAATTTTTGATATTGGCTTAACTTGATATCCAGCTATATATTTAACTTGTTTTTGCATAGCTTCTGAAAATTTAATTGCATACCATCTGTCTTCACCAATAAAAACTTTATCAAAACCTTCCTTCCTTGCCGGAACTACAATTGTATCAAAAGTACTTTTATCAACCAATTTCATTGATTTAGAATTTTCAGAAGAAGTTTCTGTTAAAATATTATCTTGAAAAGTATCATACTCAAAAATTTGATCTCCATCAGAGGACTCGTATTTTCTAATACATAAGACCTCAACATCAAATTTGACTATACTATCAAGCTTTGAAAGTTTTTCTGGTTCTTCATTAATAACAACGATAGATTTGAATGTTGAATTTCTTGTTACTTCATCAATAAATTTATCAAAGCTAGAATAATTATTTGAAATTACATATTCATCACATTTTTTCTTTTTATATTGATCATTATTAATTTGTTCACTTAAAATATTACGCAGTCCGGTATGATCTTCATTATATGAGAAATAAAAATTCATTAACTGAACTGAAATATGCCTTACAACATCATGAGTATCTAATTCTGACTCAACAAAATATAGTTCAGGTTTTTTAGATGATAAATCTAAAAGATATCCATCAGGAATTGTTTTTGTAGAAATTCCAATTCTTTTTTTAAATCTTAAAAAAATTTTACCTGGACCAAAAATATCATTTGATAGATTTTCAAGATTATCTTCTAACTCTTCTTCATTTGCAAAATCAGTTAAATAATATGTTTTATCATTAACTTTTATCTGAGGCATATTTGTTTTATAACACAAAACCACTTTGTGTGAAGACAGGTGTTTAAATTTAATAACTTTGTATTAGAAATAGTGTTAGGAATTTAAAAGTGCAATATTACAGATATAAAAATTGGCTGAATATATGGTCGGGGAGAAAGGATTCGAACCTTCGACCCCCTGGTCCCAAACCAGGTGCGCTACCAGGCTGCGCTACTCCCCGAAAGAATTTGTTATATTCATAAATAACCTAAAAACAATCTTTTATGTTTGTTTTCTAAAATAATATTTATTATAATTAAAATAGGGGTGCTTAAATGCTGAGATTTATACCCTTTTAACCTGATCTGGATAATGCCAGCGGAGGAAACATGAAAACAATATTAATTTTTTTAACTACCTTATTTATTTCTTTCTCAATCTATGCAGGGAAACTAACCATTTATACATACGACTCTTTTGTTTCAGAGTGGGGTCCAGGACCCATCATTGAAAAAATATTTGAAGAAAAACATAATGCAGATGTAGAATTTGTTGCTGTAGACAGTGCCGCAACATTATTGAATAAAGTTATTTTAGAAGGTGATACTTCTAAGGCAGATATAGTTTTAGGTCTTGATATGAATTTATTTGATTTAGCCGAAAAATCTGGGTTTTTTACAACTCATAATATCAATGACATAAACAACTTAATTAATTTACCATTAAATTGGGAAAGTAATAAATTTGTTCCATATAATTATGGATACTTTTCTTTTGTGTATAATGAAGCAAATTTAGCATCACCTCCAAAATCAATGGATGAGTTGATTAATTCTACTAATGCTAGAATTGTAATTCAAGACCCGAGAACATCTACTCCTGGTTTAGGATTATTAACTTGGATGAAAGCATTATATGGAGATAAAGCAGGAGATGAATGGAAAAAATTAAATAAAAAAATTATTTCAGTTACCAAAGGTTGGACAGATGCATATTATAATTTTTTTATGGCAGGAGAAGCTGACATGGTATTAAGTTATACTACATCTCCAGCTGCACATATAATGTTTGAAGAAAGGTATGATATTCTTGCTACAACTTTTGAAGAGGGAAATTATATAACAATTGAATTTGCAGGCATTTTAAATAATTCAAAAAATAAAGATTTAGCAAATAAATTTCTTAACTTTATGTTATCAGAAGAATTTCAATCAATCATACCATCAACAAATATTATGTACCCTGTTACAAATATAAAAAATTTACCTGAGGCATTTGATAAACTAGATGTTCCTAACTTTATTCAAATGGATCCAAAAGAAATTAATAAGAATAAAGAAAAATGGATTGATGAGTGGCTTAATGCCTCGTAAATAAATTGTATTATAAATATAATTATTCAGTATTATTTTTTTTTGGATTAATAATCCTATTGCCTTTTGTAGGTATTTTTTCAAAAATTAACTTTGATTTAGAGTTAATTTATAATTTTTTTCAAAATTCTTATACACATCGTCTAATTTATTTCTCACTCTATCAAGCTTTTCTTTCAGCGCTATTAAGTTGTTTTTTAGCTATTCCATTCGCATTAGCATTAAATAGACATAAGAATTTAAAAATTATTAAATTTATCATTTCTCTTTGTGGTTTTTGCTTTGTAATACCGACAATCTTAATAGTGTTTGCAGTAATTAAACTCTTTGGAAATAATGGTTTTTATAACTCATATTTTAATTTGTACGAGAATTTATCGATAGAGACAATTTTTGGAATAAAAGCAATTTTAATTGCCCATATACTTCTAAATACACCATTTGCGACTCGATTATTTTTTCAATCCTTAAATAGTATTCCTTTAAAATATTATGAAATATCTAGTTCTCTAAACATTACTTTTTTTGGTAATCTTCTAAAATTAGAGATGCCTTATATAAGTCAAAATTTTTTTACTGTGTTCTCAATAATATTCTCTCTTTGTTTTTTAAGTTTTGCAATAGTAATGGCGTTAGGTGGTGGACCTATGTATTCAACAATTGAGGTGGCAATTTATCAATATGCACTTTTTGAACTAAATTTTAATAAAGCAATTTTACTCAGTTTTTTACAAATTTTTATCTGTTTATTTTTTTTATTTATTGGTTTTTATAAATTAAAAGGTTCAAATTTTTTTGAAATAGATCAAATTAACTTTATTCATCCTCATAAAGAATACAAAGTTATAAAAATAATAGATTTTTTAATAATTGTATTTTTCTCTATCTTTCTTTTTTCTCCAATACTTTCTATAATTTATCATTTTATAAATAATGGTATTTATTTATCTTTAATTAATGAAAAATTTTTAGAATCTTTTTTTAATTCTCTTATTATTTCAATTACTACAGGAATAATTGTTAGTATATCTGGCTTTATAATCTCTTCTATACTTGTAATAAATTATAAAAATATGATTTTTCAGCAATCAATTTTTTTAATAAGCTCTACAATAATAATTATTTCTCCAATTATATTTAGTCTTGGTTATTTTATTGTATTGGGTGAATTAAGATATCTACAATTTTTTAAATATTTTGTAATAGTTTTGATTAATTGTCTTTTCTTATTACCCTTTTCTATATTAATACTTTTTAATAATTTGAAAAATATATTTTTAAATTTTGAAAATTTTCAGCAAACTTTCCGAATAAGCATAAGAAATTATTTTATTATCTTGCTGCCAATGATTAAAAAAAATATAATTTTTGTTTTTGCATTTTCGACGGTTATTACTTTTGGTGATTTTACAATAATATCATTTTTTAAAGATCAAAACTTTGATACCTTGCCATCTTACTTATATAAATTGATTAGTGTTTATAAATTTAAAGAAGCTTCTTTTGTTTCTGGTGTAATTTTAATACTAAGTATGATTATTTTTTTATTAATTGATAATTTAAATTACCAAGGCAAGTCAGTCATTAAAACGTGAAGATAAATACTTGCTACATAACCGATAAATATAACTGGAGTCCATTTTAAATGTCCAAAAAATGTATAATATCCTCTCGCTTGTCCCATAAGTGCTACACCTGCAGCTGAACCAATTGACAATAGACTACCGCCCACTCCTGTTGTTAATGTAACCAGTAACCACTGATCAATTGACATTTCCGGTCTCATAGTAATTACAGCAAACATCACTGGTATATTATCTACGATAGCTGAAAGAACACCTACTATAGAATTAGCCATTGTTGGACCAAGACCAATGTATAAGAATTCTGAAACAACAGTTAAGTAACCTATAAATCCTAAACCTCCTACACTTAGAATAACTCCAAAGAAGAATAACAAAGTGTCCCATTCAGCTCTTGAAACTTTTCTAAAGAAATCAAATTTTTCATCTTCAACAGATGGATCATGTGTAATTTGTAAGTAAAAAGAATATAACCCAAGAAGACCAAGACCAAACATCATGCCGAGCATTGGAGGTAAGTGAAGAATATTATGAAAGTTTACAGCACTAAAAATTGTAAACAAACCTAAAAAGATAATTACTCGTCCACCTCTTTTCATATATTCCCTATCAGAGCTAATTTGTGGTTTTTCATTTGGAATAAAGAAATACATAACTGCTGCAGGTATTATGTAATTAACGACAGAAGGAAAAAATATTTTAAAAAAAGTAAAAAATTCAACTATACCAGCCTGCCATACCATTAAGGTTGTTATATCTCCAAATGGACTAAACGCACCACCTGCATTTGCTGCAACAACTATATTAATACAGCCAATTGATATAAATTTTGTATTACCTTTACCACAGGCCATGACTACAGAGCACATGACTAATGCAGTTGTTAAGTTATCAGCTATAGGAGATAGGAAAAAAGTAATAATACCTGTGAATATAAATAATTGTCTAAAGCTAAATCCCCTTGATGTTAATTGGTATCTAACTACATCAAAAACTTTTCTTTCTTCTAAAGCATTGATGTAAGTCATAGCAACGAGAAGAAAGAGGAAAAGTTCTGCAAATTCTAAAATATTATGCTCTAACGCATACTCAATTTCTTTGGCGTATTGCTTATCAGACGAAAAATGGAAAGCTATAATACCCCATATTACAGCAGCTGAAATAATAACTGGTTTAGATTTTCTTAAATGACTAAATTCTTCAGCCATTACAACAGCATATGCAAGAACAAATACAATAAGGCTCAAAATGCCTACATATGATGTTGTTAGATCTATTTCCATAGTTTTAAATTAAAGCCAATTACTTCTTTTTCAATCCCAAAATCGTATAGATTATTGTGTATTGCTTCGTCAATAAAAACACTCTTTTTTATTACTTTTGCTTTGTCATAAAGCTTAATACTGTGTTCATGTGGTACAATTTCATCCTTTTTTCCACTAATGATAAGTAATGGTGATGTGATTTTATCAATTTTACTGAAGTTATCGAACTTATCTTTAACTAAATATTTTGTTGGAAATATTTTATATCTTTTTTTTGCAATATCATTGATTGATGTAAATGGTGCCTCTAAAACAATAGATAAAAATTTGTACCTTGTACCTAATTCTACTGCAGCACCAGATCCCAGAGATTCCCCATAAATTACTAATTCTTTAAATTTAAATTCAGTATTATTTTTAATCCATTTTAATACTGCTTCCGAATCTTTATATAAATTTTTTTCTGTTGGATTTCCTTCGTTGCCCCCAAATCCTCTCCAGGAAACTAAAAGAACGCTCCAATTCTTTTCAATATACCTCTGGATTCTATTAGCCCTATCTCCGATATGAAAAGAATTTCCATGAAAATAGACAAGTAAAGGGAGTGAATTATTTCCTTTATGGTACCATGATAAGAGTTCTAAGTTATCCTCAGTTTCAATATAAACTTCTTCTGTATTTTCCAGGTTATAATCCTTTGGTGTGCCTGGATGCCCTGATTTATTAAAAACAATCCGTCTTTGAAAGATATACAAGAGAAAACCTAAAAAAAAATATAGAAAAATTGCAGAAAAAATGTAATTCATTATTCATTATAATATTATGAGAACAGAAAACAAAGTAATTGATCCTCTAAGTCCTTACAGCCGTGCACTAAAAAAAATAGAGGAAAGTGGTATTAGACCTACAAAACAAAGAAGAATTTTAGCTAAGTTAATTTTTGAAAAAGGTGACAGACATATATCCGCTGAAAATCTTTTTGATGAAGTAAAAAATGAAGACAGAAAAATTTCTATGGCTACAATTTATAATACTTTAAAACAATTCACCTCATTAGGATTGATAAGAGAAATAGTTGTTGATCAAAATAAATCACTATATTGCAATAATAATAAATCTCATTATCATTTATACATTGAAGATGAAGGCAAGATACATGATATACCTACAAAAAATATTAATCTTGATATACCTTCTATCCCTGCTTGTCTTTCATTGCATAATATTGATGTTATTGTCAGAGTTAGATCTCTTAAAGAAGACCTAAAAAAGAATTAATTTGCTATGCACAACATAAAGTTGTGGTCTCCAAATAATAAAAAAACAAACCTCCACAAGTTTATTAATCAATTAGATAAAGGTTTAAACATAAAAAATTATGCTGACTTGCATAATTGGAGCATAAAAAATAAAAATGAATTTTGGAGCAATGTCTGGGATTTCACAAATTTCGTTGGTGAAAAAAAAGGTAAAATTTTTAAATCAGCACCAGAATTTACTAAAAATAAATTTTTTGATGAATGTAAAATAAATTATGCAGAAAATTGTTTAACAAGAAAAGATGATGATGATTCAATAATATTTCATTCTGAAAAAAAAATTAAAAGAAATTACTCTTGGAGACAGCTTAGGAGTGCAGTTTTTAAATTTGCAAGTTATTTAAAAAATAACAATATCCAAAAAAATGATAGGATAGCTGCTATACTTCCAAATATACCTGAAACTGTAATTTCATTTTTATCTACAGCACAATTAGGTGCTATTTGGTCATCATGTTCATCAGATTTTGGTAAAAAAGCAATTATAGATAGATTTAAACAAATTGAACCAAAAGTATTATTATTTTCAGATTATTATTTTTATAACAATAAAAAAGTTGATACGACAAAAATTATAAAAGATGTAATATATAATATCCCAAGTATAGAAAAAATTATTTTAATACCATATCAATTTAACGAAACGGATTATCAACTAGATTTTGAATACGATAATTTGTACAACATTTTACAAGAAGAAATTGAGTATAGTAAATTTGAAAAGTTTAATTTTAATCACCCACTGTATATTCTTTATTCAAGTGGAACTACTGGAGTACCAAAATGTATTGTTCACAGTTCTGGTGGAGCGCTAATTCAACACAAAAAAGAACATGTACTTCATTGTGATATTAATGAAAAAGATAGAGTTTTTTATTTTACTACTTGTGGGTGGATGATGTGGAATTGGTTAGTTTCTGCTTTAGCGTCAAAAGCAACAATAATTTTATATGATGGATCGCCTTTTATTCCCGACAATAAACATCTTTTTGACATAGCAGAAAAAGAAGGCATTAATTTTTTTGGCACTGGCGCAAAATTTTTAGATACTTTAAAAAATAATAAAATTAAAATTAAAGAAAGTTTTAAACTAAATAGTTTAAAGACACTAGCTTCAACAGGATCTCCGTTGGTTAATGAAACATTTGAATACGTTTATCAAAACATCAAATCAAATATTCATCTTGAATCTATAAGTGGCGGTACTGATTTAGTTTCGTGTTTTGTTACCGGTAATCCATTAATGGATGTCTATAGTGGAGAAATTCAGTGTAAAGCTCTTGGAATGGAGGTTGATGTATTTGATGAAAAAGGAAATTCAATCGAAAATCAAAAAGGAGAGCTAGTATGTAAGTCATCCTTTCCATCAATGCCTTTATATTTTTGGAACGATCATGATAATAAAAAATATTTTAATTCTTATTTTAGTAAATATAAAAACATTTGGTATCATGGAGATTATATTGAAAAAACTATAAATGGTGGTTATGTAATTTATGGTCGATCAGATGCAACTCTAAATTCTGGGGGAGTAAGAATAGGTACTGCAGAAATTTATAGAGTAATTGAAAATATTAGAGAAGTTCAGGAAGCAGTTGCAGTGGAATATAAATTAAAAAATGATACACAAATTATATTATTTGTTGTCTTGAATAATAATTATAAATTTAATGAAAATATAAGATCTAAAATAATAGATGAAATAAAAATTAATCTCTCTTACAAGCATATACCCTCACAAATATATGCAGTAAGTGAAATACCTAGAACTAGAAGTGGTAAAATAGTTGAAATTTTAATTAAAAAATTAATAAATGGTGAGAGTATTGAAAATGAAGAATCATTAGCCAATCCAGAATGTTTAAAAGAATTTGAATTAGTATATAAAAACTTAAAGAATAATTATGCCAAATAGAGTTATAGTCAGTAAACTAGGTGGTCCAGAAGTTTTAAAATACGAAAACTATGATTTGCCTAAAAATGTTAAAGAAAATATGGTCAGAATTAACCAAACTTCAATTGGTATTAACTACATAGATACGTATCATAGAACAGGAATATACCCGTTACCTGTAGAAATCCCTTTTTGTTTAGGGGTAGAAGCAGCAGGAAATGTAATAGAAATTGGAGATAATGTATCGAACTTAAAAGTTGGTGATAGAGTAGCTTACTCCTTTAGCCCTCCAATTGGTGCTTATTGCGAAGTTAGAGATTTTGATGCTCAAAGAGTTGTAAGATTACCAGAATATATTTCAAATGATGAAGCTGCTTCAATATTATTGCAGGGAATGACCGTCGAATACCTTTTTGAAAGGTTGTATAAATTACAAAAAGATGAAGTTTTTTTATTTCATGCAGCTGCTGGAGGTGTTGGCTTAATTGCTAGTCAATGGGCAAAATCCATAGGAGCTAAAATGATAGGTACTGTTAGTACTGATAAAAAAGCATCATTAGCAAAAGAAAACGGATGTGAATTCACAATTAATTATAAACAAGAGGATGTTCATAGTAATGTTTTAAAATTAACAAAAGATGAGGGAGTTAATGTGGTTTATGATGGAGTAGGTAAAGATACGTTTGATATATCTTTACAATGCTTAAAATTTAGAGGGCTAATGGTATCTTTCGGACAATCTTCCGGAATGGTAAATGATGTCAATCTTCATAGTACATTTAATCCTAAAAGTTTATATTATACTAGACCAACATTAATGCATTATATTCGTAATTCAGAAGAGCTCACAGAATGTAGTAACAAATTGTTTTTAAAAATTAAAAATAAAGAAATTAAGCCTAATATTTTCAAAAAATTTAAATTATCAGAAGCCAGTGAGGCTCATGAGTTGATTCAATCAAGGAATTCTGTAGGGTCAATAATTCTATGCCCCTAGATTAGTGGCATCCCCTAGGAGAGTCGAACTCCTCTTTTCAGGATGAAAACCTGATGTCCTAACCGATAGACGAAGGGGACACGTGTTTGGTATATAGTAGATATTTTGATTTTTTTCAAATTATTTAATTGATTACTTTCACATCATGGATCAGTATTTGGGGCATCTGATTACTTGAGAAGTTATCTTTTTTAATAGAACACAAAATATGAAATTTAAATTTATTAAACTTCAGAAGATAATCACCAATAACGGTATTCATAGAGTTGAATGAGATACCTTTTAAATTTTCACCTACATCATTTTTAAAAAAAATTAAAATATGTTTATTTTTTACATTTTTAACCTGATCAATTACTATATCTTTGATTAAAAATTGAGGTTCTTCATTACCTTTGCCGTGAGGTTCTAATAATTCTAAATTATCTAAAAAATCTTTGTTTATTTGATTTACAGAAATTTCACTGTCATAAAATATTTTTTTTTCGAAAAAATTATCATGATAAGAATCAAATTTTTTAACTAAGAATTTATCTATTTTATCTAATTTTTTTTTATTTATTTTTAAACCAACTGCCATTTTATGACCACCCCCATCTTCTATTAAATCATTAGCCTTAAGCTCAAGGACAATGCTTCCAATATCAATTTGATCTATTGATCTGCCTGAGCCAATTCCAATATTATTAATAAAGGAAAATACAAATGCTGGCTTGTTATAAAGAGCTACTATTTTACTGGCAACTATACCTAGAACACCTTGGTGCCAATTCTCTTTATAAACAATAATAAATTTTTTATTTTCTTGATCTTTTATTTGCTCAATTGCTTCATTGAATATATTTTGCTCAATTAATTTTCTTTTTTCATTAATTAAAAATAGTTTTCTAGAAATAGTTTCTATTTCTGAATCATCATTTGATATAAGAAGTCTGGAGGATAAAGAAGAGTCATCAATTCTACTCGCAGCATTAATTTGTGGTCCTAAGACAAAACCAATATCTTTAGCTAAAGGTTCATGATTAATATTAGAGTTATCTAATATTTTAGTTATTGATTTATTTTTTCGATTTCTAATGAGCTCCAAACCTTTACTGACAATTGATCTATTGTAATTGTTAATATTAACAATATCACAAATTGTTCCAACAGCAACTAAGTCTAAATATGACATCAAATTTGGTTCTTTTATATTTGGAAATAATTTTAATTCTCTAATTTGCTTTCTTAAACCCATTAAAAAAAGAAAGGTTACTGCTACTGCAGCAAAGTCTTTATAATCATTGTTTTCATCAAATCTATTTGGATTAATTATAGAGTGAACTTTTGGCAGTTTAAATTCACTTAAATGATGATCTATAATTATAACTTCAATATCATTGTAATTTGGCAAATCAATCGAGTTAAATGCTGATGTACCACAATCCAGTGTAAACAAAAGTGTAATTTTTTCATTAAGCATTTCATTCATAAGCCTAACATTTGGACCATAACCCTCCGATAATCTATGCGGAATTTTACAAATAATATTATTGGTAAAATTATTTAAAAATTTATATAAAATTGAGGCAGAAGTAGATCCATCAACATCATAATCAGCGATTATTCCAATCTTTTCATTATTTTTTAAAGCCTCAATACATCTGTCAATTCCTTTTTTCATATCTTTAAGTTCAAAGGGATCCGGAAGATTATTTAAAAGATTGGGATTTAT
>CACNCX010000011.1 GCA_902619045.1 uncultured Alphaproteobacteria bacterium | reverse complement strand
ATTGAACTTGGATGTAAAACTGCAATTGCTATCTCAAAAAAAATTTAATTTTCTAATTCAGTATCCCAATATAAATAATCTCTCCAAGTTTCATGTAAAAAATTAGGAGGGAAATTTCTTCCATTATTTTGTAGTTGAATTGATGATGGTCGGAGAGGTTTTTTAAAAAGTTTCATATCTGTATTCTGTATAAGTTTTCTTCCTTTTTTTAGATTACAAGATGTACATGCAGAAACAACGTTTTCCCAAGTTGTTTTTCCATTCAGACATTTAGGAACTAAATGATCAAATGTTAGTTCATTTGCAGGGAAACGATTAGTGCAATACTGGCAAGTAAAATTATCTCTTAAAAATACATTAAAACGAGTGAACGCAGGTCTTCTTTGAGGTGTTACATAATCTTTAAGTGCAATTACACTTGGTAACTTAAAAGTAAGATTTGGAGAATGAACTTCATGCTCATAATTTTCAATCACTGAAACTCTTTCAAGAAAAACGGCTTTAATGGCATCTTGCCATGAGCATAAGGAAAGTGGGTAATACGATAGTGGCCGAAAATCAGCATTAAGAACCAAAGCTGGATTTTCTGCAGTACTCATTTTAGTTTCTACTCACCCAAGTCATATTATTCAAATAGTAATATAATATGAAGATTCGATTACTTTAAATATTTTTTTTAATAAAATTTTGGAATAAAGTTATTGTTTCTTGTGACATTGTGTGCTCATCTTTTTCAATAAGATAATTTTCAAAATTGTAATTGTAATTTTTTAATACTTGAACTGAATCATTATAATTGGAAATAGGCAAAACAGCGTCATGGCCACCATGAGAAATAAAAATTGGTGTTTTTAAAAATGCATTATTAGGCTTGTGCTCTTTTGATATAATTCTTGAAGATATAATTGCTAAGCCTGCCAACTGATTTTGTAATATCTGCCCAAGTTCAAAAGCCATCATACCTCCCTGAGAAAAACCCATAACAAAACAATCGGTCATTTCTAAATCTAAATTTTCTAATAAAAGAGAAATAGAGTTATGAATTTTTTCTACATTCTCAGATATTTTTTTTTTGGCTACATCATATTCTTTTGCATGAGCATTAGAAATATGTGTGCCATTTAGGTAAAGCTGAAACCACTCATACCCCATAGGATAATCTTGAATTGTATCTGGTGCATTTAATGCAACATATTTCATCTCAAAGTCATCTTGATCTATTAAATTTGCAATTTGAATGAAATTGGTAGCGTTATCACCATATCCATGAAGCATAATCATCAATTTTTTTGGATTTTGGTGTTTAGTAAGTGATGGACCTTTTAAAATTTCAACCATAAACAAACGCTTTATTTAGGACATCTTGTTTCATAAAATAAAAGTTTTATATAGATAATTATATGAGCACAATGCAAATAATATTAGTGTTGTTTATGGCTGCAACACTTGCTGTAGTAGTAATTGGTGTTATTGCAATGGCAGTCAATGGAAAACTAAATAAAAATCATAGTAATAAATTAATGCGTTTAAGAGTGCTTTTCCAAGCAATAGCTATATTCGTTTTCGTTGTTATTGTATGGCTAGCAAGAAATTAGTATTTAGACTCTAGAAATATTTTATAATATTTAGTATATAGACGCAGGGTTCATATGGGTATACACTTTAATCATAAATCTAAAGCGGGCGACCGCAAAATGCAAAAAGAGCTTAAGCTAAAAATGAAGGCTGAGGAGCGCAAAAAGAAACGTGAAGAGCAAGAAAGACTTAAAATGGAAGAGGAAATGCGTAAACTCGAAGAACTTACAAGACCTGATAAAGAAGAAAATAAGCAGTAGCAAAAATATTTATTACTAAAAATTTTTAAATTTAACTTATTGGTAATGGATAGTTTTCAGCTATGAATTTCTTTAGAATTTCTAATGTTTGATCTGCTTCTTCTAGGAGCATCATATGACCACAATCTTCAATAATCTTTACTTCCGAGCCTTTAATATAATCAGCAAGAATTTTTCCATCTTTTAAACGGCACATTCTATCTTGTGCACCTAATATAGAAAGAGTTGGTAAATCTAATTTTTTAGCAATCTCAGGTCCGTTTTTATAATTATCGCATGCTCTAAAATCCACACCTAAGGTATCTTTAATTTCTTTATTTTGAACTATCATAGAACCAACATTTAGGTGATATAAGCCAGGAACAGGATGACCTCCAAAATGTCCTGCAGGCCCGTGCGCAAAATCCATCATAAGATCAACAGCCTTAGGATTACTCTCTTCAGCAAGCCTTAATAGTTCAGGATTCATTGGGATTGCAGATGCGCCACCCATAAGAGTTAACGTTTTAATTTTTTCTGGGTGTTGAGCAACACATTCCATTGTTACAAGACATCCTTGAGAATGTCCAACAAGTGAAGCTTCTTTACATCCAACTGCTCCAATTACATCACCAACCCAGTTTCCCATTTCTTCAATAGTTTTTAAACTTTCACCAGAAGAAAGTCCGTGACCTGGTAAATCAACGGCTAAAACGCTATATCCACGGAATGCAAAGTAGCGTGTTTGTAAAACCCAAACCATGTGACTTAGTCCACTGCCGTGAACGAAGATTATAAGGGGTTTATTTTTATCAAAAGGTCTGCCTCCAGTAGAAGCAAACGTATCAATTCCGCGAACTTTAAACTTCATTTATTTGTTTGCAACTAAACGAGGTTTTTTTGCAGCTCTGAATCCATCTTCGAAATCGTTTACAATATCTTCAAAGTCTTCTAAGCCAACAGATAATCTAATCATATCATGAGATAATCCAGCAAATTTTAAAGTTGCCTCATCCATTTGTGAGTGTGTTGCAGATGCTGGGTGTATAACTAGTGTTCTTGCATCACCAACATTTGCTAAATGTGACGCAAGTTTAACATTATTAATAAAAGCAGCACCTGCTTCTTTTCCACCTTTAATTCCAAAGGCAATCATTGACCCAGTTCCTTTAGGAAGAATTTTTTCTGCAAGTTCTTTATCTGGATGTCCTGGTGCGCTAGCATGTGAAACCCAAGCAACACTCTCATGATTTGATAAATACTCAACCATTTTCAAAGCATTAGAACAATGTTTTTCCATTCGAAGAGAAAGAGTTTCTAAACCATGTAAAATATTCCAAGCATTTTGAGGAGCTAAACAAGGCCCCATATCTCTCATGCCCTCAGCTCTTGCCATCATTGTAAAAGCTGTTGGACCAAATTCTTCTGCAAATGATAGTCCATGATAGCCCTCGTAAGGTTCTGTCATAGAAGGAAATTTATCATTTTGCATCCAATCAAAAGTTCCACCTTCAACTAATATTCCTGCCATAGAAGAACCATTACCACTCATCCATTTAGTAAGTGAGTGTACAACAAGATCAGCTCCGTGTTCAAAAGGTCTGCACAAATAAGGAGTTTGATAAGTACTATCAATTATTAGTGGGATACCTGCTTCTTTTGCTATGTTTGAAACCTCAGGCATGTTCATTAATTCATTACCAGGATTACCAACAAGCTCACCAAAAATTCCTTTAGTATTTGGTTGAATAGCTTTTTTAAAACCTTCTGTATCTCTTGGTTTTACAAAAGTTGTTTTAATACCAAACTTTGGAAGTGTTAATCTAAATAAATTTACTGTTCCACCATAAAGCTGAGAAGAAACAACCATGTGATCGCCAGCGTTACAAAGAGTCATAATAGTTAAAAATATTGCACTCATTCCAGATGCAGTTGCAAGAGCAGCTGTTCCTCCTTCAAGTGCACAAACTCTTTCTTCTAGGACTTGTACTGTTGGGTTGGACATACGACTATAAATATGACCACCTCTTTCTAAATTAAAAAGTGCTGCCGCATGATCAACATCATCAAACATATATGAAGTTGTTTGATAAATTGGAACTTGTCTTGAGCCAGCGTTTTTACTTGGTTGATAACCAGCATGTAGACTGAGTGTGTCAAATTTATAAGTTTTTGGATCCATTATAACTCCTTTGCTTTTGTTCTTAATTCAAACTTTCGTATCTTCCCAGTTGAAGTTTTTGGTAATTCACCAAAGATTACATGCTTTGGTCTTTTAAATCCAGCCATATTTTCTTTACAAAAGTGAATTATATCCTCTTCTGTGGCATTTTTTCCAGGTGCTAGTTCTACAAAAGCACAAGGTGTTTCACCCCACTTCTCATCTGGTTTGGCGACTACTGCAACCAAGGAAACAGCTGGATGTTTTGCAACAACATTCTCCACTTCCACAGATGAAATATTTTCTCCACCAGAAATTATAATATCTTTCGATCTATCTTTTATTTGAATATATCCGTCAGGATAGACAACAGCTAAATCACCAGAGTGAAACCATCCTTTTTTCATGGATGTTTCAGTCGCCTCTTTATTTTTGTAATATCCTTTCATCACAACATTTCCTCGAATTAAAATCTCTCCCATGGTTTCTCCATCCATTGGAACTTTTTCATAGGTCTCTGGATCTGCGACACAAACTTCTTCAGTATTTGGATAACGAACACCTTGTCTTGCTTTAATATCAGCTTTTTCAGATTTTGATTGTGACTCCCATTCTTCATTCCACGCGCATTGAAGAATATGGCCGTATGTTTCAGTTAGCCCATATACATGCATAACTTCAAAACCTAAGTTATCCATCTTTTCAAGAATTGCACTCGTTGGTGGAGCTCCAGCAGTTAATACATATACTTTATGATTTATTTCCTTTTTATCTCTCTCATCTGCGTTAGCAATTAAACTTAAAACTATAGGAGCGCCTCCGAAATGAGTTACCTTATATTTATCTATTAAATTATAGATATCTTTTGCAACAATATATCTGCAGCAAATAATCTTTGCATGTATTAAAGCGGCTGTCCAAGGGTAGCCCCATCCGTTACAGTGGAACATTGGAACGGTATATAGAAATGTTAATTTATTAGGCATGTTCCATGCCGTAACACTTCCTGTTGACATTAAATATGATCCACGGTGGTGATACACAACACCTTTTGGTTTACCAGTTGTGCCCGATGTATAGCTTAGTGAGATTGCTTGCCATTCATCTTCAGGTAAAGACCAATTAAAATTATCATCACCCGTTTGTAAAAATTGTTCATATGTCATTTCTCCAATTTTTTCACCCTCACCATCTTTAAAAACTGCCTGATCATCATGAATATCAATAATAGGAATATTCTTCCCATATATTTGCAAAGCTTTTTTCATTGTAGGTGAAAATTGAGTATCAGTTATAAGAAGTTTTGCATCACTATGATCTAGAATATACGCAATTGTATCTGCATCAAGTCTAGTATTGATCGTATTAATAACGCCACCAGTCATTGGGATAGAATAATGTGCTTCGAATAATTCTGGAGTATTTGCCGCTATGATTGAAACGGTACTTCCTTTTGTAATTCCTTTTTTTGCTAATGCACTAGCAAACTTGGTACATCGATTATAGGTTTCAAGCCAAGTGTAACTTCTTTTTCCATAAACTAAAGAGTCATAGTTTGGATAAATATCTTTCACGCGAGTTATAAAACTTAATGGTGATAGTGGAACAAAATTGGCAGAATTTTTATCTAGGTTTGTATCAAAATTACTCATCTGTTTCCTAAAAGGATCAAATACTACAAGAAATTAATTTAATTTACTAATGGTTTTCCAGTTTCAAGCGTATGTTTTATTCGCTCTTGAGTTTTAGGCATCTGGATAAGTCTCATGAAAGCTTCTAATTCAAGATTATAAAGATCATCTTCACTTAATTCATTATCAATATTTGTATTTCCACCACTAAGGACAAAGGCAATTTGCTTACCTACTTCTAATCCATGGTCTAAAATTTTATTTTCATTATATAGTGCTTCAAGTTTTTCAATCATTTTATCTCTGACAGCACTACCGCCCAAATTGAATTTAGGTTGAGATGGTTTTTCATAGCCTCCCTCAATATTATTTAATAAATCGATAGCCGTTGATAATTGTCTGTCTCTATTTATTACCACCTTATCCTTTTCTAAAAAGAATTGATTTGGCAGCGCTTCATTTGGTGAGGTAGCAGTAATAGCATAACCAATAAGATCAAAAACTTTCATAGACGCATGTTCAGAATTTTCTTTACCTTCTGGAGTTTGTAACCAACGCCACAGCATTTCCTTACAACCCCCACCAGCAGGAATGAGTCCAACTAAAGATTCAACTAGTCCAAGAACAACATTTGTATGAGCAACGTTATAATCACAATGCAATACTACTTCAAAACCACCGCCAATAGCAAGTCCTGATGGCGCAGCAATAAAAGGCTTATCTGCATATTTTATTGTTTTACACGTTTGTTGGAAATCAATTATAAATTTTTCAATTTTAGACCATTCATTATTTTTAGCAAATTCCATGACATAATTTAAATTTACACCAGCAGAAAATTGCATTGCATCATTCATCACAATTGTACTTTTATTATTTTGAGCAGCTTCTTTTAAAGCTAACATAGAGTCAGTATCTAAAGCGTTTGCCTTAGTAGTAAATTCAACAACCTGATATGATGAAGCATTTTTAATATTAGCAGAAGGGTTCTCAAAAGTTTTTTGTAAATTTAACGATCTTAAATTATCAATGCTTGAATCTAAATATCCAGGTCTTTTATTAAATTCAAAAACTCCCTTTAGATCTTTAAAGAAGTTAATATCAGTATTTTGATCAATAAAATTTTTTGTATCAATATTTGAAAGCATTTCAAAAGGGCCAACAGTCCAATTAAAACCTAATCTTAGTGCATCATCTATGTCTATATATTTTGATGATACATCAGGGATTAAATATGCAGCATACCTAATTACTTTTGTCAGAATTGATTTTGCATATTCACCGTATTTGTCTTTTCTTTGAATGAGTTTATTAATGTCAATTTTATCACCCATACCTAAATTAATTTTCTGACTTGGGTGATACTCGCCAGTTTCTAAATTAATTGCTTCAAGAATTTTTTTACCATCAGATTTATTCATTCTATAAAAACCACCCTTACCTTTTCTTCCTGTATACCCAGTTTCAATAAGTTTTGTGACCAATGGAATTTCTTGAGCAACCTCGTGAAAAGGATCTTCTTTTGGGAGTTCTTTGATAAAACTTTTTAAAACATCAGCCATCAAATCGATACCAATTAAATCGTATAGCCCAAAAATTCCAGTCTTCGGGATACCCATTGGTCTTCCAAATACTGCATCAGCTTCTTCAATTGATATCTTCATTTTAAAAGCTTCAGTCATAGCAACTTGCATTGCATAAACTCCAATTCTGTTTCCAATAAATCCTGGAGTGTCGTTACAAATAATGACACCTTTACCAAGTTTTTCATCACAAAATTGTTTTAATAAATTTATTTTTTCAATGTCATTAACTTCTTCAGTTACTATCTCGAGCAATGCCATATATCGAACTGGGTTAAAAAAATGGGTAATGCAAAAATTTTTTTTCATTTCATCTGACATATTTGCAGATAAGATTTTCAATGGAATTGTAGATGTATTAGATGAAATTATAGAATTGTTCTTTCTTGTAGTTTGAATTTTATCATAAATTTTATGTTTAATATCTATTCTCTCAACAACAGCCTCCACAACCCAATCAGCTTCTGCAACTTCATTAAAGTCTTCCTCAATATTTCCAACCTTAATTAATTCTGCTTTGTTTTTTTCTACTAAAAGTGGAGGTCGTGATTTTATAATTCTTTCTTTAGCGTTTTCTGTAATTTGGTTTATAGATCCTTCTTTTGAAGGTAAGTCTAGAAGTGTAACATCAATATTAGCATTTGCTATTTGGGCTGCGATTCCACTGCCCATAGTGCCAGATCCTATTACTACTACTTTTTTAATATTCATGTCAGTTCTATAAAGCTGAGCTTATATAAGAAAAATTTGCCGTATGAAAATAATTTAAGCATAAGGGTGGAAATTAATATAAATATCTCTTATAGGCGCGCAAAATGAAAAAAAATCCTTCAAGAAATGTCCATTTTTCAAAAGGACCTAGTGAGATTTTAGATGCAATTAATTCGTCTATAGATATCGATCAACGTCTGTATAAAGAAGATATAACTGGTTCAATAGCGCATGCTAGAATGCTCGGTAAACAAAAAATAATAAATAAAAAAGAACAAATTGCAATAGTCTCTGGACTTAAAGCAATTGAAAGAGATATTGAAAAAAACAAGGTCGTATTTTCAAAAAAACTTGAAGATATTCATATGAACATTGAAAGTTTATTATTTAAGAAAATTGGAAAAATTGCAGGAAAGCTTCATACTGCAAGATCTAGAAATGATCAGGTAGTAACTGATTTAAAATTATGGGTTAAAAAAGAATCTAAAATTTTAGATGGTGAACTAAAAAAATTTCAGAGAACTTTAGTTAATATTGCAACAAAAAATACTGAAACAATTATGCCAGGTTACACTCATTTACAGATTGCTCAACCAATAACATTAGCTCATCATGTTTTAGCTTACGTTGAAATGATTGGTAGAGACAGAACAAGACTTGAAGATTGTTTATATCGTCTTAATGAAAACCCATTAGGTGCAGCTGCACTTGCAGGGACTTCTTTTCCTATTGATAGAAAATATACAACTAAAGAGTTGGGATTTAGAGAGCCAACAAAAAATGCTATGGACACTGTGTCAGATAGAGACTTTGTAATAGAATTTTTATTTGTTCTATCACTAATTGCTGTTCATTTATCAAAAATAGCAGAGGAAATAGTACTTTGGTCAAATCAACAATTTAATTTTATCAATTTACCAGATGATCTTTCAACTGGTAGTTCAATTATGCCTCAGAAAAAAAATCCAGATGGTGCAGAGCTTGTTAGAGGAAAAACAAGTATTATCATTAATAATTTAAGTTCAATGCTTAATATTATTAAAGGGTTACCACTTTCTTATAGTAAAGACTTACAAGACGATAAACAAATAACATTTAATTCATACGACAATGTTTCTTTATGTATAAAAGTTATGAATGAAATTTTATCAAAATCTACATTCAACAAAACTAGAATGAAAGAGTTGATTGATAGTTCAAATGCAACCGCTACCGATTTGGCTAATTGGTTGGTTCAAAATCTTAGATATTCATTTAGGGATGCTTATGTTGTTACAGGAAAGATTGTTTCTTATTGTTCAAAACAAGATAGAAACATAGATTCATTATCTCTTGGAGAATTAAAAAAATTTGACAAAAATATAACAGCTGACGCAAAAAAAGTGCTATCAGCTACTAACAGTGTTAAATCAAAATCAAGTTTTGGGGGTACAGCTCCTGAAATTACTAAAAAAATTATAAAACTTGTTATAAAAAAATACTTATGATGATCAGATTAATATTATTATCATTTTTGTTGTTTACTTTTAGCTGTGGTAAAGTTGGTCCTTTAAGTTTGCCAGAAGATCAAGTAGACAAATCCGTAATTACATATCCATGTGATGAAGCATGTTTAGAGAAATTAGAAGAAGAGAAAAAACGTCAACAATCCGTTATTATAAATACTGAATAAATGTTAACTTATAAAAATAACGACCCGTATATTGAGGGTACTTCTTTATATGACTTAGTTAAAGTTTGTCAGACACCTTTTTATGTGTATTCACAACAAAAAATTATAAATCAAGTAAATAAAACTAAAGAAATTTTAGGTAACAATATTTTTTATTCAATTAAATCTAATTCAAATCAAGCTATTTTGAAATTAATGAACTCGTTAGATATTGGAGCAGATGTAGTGTCAGTTGGTGAATTAAAAAGGGCCTTGGAAGCTGGTTTCGATCCAAAAAAAATAATTTTTGAAGGTGTTGGAAAATCTGAACAAGACTTACTCTATGCTATGCATAAAAACATACGTTTAATTAATACTGAATCTTTAGAAGAAATAAAACTACTCGATAATTTAGCAAATGAAAAAAATAAAAACGTTGATATTGGTGTTAGACTTAATCCAGATGTTGATGGTGAGACTTTAAGTAAAATTTCAACAGGAAAAAAAACTGATAAGTTTGGTATTGAATTTGAAAATTTAGATAAAATTATCAAATTAGTTAAAAGTTGTAAAAATTTAAATTTAATTGGTATTAGTTGTCATATTGGAAGTCAAATTAGTAAAATTGAGGCATATAAAAATACGTTTTCTCAAATGAAAATGGCTGCAAATAAGTTTATTGAATCAGGTATTAATATCAAGCATGTAGATTTGGGTGGAGGTTTTCATGTTAAATATGAAGAATCTGATCCTGACTTTAATATTGAGATGGTAAAAGAAGAACTTGATAATTGTTTTACGCAAACAAACTATGAATTATCATTTGAGCCTGGTAGGTATTTAATTGCTGAGGCTGGATTTACAGTCACTTCTATTGTTACAATTAAAAATAATGGAGGTATAAATTATTTAATTGTTGATGCAGGAATGAATACATTGATACGTCCAGCCATGTATGGTGCTCACCATGAAATTTTAGCAATTGATGTAAAATCAGAGGAAATTATGGATTATGCTATTGCTGGTCCAATTTGTGAAAGTTCAGATGTTTTTTTAAAAAATATTAAATTGGCTAAACAAAAAATTGGCAATCTACTGGTTATAAAAAATACAGGAGCCTATGGAAAAGTAATGTCTTCAAATTATAACTCTAGGCCACTGCCCTCTGAAATTTTAATAAACAATGATAATTATGCAATTATTTATTCTCCAGAAAAAATTGAAAAAATAATTGAAGCTGATATTATTCCTAGTTGGTTGTAACTAATTTAAAGTATTGTGTATAATTTTAGCTAAGTCTGAAATTATCAAATTTAAATTAAAGAAAAATTCCCTAATATAGAAATCAATAATAATAAAAGTATTTACACCGTAGGATCGATAAATCCATATTGCTAAAATTACAACTATAGCTAGAGCAATTACTATCGTTGAATTAATAACACTTGGTTTTTCTTGTCTTACAACTGTACTTGGTAAATTTCTGACTGGATCTTTTTCTAATTTTTCTTTTTGATTATTATTTTTTAAATTTTGATCTAATTCTTCTTTTTTTGTAGATGGGACTGATGATGTAATGTCAGTATCATCTAGTTCTTGAAACCATTGATGATTACAATTTGCGCATTCAACCATTCTACCATTTGGTTTAAGATCTGCAGAATTTACTAAATACTTGAATTCACAATTAGAGCAAACAATGAACATAAATTATATATAGATCAGTCAGGCTAGTATATAAAACAAAATCATTAAGTATGTTAATTTTAAAAAGTATAATATTTTATATTTCCTTGGTTATATGGACTGTGTTGATGGGTATTATATGTTTACCTTTTCTCTTATTACCAAGTTATTTACTTAAATATCCAACAAAACTTTGGATACGTATTATTTTTGTTTTTCTTAATCTTATATGTAATATTAAACATAAAATTGAGGGTTTAGAAAATATTCCAAATGAAAGTGTCTTAATTACGTCTAAACATCAGTCCGCATTTGAGACACTCGCACTCTATTACTATTTAAAAGATTGTTTCTTTATCCATAAAAGAGAGCTTTTCTTTATACCAATTTTTGGACAATATTTATTCAAGTCTAATATGGTTGCAATTAATAGAGATGGTGGAACAAAAGCTATGAGAGATATGTTACAAAAAGTTCAATCAAAATTATCTTTTGGATCTTCAATTATTATTTTCCCCGAGGGAACAAGAAAGCTGCCTGGGAGCAAACCTGATTATAAAACAGGTTTTATTGGAATTTATAATCATACGAAAAGAAAAATCCTTCCTGTAGCTTTAAATTCAGGTTTATGTTGGCCAAAACAATCATGGGTATTAGAAAAAGGATTAATTACTATAAAATTTTTACCGACAATTGATGAAGGTTTAGATAAAAAAGTTTTATTAAACGAAGTTCAAAATAGAATAGAAACTGCTTCAAATTTATTATTGGATAACTAATTCTTTTCTGTGGGATCAAAAGTTCCTGCTTGACCAATCTCTTCAATAATTTTTCTAATTTCTTTTGATTTTATAAATTTTTCTTCCAAATATTTTAAATCATTATTTCTTATTGCTTTTTGATAAGTAAGTAGATCTTCACTGAAACGACCAAGCATTTCTAAAACGGCTTCTTTATTTTTTTCATAAACATCACGCCACATTACTGGATCACTACCTGCCAATCTTGTGAAATCTCTAAAACCTGCAGCTGAATACTTAATTACTTCATCTTTCATTTGAGATTCAAGCTCTGTTGCAGTTCCTACGACAGAATATGCAATGAGTTGTGGAATATGAGATGTCATAGCTAGTACTCTGTCATGACGTTTAGGTTCCATGATTTCTATATTCATTCCAAATGACTCCCAAATATCTGAAATTGATCTTGTTATCTCGCTCTGAGTTTCTATTGGGGTCAAAATACAATACCTATTTTCAAACAGCTTTGCGAAACCAAATTCTGGTCCACTTTTCTCTAATCCAGCAATAGGGTGAGCAGGAACAAATAAAATTTTTTTATTATTAATTGATTCTTTAAAATCTTCTATAACACTTACTTTTGTTGAACCAACATCTGTTACTAGTGTTGTTTCATTAACATAACTATTCAATTGCTTAAATATATCCCTATATGAGCTCAAAGGCGTACAAATAAAAATAATATCAAATTGTTGATTATATTTATTTAAATCACTCTCTATTGCATTCACAAGATCTAAATTTTTTGAAATATTTATTACCTCACTATCTCTATCAATAGCAAAAATTTTTTTTGATATTTGTTTTTCCTTCAGAGCCCTCGCTATGGATGATCCAATTAATCCCATACCAATGACCAGAGCTGAATCATAAGTTATTTTAGACATTAAATTTCTTCAAACTTTCAACTGTCAAATCCATTTCTTCTTTTGTACCAATACTAATTCTCAAAAAATTGGGTAGATTATAACTATTTAAACGCCTTATAATAATGCCATCATTCATAAGATGATTACTAATTTTCTCAGCTTCTTCTTCTGAAGTTTCAATTAAAGTAAAATTACCTTCAGTTTGTCTGGTTTTAATATTTAGGAGTTTGAGTTCTTTTTCAAACCAATCTTTAATTTCAGAATTTAATTTAACAGAGTTTTCAATATGTTCTTTATCCTCCAAAGCTTTAATTGCAAGAGACTGTGAAATAGTTGTCGTATTAAAAGGAGGTTTTATTTTATTAATTATATCAGCTATTTTTTGACTGGTATAACACCAGCCTACTCTTAAAGCTGCGAGTCCATATGTTTTTGAAAATGTTCTTGTTAAAATAATATTTTCATATTCATCCGTTAAACTAAATCCTTTATCATAATCGTCTTTTTGCACGTATTCGACATATGCTCCGTCTATAACAACTATAATATTTTTAGAAATACTATTCATTAATTTAACAAGTTGGTCTCTAGGCAAATAAGTTCCGGTTGGATTATTAGGTGATGCAATATAAATTACTTTAGTAGCGTCATTTGTTTGATCTATGAGATTTTCAATATTTAAATTGAAATTTACATCTTCCTTAATTTTTTTTGGAACTGCACCAACTACTTTGCTCACAATTGAATACATCTCAAAGCCGTGGTTTGCGTGGAGAATTTCATCGCCATCTTGACAAAATGCCAAAGCTGCAAATAATAAAACTTCATCTGAGCCAGAGCCAAGAATAATTCTATTACTATCAATAGAAAAATTTTTAGCTATTGCTTCTCTTAATGATGATCCATCAATTTCTGGGTATCTATGTAAATTATGATTAATATTTTTTGTTTCTAACAATTCAATTGCTTTCGGTGAAGCACCATAGGGATTTTCATTTGAAGAAAGTTTGATAACTCTTTTATTGTTATTTAACTTTGCCTTACCACCTTTATAAACATTAATGTTTTCTATAGATCTTTTTGATTGAATATTTTCTTTAGTTAACTTCTGAAGTTTTTCAGAAGATTGAAAAATTTCTCTCCAAAGTCTAACAATGGTATCTTTCGGATAAGATCCTGTAAATTTAGAGCTTAATCTGTCGAGAATTTTTTGTTCTCTATCTAGATCAACAACTGAATTATCTTTTTTGTGTTTTCCTATTTCTAAAACAATTTTAGATCGATTAGATAATAAAGATAAAATTTCATCGTCAATGTTATTAATTTTGCTTCTTAAATTGTCTAATTCTTTATTTTTCATAATTTTGGACGTTTCTTTACAAACTATCTTACGATAAATCAAAATAAAGTAGTATTTAATTTAAAAAATGACGATTTATTGACTTAGAAAGATATATAAATATAAGACCGATTATCACCGATTTGAGACAGCTTGCGGGTGGAGCAATAATCAGCTAAAGCGTTTACACTCCTCCTTCATTCTTTCAAATAGTGTTAGACTAAAAAGATATGAAAACAAAATTTACTACTGACACAAAACTTGAAAGCGAAATAGCCTATTTCGAGAATATTAATTTAAAACTAGAATCAGGAGATATAATAGATAATTTTAAACTAGCATTCAAAACATATGGCAAATTAAATGCTGATAAAACTAATGCTATTCTTGTTTGCCATGCTTTAACTGGAGATCAATATGTTGCTGGGAATAATCCCATTACTGGAAGAGAAGGTTGGTGGTCTAGAATGGTTGGGCCTAATAAACCAATTGATACACACAAATTTTTTGTAATTTGCTCAAATGTACTTGGCGGTTGTGCTGGCTCAACTGGTCCTAAAGAGTTACGAAATGGAAGTGATGTTGCATATGGTGGTAATTTTCCTTCCGTAACAATAAAAGATATGGTGAAGGCTCAATCTTTATTGATTGAAAGTTTAAATATAGAGAATTTATTTTCTGTCATCGGTGGTTCGATGGGAGCAATGCAAGCACTTCAATGGGCAATCGATTTTCCGGATAAAATTTTAAATATAATACATATTGCAGGTGCTTTAAAACATTCAGCTCAAAATATTGCATTTCATGAAGTTGGGCGACAGGCAATAATGAGTGATCCTATTTGGAAAAATGGAAAGTACTTTGAAAATAATGAAGTGCCTGAAAGAGGTCTATCAGTAGCAAGAATGATTGCGCATATCACATATTTATCCGAAAATGCGATGCATAGAAAATTTGGAAGAAAACTTCAATCAAGAGATATTATTTCTTTTGGATTTGATGCTGATTTTCAAGTTGAGAGTTATCTGAGATATCAAGGTAAATCATTTGTTGAAAGATTTGATGCAAATTCATATCTTTATTTAACAAGGGCTATGGATTATTTTGATCATGATGAAACATTTAGAAAAAATATTGAGTTTAGTCATAATCCCAATAACCATTTAAAATATTTAATTGTCTCATTTACCTCGGATTGGTTATTCCCTACTATAGAAAGTAAAATGATTGTAAATCAATTAAATTCTCTATCAAGAGAAGTAAGCTTTCTAGAAATTGATACTGATAAAGGACATGATAGTTTTTTATTAGAGGAACCGCAGTTAGATGATGTAATAAAAGGTTTCCTAACAAACAACTTTGCGAAGATAGATGAATAAAATTAATAGCATAAGAAAAGATTGGTCTCTTATTGAAACACTTATCGCAGAAGATAGAAAAATCCTAGATATTGGATGTGGTGATGGTGGTCTTATGGAACAATTAGAAAATAATCGTAATGCGATAACTCATGGCATTGAATTAAATAGAGATCTAGCTGCAAATGCTATCGCAAGAGGTTTCAATGTTGTACATGGAAATGCCGAATTAGATTTGTCTCAATATTCAAATAATAGTTTTGATTATGTAATTTTAAGTCAAACTTTACAAGCAATGATGAAGCCCAAAGATATTCTGTCTGAATTATTAAGAATAGGATCGAAAGCAATAGTTTCTTTTCCTAACTTTGGACATTGGAAAATAAGATTACAGCTTTTAATATCTGGAAAAATGCCAGTAACAGAAAGTTTACCTTATACATGGTATGACACACCTAACATTCATTTTTTTACAATTAAGGATTTTTTGAATTTGTGTAACGAAATGAATATTGTGATTGAAAAAAGTATTGGATTAACATCTAAAGGTAAGCAATTTGATATAAGTGAATCAGTTACTGGAGTTAATTTTTTCACTCACGAAGCTATTTTTTTATTAAGTTATAAAAATTATGAACCAGTAAAAATTAAATCATCAAAAAAAGTTTTTGCAAAAAATTCTGTTATTGCAAATTAGTTATTAGATGAAAGTTGAAATTATAAATCAATTAAAAGATAACTACTCTTTTGTTTTATATAATGACACACTTAATAGCTGTGTTATAGATCCTGCTGATAGTAATCCTATATTAAATTTTGCTCTTGAAAACCATTTAACCATAGAAGATATATTTATTACACATCATCATAGAGATCACACATCAGGTGTAAAAGGAATACTTAATGCTTTTCCAGAAGTTAATATACACTCTCCAAGTGCTCAGATTGAAAATACAAGATTCGTTTTACGTGATGGAGATGAAGTCAACTCCTGCTTAAATACATTTAGAATAATAAAAACACCTGGGCATACATTAGATCATATAATTTACTATGATGAAAACAATGGTGTTTTATTTTGTGGTGATACACTATTCAGACTTGGTTGTGGTCGTGTGTTCGAAGGAACATTAAATGAAATGTTTAACAGTTTAAAAAAAATCAATGAGTTAAGTAAAAATACAATTATTTATTGTGGTCATGAATATACAATAGGCAATTTAAATTTTCTTGAGAAAACACTTAAAAAAGAAAGTGCTTATTTGACAGTTAGAAACAAAATTAATGATGATTTAAATAATAAAGGAAAATCCGTACCTTTTTTATTAGAAGATGAAAAACAATATAACTTATTCCTAAATCAAAATTCAAAATTAGGTACTATAATTAAGAAAGAGCTAGGTTTTACAGACTTTGAATTATTTGCTTATTTGCGAAAAGCAAAGGATAGCTTTTAAGGTCTTTATTTCCAGTATTTACGCCATATTTTTAATTTGACTATTAGCATAGTTCACTATAAACCCCGCCATCTAAAGATATGTTAGCAATTTTCAAAACTGGTGGAAAGCAATACTCAGCAAGAGCTGGTCAGATACTTAAAGTAGAAAAACTTGAGGGATCCAAAGGTGATAAAGTGTCTATTACTGATGTATTAGCGATCAGTGATCAAAGCACAAATAGCTTAGGCGAGCCGTTACTAAAAGATGCTTCAATTGAAGCAAAAATTGTTGATCAAATCAGAGATAAAAAAATAATAGTTTTTAAAAAAAGGAAAAGACAAAATTACAGATTAACACAAGGTCATAGACAATATCTAACTGTATTAAGAATAGAATCAATTTCTTATGGTGGAAAAAAGTCCACTGCTGAACCTGAAACAAAAAAAGTTAAAAAAACTGAAACTAAAGTTACTAAAGAAAAAATTGAGTCTAAAGAGGTAAAAGTTACAAAAAAGAAGACAGTTGCAAAAAAATCAGTAAATAAAGCTTCACCTACTAAGAAAAAATCAGTAAAGAAAACTGTAAAAAAAACTGTTAAAACTAAAAAAGAAGATAAATAATGGCAACGAAAAAAGCAGGTGGTAGTTCTAGGAATGGAAGAGACTCGGCGGGTCGAAGACTTGGAGTTAAGAAATTTGGTGGTGAAAACGTAATAGCAGGAAACATTATTATTAGGCAAAGAGGCACAAAGTTTCATCCAGGTGATAATGTTGGCATAGGTAAAGATCACACAATATTTGCTACAATAAATGGAAAAGTAGCTTTTAAAAAAACAAGAGTAAGAACTTTTGTATCAGTTGTTCCCACAGAACAATAATACCAATTAATTAAAAATTTATTATGAAATTTTTAGATCAAGCAAAAATATATATTGCATCTGGTAATGGTGGAGATGGCTGCGCTAGTTTTCGTAGGGAAAAATATATTGAGTTTGGTGGCCCTAATGGAGGCGATGGAGGCAAAGGTGGAAATATTATTTTTAAAGTGGATGATAATTTAAACACACTAATTGATTTTAGATACCAACAACATTTTAAAGCAAAAAAAGGTGAAAATGGAAGGGGAAAAAATCAAACAGGAGCGAATGGAAGCAACATGGTTATTAAAGTTCCACCTGGAACAGAAATTTACAATGAAGATAAAACAGTATTGCTAACTGATCTAACAAAAATTGATGAAGAATACATTTTATTAAAGGGTGGTAATGGCGGTTTAGGAAATAATCATTTTAAATCATCAGTTAACCAAGCTCCAAGAAAATTTACAAAAGGCGAATTAGGAGAAGAGCGATGGATATGGTTATCACTAAAATTATTTGCAGATATAGGAGTAATAGGCTTACCTAATGCAGGTAAATCAACTCTGTTATCAACAATTTCTAATGCTAACCCAAAAATTGGGGATTATCCATTTACAACCTTACATCCTGTGCTTGGTACCGTGAAGCGCTTTGATAAAGAAATTGTATTAGCAGATATCCCAGGGTTAATTGAAGGTGCGCATGAGGGAAAAGGTTTGGGAGATAAATTTTTAGCACATATTGAGAGATGTAAATATTTACTTCATTTAGTAGATATAAATGACGACAATTGGTACGAAAACTATATTACAGTAAGAAACGAAATTTCAAAATATAGTGAAAAAGTATCTTCAAAAAAAGAAATAATTGTTTTAACCAAAGTTGATTTACTTCATGAAAATTTAGAGGAAAAAAAAATTAAGATCAATCAAAAGTTAAATTCTGATATTCTTTTTATATCAAGTTTTAATAATGAAGGTATAGATGATCTAATTGATTATTTATTCAAATATAATGAAATCACAAATGATTAAAAAATATAAAAAAGTAGTTGTAAAAATTGGTTCAAATTCAATTGTTGATTCGAAAACAAAAAAGATCAAATCTAAGTGGTTAGATAATTTATGTAAAGACATTGCGGAATTGAATAAAACAAAAAAAATTGTGATTGTATGTTCTGGCGCTATTGCTTTAGGTGCGAGAAGTATTTCAAATACAAAGTTAAGAAAATTAGAAGATAAACAGGCAGCAGCTTCAGTTGGTCAAATTGAATTAGCCCATCAATGGCGAAATAAACTAGGAAAATACAAGATAGGTGTTTCTCAAATTTTATTAACATTAGAAGATAGCGAAGAAAGGCGACGATATTTAAATGCTAGAAATACAATATCATCATTACAAAGTAAAAACATAATCCCAATCATTAATGAAAATGACACTGTTGCTACTGAGGAAATTCGCTATGGTGATAATGATAGACTTGCAGCCCGAGTAGCGCAAATGATTGAAGCTGACTTATTAATTTTATTAAGTGATGTTGATGGTTTATATCAAGGTAATCCAAAAAAAGATAAGGATGTCAAAAAAATTTCAGAGGTATTTAAAATTGATAAAAAAATTGAAGAACTTGGTAATTATCAATCTTCTGAACTAGGCAGTGGAGGAATGGCCACAAAAATTTTAGCAGCAAAGATATGTGCGGGAAACGGTTGTGCTACAATAATCACTAATAGTGATAAAAACAGACCAATCAGTAATATTAATAAAAAAAATTCAACAATTTTTTATCCCTTAACTTCTACAAATTCGTCCAAAAAGAAATGGTTATTAAATCATTTAAAACCATCAGGATCGATTATTATAGATACAGGGGCTCAAAATGCAATTTTGAAAAATAAAAGTCTTCTTCCTGCAGGTGTAATAGATATCAAGGGAAGGTTCAAAAGAGGTGATGTAATATCTATATTAGTTGAGAATGGTCAGAAGGTAGCAATAGGTATATCTGCTTATGATTTTAATGATGCAAAAAAAATTATTGGAAAGAAAAGTAAAGAAATTTATAAAGTTTTAGGTTTCGAAGGAAGAGAGGAAGTGGTACATAAAGATAATTTAGTTAAGCTTTCTACATGAGTATTGAAAATAATATTATTGAATTAGGCAAAAGAGCAAAATCTGCCTCTCTAAATATGAAAGTCTGTAGCAGTGATCAAAAAAATCTTGCTTTAACAAAACTCACTAAAAATTTAGATAAAAATAGAAATAAAATTCTTGAAGCAAATAAAATAGATTTAGAAAATGGTGAAAAAAAATCTTTAGCTAAGCCTTTAATAAATAGACTTACATTAACTGAAAAATCTATTGATGGATTGATTACATCAATTGAAGATATAATCGAAATACCAGATCCAATTGGCATTACATTAGAAGAATGGGAAAGACCTAATGGTTTACAGTTTCGTAAAATTTCAACACCACTTGGTGTATTAGGTGTGATTTATGAATCCAGACCGAACGTCACTGTTGATGCGTCTTGTCTTTCCATAAAATCTGGCAATTGTATAATTTTAAGAGGTGGTAGCGATAGTTTTTATTCCTCTAAGGAGTTAGTAAATAATATTACAAATGCTTTCACGGAAGCTGGCCTCCCAGAACATTGTGTCCAAATGATTAATACACCTGAAAGAGAAGCGGTTGATCATTTACTAAGCATGAGAGATTATGTTGACGTAATTATTCCTAGAGGCGGCAAAGGTTTGATTGAAAAAATTAATTCAGCAAGCAAAATACCCGTTATCAAACATTTAGACGGTATATGTCATGTGTATGTAGATAAAGATGCTGATTTAAGCATTGCCGAAAAAGTAGTTTTTAATAGTAAAATGAGACGTCCTGAAATTTGTGGTGCTGCAGAAACACTTTTAATTGATGAAAAAATTAAAGACGAAGCAATGAAAATATTAAAACCTCTAAAAGAAGTAAATTGTGAAATTCGAGGTGATGAGTATATTCAGTCTTTGGATAGTGATTTTAAAACTGCAAGTGAAGAAGATTGGTCATTAGAATATTTAGATAAAATTTTATCAGTAAAAATTGTTTCTGGTGTTGAGGAAGCAGTTAAACATATAAATGATTATTCTTCTGGACATACAGAAAGTATAATTACAGAAAGTGAAAAAACCTTTGAAAAATTTTATAATAAAATTGACAGCGCAATAATACTTAAAAATGCATCTACGCAATTTGCGGATGGCGGTGAATTTGGTTTTGGTGCTGAGATAGGAATCTCAACTGACAAAATACATGTAAGAGGACCAGTGGGAACAAAACATTTAACTACATTTAAATATGTAGTTAATGGTAGTGGTCAGGAAAGACCTTAATTGAAAAAGATCGGACTTCTTGGAGGATCTTTTGATCCACCACATCGAGGGCATCTATTTATTTCCAATGAGGCTAAAAAAGTATTACAACTTGATGAAATTTGGTGGTTAGTTACACCTCAGAATCCTTTAAAGATTTCAAAACCCGCAACATACGAAGAAAGATTACAAAATTGTAAACAAATTACAAAAAATTTTCCTATAAAAATATTAGAGGTAGAAAAAAAAATTAAATCTCAATATTCTTATCAAACAATTAAATTTCTAATTCAATATTATAAAAATATTAAATTTTTTTGGTTAATGGGTGCAGACAATTTAGTTAATTTCCACGAATGGGAAAGATGGCAATCAATTTTTCATATTATCTCTATTGTTATTTTTAGAAGACATGGATATAATACAAATGCTTTGAAAAGTGTTGCAGCAAAAAAATTTATTCATCATAAATATATAGCGCAAGACATAGAACATGTATCAAAAAAAATTCCTGCATGGACTTTGATACAAAATAAAGAAATTAAAATTTCATCATCTGAAATTAGAAATCAAAGAAATAAGTTAAGAGGCAAATATTAATAAAATTACTTCATTGACAGAAAATATTGTATCAATACTAAGTGATGCAAAAGCTGAAGATATAAAAGTAATTGATTTATCTAATAAGTCATCTGTTGCTGATGCCTTTGTGATTGCTACTTGTAGATCAACTAGACATTCAGATGCTACAGCAGACGAAATGGTAAAAAAATTAAAAAAATCAGGGATAAAATGTCCGAATCCTGAAGGAAGACCTCAATGTGACTGGATAATTGTTGATGCAGGTGAGATCATTGTTCATTTGTTTCGACAAGAAATTAGAGAATTATACGCATTAGAAAAATTGTGGGAAGTAAGCTTTGATTCTTCACAAACTAAACTAGCTTAAAATATATGATAATTTCAAAAAATGTATTTTTAAAAGTAATACT
Source organism: uncultured Alphaproteobacteria bacterium (assembly GCA_902619045.1). GTDB lineage: Bacteria > Pseudomonadota > Alphaproteobacteria > HIMB59 > CACPNW01. Next base: position 487 of record CACNCX010000011.1, on the reverse strand, counting down.
ACTGCTTACGCTCGTTACACTTCTTGCACCTAAAACATATGGATCTTCTTCAGAAGAAGAAAAATATAAATATTTAGATCTATTTGGACAGGTATTTGACAGGGTAAGATCATCCTATGTAGAAGAGGTTACGGATCAAGAATTAATTGAAAAAGCGATTGATGGAATGTTGTCAGGTTTAGATCCTCATTCAGGTTTTATGAATGAAGAAGTATTTCAAGAAATGCAAATGGATACAGAGGGTAAATTTGGTGGATTAGGTATTGAAATTACCATGGAAGAAGGTTTTGTAAAAGTCATTGCTCCGATTGAAGATACACCAGCATATGAAGCTGGAGTTCTTGCAGGTGATTACATTATTCAAATAGATGAAACACCTGTTTTTGGTCTAAGTCTAAATGAAGCCGTTGAATTAATGAGAGGTAAAAAAGGTGAACCAATAGTAATTACTATTTCGAGAGCAAATACTGAACCCTTTGAGATTGAA
>CACNCX010000010.1 GCA_902619045.1 uncultured Alphaproteobacteria bacterium | reverse complement strand
TATCTTTATTTTTTTTAAAAATTTTTTGAAGCTCTTTGTAACTTTTTAATTTATCACCCTCTTCGAATCTTTTGAGAATAATATTAATTTGAGAAACTAAATTCATTATTTTCTTCTACAATATTATTTATTTGCTTAATGGTTTCACTTATTGAGCTTTCTATTCCTAAAACTTTTATATTTTTATACCATATTGATGATTCACTACTAGTATTCCAATAGAAATACGTCGATGATTTTTTTGGACATATTAATATTGTAGGTATTCCAAGAGCTCCTGCAAAATGAGCAGTTGAGTTGCTAACTGTTATAAACAAATCTAAGTTTTTTAGCAAACCCATGCAAGACTCAACGTCATTGAATAAATCTAAATCATCAAATATTTTCAAATATTTATTCTGACTAGATAAATATTTTTTATCATTCTCAATATTTCCATATTGTAAATTTATAATTAGTCTATCACTGGTGAATAATGGTTCAAAATCTTTGATAGATAATGATTTTAAAGTCCCATAAATATTTATAACACTTTTCCATGAAATACCTATTTTTAGTTTTTCTTTGGAGTTAGATAGTTTTTCTTTGTACTCATCAATAATATCATTTCTAGCTAAAAGATAATTACTATCCTTAAAGTCAGTTTTTCTTTTTCTAAAAAATTGCATCATACTTCCAGCATATATTACATTATCAAATTCAGATATCTTTGAATTGTTTGAATAGTATCCATCTTCAACAAAAATATCATTTTTAAACGATCGACTAAAAACTGATACCAATCTTTTATCAGCTTCAATTTTAATATTTTTAAAATTGTTAATTATATCTTTATATATAGAACCAAATAAAATCTCTTCACCAATTCCTTGTTCTCTTAAAATTAGTAATTTATTTTCCGAATTTATTTTTAAATTGGCAAACAGATTATTTTTAACTAGTTGAAAATTATTTAATTTGACTTTATTTTTTTCAATCAATAATCTTGAGTCAAATAAATTCCAAGAACTTGAAAAATTATTTAATTTTAATTGTAAAGTACAATAAGCATACATTAGCTTATAATCGTATGGATTAATTTTAATTGCCTTATCGTAATAAATTTTAGCTTCTTTTTCTTTATTTTCTCTACAATAACATATTGCTATATTAGATAAAATTTCTTGATTATTTGGGTCTAAATCTAATGCTTTATTGTAAATTTTTATAGCTTCTAAAACTTTATCTTGAAGACTTAACACATTACCTAAATTTACTATTGTTTTAGAATTATCAGATTCAATCTCATGAGCATTTTTAAATACTGTATATGCTTCATCTAATTTCTCTAATTCAAGTAAACAAATGCCTAAATTATTATAACTATCAACATATTTACTGTTTATCTTAATTGCTTGCTCAAAATAATTTTTTGCTTCATGAAAGTTACTATTTTTAAAATATATTAGCCCTTTGATATTATAGGCAAAGAAATCTTTCTCTTCTAATTTTGAAATATTGTCTATGTTTTTTTTTGCTTTATCAAAATTATTTTTTAAAAAATAGATGTAAGCTTTATCACGAATTGCCTCATAATGATCTTTATCTATTCTAAGAATTAAATTAATATTTGCTAATGCTTCATCTAATAGGGATTTGGTCAAGAGTAATTTATAAATTTTAGATATACATTCGATGTTACTCTTATCGATTAACAAAATTTTTTTTAAAGAATTTATTGTCGTATCTACATCACCCATTTTTTGTGCTATTTGTGATAGCACATTTAGAACATTAATATTTTTATGATATTTTGTTGATAGTTTTTTAATATCTTCGTAGGCAAGATTTTTATCTATGTTGTTAAATGTATTAACTATTTTTTTTAGTTTATTTTCTAAGTTAGACATAAAAAAACCCAGTCTTTAAAAGACTGGGTATAATAAAAAGATATTTGGGTTTTAAAAGAATTATCTTCTTTGACCAAATAATTGTAGTAATAATATGAATAGATTGATGAAGTCCAAATACAGTTTTAATGCACCCATCAATGCTTTTTTTGATCCTATTTCTTCACTATCACCACCGTAATACATATTTTTGATATTTTGAGTATCGTATGCTGTTAATCCTACAAACACTAGAACACCAATAACAGATATTGCAAATTGTAATGCTGTTGAACCAACAAAAATATTAACAATACTCGCAATAATAATACCAATTAGTCCCATAAATAAGAAACCACCAAGTTTTGTTAAGTCTCTTTTTGTTGTATATCCATACAAGCTCATCGCACCGAATGTACCTGCAGTAATGAAAAATACTCTTGCTATAGAAGTTTGAGTAAATTCAATAAATACTGAAGCGAGAGATAATCCCATAATACTTGCAAATAACCAAAATGTTATTTGAGCTGCGGATACTGACATCCTATTAATTCTAGCACTCAAATAAAAAACAAATCCTAGCGGAGCTAGCATAACGATCCATTTTAGTGGAGATCCAAAAAGTAATGCACCCACTTGAGTTACACCCACGATTTGACCCATTTCATTAGTAACTATGGATGCTTTTCCAAAAAAATAAGCAATAAATCCAGTAAGTAACAAGCCAATTGTCATGTAATTGTAGACTTTAAGCATGTACGCTCTCAAGCCTTCATCAATTGCCGCCTGATCTACTGATTTAGTATAAGATCGTTGATTAAAGTCTAAAGCCATAATTTCTCCTTTTAATTATTACTAATATCGCTATAAATCCGACAATTTCAAGGCATTTTGTAAAAAAAGTATGAAGTATAGAAAACTAGGGACCACAGATTTAGAAGTAAGCGTTATTTGTTTAGGGACAATGACCTGGGGAGAACAAAATAACCAAGAAGACGGTTTCAAACAAATGGATTATGCAGTTGAAAGAGGTGTCAATTTTTTTGATACTGCTGAGGTTTACTCTATACCAACTAGAGCGGAAACTTATGGCAAAACAGAAGAAATAATTGGTAATTGGTTTGCTCAAAATAATAAACGAAAAGATGTAATTTTAGCAACTAAAATTTGTGCAAAAAGTGAAGGGAATAGTTGGATTAGAGATGGGGGACCAAATCTAATTTTTGATAAAAAAAATATTAATGAAGCTGTTGACGGCAGTCTTAAAAGATTAAAAACTGATTATATTGATTTATATCAACTTCATGCACCAGAGAGAAAAGTACCAAAGTTTGGAAAACTAGATTTTGAATATGATCCTGAAGATTCTTGGGTTGAGTTAGAAGAAGTGTTATCTTGTCTCCAAGATTTAATTAAGCAAGGAAAAGTAAGACACATAGGTGTCTCTAATGAAACACCTTGGGGCGTGATGAAATATATGAAATTATCTGAAGAAAAAAATCTTCCCAGGATGATGTCTATTCAAAATGTTTATAGTTTAGTAAATAGAATTTTTGATATCCATAACTCTGAAGTATCAATAAGAGAGAATTGTGGTTTATTAGCTTATTCCCCTTTAGCAGGTGGAAGATTAAGTGGAAAATATATTGGTGGTAAAAATCCACCTAACACAAGATTTACATTATGGGCTAATCGCTTTGATAGACACAATACAATGAGAGGAGAAAATGCTATCGAAAAATATGTTAATCTTGCTAATAAGTATGGCATAGCACCCTCAACCTTTGCTAATGCATTTGTAAATGATCGTCCATTTGTTACAAGCAATATAATTGGAGCTACAACAATGGAGCAACTTAAAGAAAATATAGATAGTACTGATGTCACATTATCAAATAATATCTTAAAAGAAATTGAAGATATTCATCTTTATGATCCAAATCCTTGCGTGTAATAATTATGTATATAAAAAATGAAATATAGAAAATTAGGTAATACAGATATTGATGTAAGTGTCATTTGTTTAGGCACAATGACTTTTGGTGAGCAAAATAGTCAACAAGAAGGTTTTGATCAAATGGATTATGCAGTTGAAAGAGGTGTCAATTTTTTTGACACAGCTGAGCTATACGCTGTCATGCCAAGAAAAGAAACTTATGGCAAAACAGAAGAAATAGTTGGCAATTGGTTTCATGAAAGAAAAAATAGAGACAAAATTATTTTAGCTTCAAAAATAGCTTCAAAATCAGACGGCCTTGAGTGGATTAGAGAAGGATCAAAAAGTTTAGGTTTTGATAAAAAAAATATGAATGCTGCAATAGATGAGAGCCTTAAAAGATTAAAGACTGATTATATTGATCTATATCAATTACACTGGCCTGAAAGAAAGGTTCCAAAATTTGGAATTTTAGATTTTGAATATGATGCTAGTGATAATGATTGGACTACTGTTGAAGAAGTTTTATATAATTTAGACCAACTTGTTAAAGCAGGAAAAATTAGATACGCCGGTTTATCTAATGAAACACCATGGGGTGTAATGAAATACCTTCAAATTTCAAAAGAAAAAAATCTTCCACGCATGATGTCAATACAGAATGTTTATAGTTTAGTTAACCGAGTATTTGATATTCATAACTCTGAAGTTTCAATAAGAGAAAATTGCGGTTTACTCGCTTACTCGCCTTTAGCAGGCGGGAGACTAAGTGGTAAATATATTGGGGGAAAAAATCCCAAAAAAGCAAGGTATACTCTTTGGCCAAGACGATTTTCCAGACACCATACTGAAAGAGGTGAAAGTGCAATAGAAAAATATTTTGAACTTGCTCAAAAATACAAAATAGCACCATCTACATTTGCTAACGCTTTTGTAAATGATCGTCCATTTGTTACAAGCAATATAATTGGTGCTACGACTATGAACCAGCTTAAAGAAAATATTGATAGTATTGATATAACGCTTTCAAAAGAAATATTAAAAGAAATTGAGGAAATACACTTATCTGATCCTAATCCTTGTGTTTAATCTTTATATTTTAATTTTATCTAATAACCTACGAACATCCTCAACATATCTTCTATCCCATAAATAAACATTTAATAATGAATAATACAATTGATAAACTGGTTCATATTCTAAATAATATTTATCAACTTTGATATGATCGTTATATTTATCTAAAAAATTATTATCAATAAATTTTGGGTTAAACCACCTCAAATAAGAAATTTCTAATTCATTGTGACCATAAAATGATCCCGGGTCAATAAAACCTACAAATTTTTTATTTTTAAAAAGTATATTTCCTTCCCATAAATCACCGTGTAATAAAGATGGCCTTGGATTAGTTGGAATAAAATTATCCATTTTTTTAATCAATAAATCAATTTTAGTATTAATTGATTTATCCATAGGCTTATTTTTGTTAACTAAATCAAAAATGTAAGATAGTCTTTTATCTGTATAAAACTCTTTCCAATTTTTAGATTTAGAATTTATCTGCTTTAAACCACCAATCTGTGTATCAAAATCAAAACCATAATCTTGATTCTTTATTGAATGAATAGAAATTATGGAATTTAACAAATCAACATTTGTTTTTTCTGGTTGATCATCATTATTATTTATGAATGACATGATTAGAAATCTATCATTATAGTTAATAATATTTGGAAAATAATTAAACTTTTGTCTATTAAAAAATACAAGATTATCTTTTTCAGATCTTATAGCATTAAATTTATGATTATTTTTGTAATAATATTTAACAATAAACTCCTTACTGTCATTTGTAATAATTTTTAAACAATTTATACCAAAAGAGTCTGATAATAACTTGCTATCTATAATTTTTTTATTATCTAAAAGTTTTTCAATTTCTATAATGATACTTTTTTCAATCATACAAAATGTCCAAAAAAATTAATTTTCAGTTTCTAATTTCATATTTCGGATTAATACCATATGTTTTAACTTTTTTAGATAAATACTATTTTTTAGTAGTTGAGGAAGAAGACCTACTTAATTTTGTTACTTACTATAGTCTAATTATAATTGTTTTTATTGGATCAATAAACTGGAATTTAAAAAATAATCCGCCCACTCATATAGTAATATATGGTTTTTTGCCTAGCTTATTTGCTGTAATAATTATTATATTAAGCCTTCTTAACATTAATATTTTAATAATTTTTATTTTAATAATTTTACTTTTGTTAACTCAGTTATTTTTTGACTATATTATATTATTTGCAAACGAAACAAATAAACAGGCATTTTACTATCTCAGGCTACCTTTAACAATTTTGATTATTCTATTTTTACTTCTTATTTCATTGTAAGGCTGATACAACCAATATTTCTACCTGCATGATTTTTTAACTCAAACTTTTCTTTTTTTTCTAAATTTTTTAATTCTACTTTACTCATAACTTTAAATTTTTTAAAAATATTTAGTATAGCAATTGGAATAGCTCTTTCATTTCCGTCTGTAATTTTAATTACCCCACTAATCTCGTTTTGGAAATCAACAAATAAAAAAACGCCTTCAGCCCCACTTTTACAAAATATTCTTCCTTTTGAAGCTTTTATTACTTTTGTATCAAAGCTCGCAGTTCCTCCAATAAATTCTGGATTTTCTAAAATTGAATTAACTAAAGTTCTTACTTGATCACTATAATCATAATTATTTTTATAACTTTTAATCAAATTATTTAATGCTTTTGATATAGATTTAATTTTGAATGAGTATTGTGGCGCACTACAACCATCTAGAGAGAAATTTTTCTTTGACAATTTGCTTTCTGTAAATTTATTAAAAATTTTTCTAATATTTTTTTGATGCACGTGATTATAATCAAGATAGTTTGTAATGCTCTGATTATTGACCAAACAGCTTGTTAACATCCCTAAGTGTTTACCTGCACAATTGTTATGTAGTTCGTTAAATTTTTTTCTAGAATATATTATTTTTTCAGATGAGCTTTTATCTAATGGTGCATGAATACCACATTGTAAATTTTTTGTTTTTAAGTTTATTTTTGAAATCCATTTTTTTAACTCTTTTATATGAAATTTTTCTCCTTTGTGTGAAGCACAAGCTAAAGCTATATGTTTATTATTTAATTTATAATTTTTGATTGCATTAGACATTGCAAAAGGAATTGCTTGAAATATTTTGATTGATGATCGAGGGAAAAAATATTCATTATCATTATTTGTAGATAATAAAACTTCACCATCAACAGTTGTTACTAAAGCCTTAACTTGATGGGTGCTTTCAACTTTTTTACCTCTAACAAAATCTACGTGAATCTTAGACACGTATGAAGTTATACAATAATGAGTTTATTTTTGCTTAAAAAAAGATTTGATAAATGTAAATAAGTTTAAGAAAGATCCAAACTTACCAAAGAATATTACATCTTTTTCGGTAATACTCATGCATACACAGCCTGTGTCTTTTGATGCTATCGGCGTATGTTTTATTTTTTGGTCATTTATCTGAATATCACCTCTAGAGTACTTACCATATTCATCGCAGAAGCTACCTTCTAAGACTAATATATACTCTTTTCCACCATGTGAGTGCAGCGGCACAGAAACTCCAGGGTCCATTTTAATTAATTTCAATTCGTCTTTATCATCGATAGATGCGGTATACTCTTTGAAACCTTTATAAACTTGTTTCCAATTTAAATTATTTAGGTTACCAAAAAAGGTAGTTACTGGATCTTTAAGATTTGAATCAGATTTAATATTTTTATTATTCATGCAGTCTGTATATTTCAGATTTTTAGGATGAATATTTTCGTTATCCATTAAGTTATCACCCAACATATTTTCAAATATATTGCCAATTTTAGAGGCATCTGAGTTTAATTCTAAATATGTTGAAGCAAATAGGGACTTTGCTGGACCTAATATTCCAGAGGCAAAATCAAATATTAGCTGGTTTTTTACTACTGTTCCGTTCATCTTAAAAATTCATGCATTTTCGTTAAAATATGCCTTATTCTTGATTTAACTGTCCCTAATGGAATTTCAAGCTCATCTGCAATTTTTTTATGACTTTTGTTTTCAAAAAAGTTCATTTTTATCATTATTTTTTGCTGTTCATCGAGCTCATTATTTATTTTTTCTATTTGTTTTTTTGCCTCATTTTCTTCAATGAGGTCAATTTCTCTATCTTGGTACAAAAATTCTCTTATATCTTCTTCTTTAAAGTTTATTTTTGAATTTTTCCTTAAAAAGTCTATTTTTTTGTTTCTCGCAATAGTAAATATCCATGTTGAAAGCGCTGATTTTGATGAATCATATAGGTGCGATTTTACCCAAACAGTACTTAAGACCTCTTGTGTCAGCTCTTCAGCGCTTTCAAACTTGATCCTATTTTGAATAAAATAGGCGTTAACTTTAGAGGCAAAAAAATCAAAAATTTGTGAAAAAGCCATTTCGTCGCGGTCTTTTTGAATCTGTTTCATCAATTCATTTAAGTTTGATTTTTCCATAATTTAAAAAGGCTCTAACATTGACTAAACACTCTTAACTAATTGCATAAGATATACTAAAAGAAGAAATTGATGAAAATTATTCTTAAGTTTTTAATAGCGCTATATGTAGCACTTCCCACTACTTTAATGGCGCTAGAAGTTGGTAAATGGTCTTTTGAGAAAGCTGATGAGTATTGTTATATTGGCAGCTTAGCAACAGAGACAGATTTACCCAGTGATAAGAAAAGAGGAAACTTCTACGTTTTGGTTTATAAAAACATTGGCAACCCAGAAACCGTAGTACAGATAGAAGCAGGTTATAATTATAAAATTCCATCTGATATAATTGTAAATATTGATAATGGAGAATACAAATTTTATACAACTGAAGATGTGCCCACCGCAGCTTGGACAGAAGAAGATAATAAAGTTATTTTTGCAATGAAAAAAGGACTTGAGCTTATAGTTAGCGGTGAATCTTCTAGAGGCACTATAACAAATGACACATACACACTTAATGGATTTACTGCAGCTTATAATAAATTAACTGAAGAGTGCTAAATGCCTAAAAAAATTGTTTTAGCATATTCTGGTGGATTAGATACTAGTGTAATTCTTAAGTGGCTTCAAAATAAATATGCATGCCCAGTAGTTACATTTACAGCTGATATAGGTCAAGGAGATGAACTTTCACCAATTGAGGCCAAAGCAAAAAATTTAGGTGTAGAAGAAATATTCATTGAAGATTTACAAGAAGAATTCGTTAAGGATTATGTTTTTCCAATGTTCAGGGCTAACACTCTTTATGAAGGAACATATTTATTGGGCACAGCTATAGCAAGACCCTTGATAGCAAAAAGACAAATTGAAATTGCAAAAATTGTTGGAGCTGATGCTGTAGCTCATGGCGCTACTGGCAAAGGTAACGATCAAGTTAGGTTTGAGTTAGGTTATTATGCAAATAATCCTAAAATTGAAGTTATATCACCTTGGAGGGATTGGGAATTCCAAAGCAGAAAAGATCTAATTGAATATGCAGAAAAAAATCAGATCACAGTTCCGAAAGATAAGATGGGAGAACCTCCATTCAGTACAGATGCAAATCTTTTACATACCTCCTCAGAGGGTAAGCTTCTTGAGGATCCTTGGATTGAGCCACCCGAGTATGTTTTTTCAAGAACTAGTAGTATCGAAGATTCTCCAGATAAAGCAGAAGAACTAATAATTGAATTTAAAAATGGCGATCCTATCTCAATAAATAATGATAATTTAAAGCCACACGAGCTTTTAGCAAAATTAAATTCTATAGCCGGCAAGCATGGTGTCGGAAGAGTCGACCTTGTGGAAAATAGATTTGTTGGAATGAAATCAAGAGGAATTTACGAAACTCCTGGAGGAACAATATTAATTAATGCAAGAAAAGCAATTGAGAGCATAACATTAGATAAAGGAGAGGCTCATCTTAAAGATGAGATAATGCCTAAATATGCAGAAACAATTTATAATGGATTCTGGTTTTCCTCAGAAAGAATAGCAATGCAAAGACTTATTGATTCAACTCAAAAAAAAGTAAATGGGGAAGTTAAATTAAAGATACTTAAGGGTAATGTAATTATTTTAGGAAGAAAATCTAATAATAGTTTGTATGATAATTCCCTTGTTTCATTTGATGAGGTTGGAGATTACAATCAGAAAGATGCAGAAGGATTTATAAAAATAAATTCAGTTAGACTTAAAAAAAACAATCGTTAGTAAATGGGTTACGGTGACGATTTACTAATAACAAAGTTAGCATCAAATGTTAAAAAACAATTTCCAGATAGACAAATTGTAATCGGTGAAGCAAAAAACCAAAGTGCCTATCATTCTATAGTATACGATAATAATCCAAATATATCTGATTGTAGAAATCTTGAGAAAAGTAAACCCACACATATTATTGATTATCATCCATACAATAGACCTTATATTGATTATGAAAAAAGCACTAATACAAAATATGTTTGGAAAAAATTTAAACCTAATCCTGGAGAAATTTATTTTACAAAGAAAGAAAAAGTTGATGCAAAGAAAATAATTTTAGAAGCAATAAAATTTTGGAGAAGGTCAAATAAAAAAAATTATAAAAAAATTATTTTTTTAGAAACTTCATCTACAAAAATTCATGATCGGCAATTTAGTATCAAGCATCAAAATAAAGATTGGGGAGCAAAAAATTGGCAAAAACTAATTGATGAACTAACAAAAGATTTTTTAGTAATTCAATCAGTTCACAAGGAAAGTAAAAAAAACTTATCGGTCTTTTCTCCTAATGATATGGATTTTCGTCTAGCATGTGCTGTTTTAAATGAAGCAGATTTTTACGTTGGTCCTGAAGGAGGATTTGGGCACGTAGCCGCAGCTTTAAATAAAAAAGCAGTTTTATATTTTGGAGGTTGGATAACCCCTGAAGCAATTGGCTATGATTTCCATGAGAATATATATTATGATCATAATTTATCTCCATGTGGAGAGTATAAAAAATTGTGTAGTCATTGTGAGGAAGCTAGAAAAGCAATTTCAGTAGATGTATTTTTGAAATATATTAATAAGATTAGCTAATTAATTAATCTATTTTTGCATGAAATAGTTGTGTTTCTTAAAAGACATGCAATTGTCATTGGTCCTACACCTCCAGGTACTGGAGATATTGCACTCACTCTATTTTCTACGTCGCTAAATAAAACATCGCCTACTAGCTTTGATTTTTCGTCATTTATTTTGACTCTATTTATACCAACATCAATAATAATTGCTCCTTCTTTTACCCAATCTTTGTCAACAAATTCAGGTTTTCCTACAGCGGCAATTAGAATGTCTGCTTTTTTGCAAATGTCTTCAATATTCTGAGTTTTAGAATGTACTGTTGTAACAGTACAAGATTCTTTTAATAATAATTGAGCCATAGGTTTTCCTACAATATTAGATCTTCCAATTACGACGGCATTTTTACCAGTTAACTCTATATTAAGCTCCCTCAGAAGTAGTAGACAACCATAAGGAGTACAAGGTATCATTAAATTTTCATCATTCTTAAGGCTAATTGAGAGTTTTCCAACATTTAAAGGATGAAAACCATCAGCATCTTTTTCTGGGGCTATACTATTTAATACAGTTTCCTCATTTATTGTTTTGGGCAAAGGTAGCTGAACAAGAATACCATCAACATCTTCATTAGTATTTAAATGATTAATTAAATTAATTAAATCATCTTGTTTAGTTGTTTCTTCTAAATGATGATCATAAACGTTTATTCCTACCTCCTTTGCAGCTTTAGTTTTAGCTTTAACATAGACGCTACTTGCAGCAACATTTCCTACTTGAACCACAGCCAATCCTGGAACACGATTAGATTTTATTTTTATATTTTCAATTTCAATTTTTAATTGATCTTTTAAGTTTTGTGCTATTTTTTTTCCATCTAATATATGTGGCATATTTATCTGGGCCAATATTCAATTAGTAAACTTTTTATAAACCATAAACCAAGATAAACAACTATCGGAGATAAATCTATTGCACCAAAAGTAGGTAGGTATCTTCTTACAAAATTTAAACTTGGCTCACATAATCGATATAAGGCATCAAGGATGCTATAAACAAATCGATTACCAGTATTAATTATATTAAAGTTTACAAGCCAAGTTAGAATTATATAAATTATAAGAGCAAACTGAAATAAGTTTATAACTTGAATAATTAAATACAAAAGCGAGTTCATTATAAGTTTTTATTTAATATCTATTATGCATTATGGCTGTAATTTAATCAAAAAAAAGCGGTCTGTAAGACCGCTTTTATCAAAATAGAATTTGATTTACATTGAGATATCTCTGCCAAACCACTCTTTAGTTATTTCAGCAGTAGTTCCATCTTTAGACATTTCTGCAATTGCAGCATTCCACATCTCTAAGATATCTGTATCTTCTTTTCTAACTGCTCCACCAACACCATCACCGAAGACTCCCCCAGAAAAAGTTGGGCCAGTAAATGCAACATCAACACCACCATCAGATTCCATAAAATCAATAATTGATCCTACATCAGCTAGAACAGCATCACATCTTCCAGCAGCTAAATCTAAATTGTGATCGTCAACTGCTTGATACAGTTTAACATCAACAGCACCTGACATGTGTTTTTCTAAGAAATTTTGGTGAATTGTTGAAGATTGAACACAGACAGTTTTACCATCCATTGCAGCAATTAATTGACCTATTGCAGCTTGTTCTTTTCCACCTGCATTATTAAGATTAACTTTAGCCATACCTGCAATATTTAAATTTGCTAAACCACTATTTTTTAAAACAGCAAATCTTGCACCATCAGTCATATATCCAGTAGTAAAATTAACCTTTTCTTTTCTTTCTTCGGTAATAGACATTCCAGCAATAATAATGTCGTATTTACCTTGAAGAAGGGCAGGTATTATACCATCCCAATCTTGAGTTACCCATTCACAAGTAACTCCCATGCGCTTACAAGCTTCATTGCCAAAATCTATTTCAGCACCTTCTAGTTCACCAGCTGAATTAAGATTATTCCATGGTGGGTATGCACCTTCTGTACCAATTCTTATTGTTTGTGAGTTTGCAATTGAAGCAACTCCAAAAATACCAATTGATAATAAGTATATTAAAATTTTTTTCACGTTTCCTCCTTGAAGAAGTATTTCTAAATTATAGATGAACCATATAAGCTAAATAAAAAAAAACAAAATAAATTGTTTCAGACCTTGTTTCCTTTGCTCTTAATTAATACAAAAAACAAGCCAATTATTAGTAATATAAAAGGAAAACTCCAAAGAAAGATATTATTATAATTCATTAATGGTCTAAAAAGAATGTATTCACCATATCTTTCAACTAAAAATTTCTTAATATCTCGCTCACTTTCTCCAGCTTTAAACTTATTTTTAACTATTTTTTTAATATCATTTGAGAATTCTGCATCTGAGTCATAAATGCTTTGATTTTGACACGTCATGCATCGCAACTCTAAGGTTAATTTTTTTACTCTCTCATCAATATTTTCAACCGCAAATATTTTTAAATTAAAAAACACAAAACTTAAAATTATTATATGTAAAAAATTATAGAAGCGGCTCAATTTCATTTTTTAAAATATCCATTGTTATCGGACCCATAAATTTATAGATAATCTTCCCATCTTCATTAATTAAATAAGTTTCTGGTAGACCAAAAACACCAAATTCTAATGCAATTAAACCATCAGAGTCTACACCAACAAAATCGTATGGGTTTCCATCATCCTTTAAATATTTTTTTGCATCAGAAGTTGGATCTTTGTGGTTAAATCCCAACAAATATAGTTCAGGATATTTTTTACGTATTTCAAAAAAAAGTGGATGCTCTATTTTACAAGGACTACACCAAGAAGCAAAAAAATTAATTAAGGTCTTCTTATTTTTTATATCTTTTGTTTTGATTATATCCCTTGCATTATACAAAGAACTACTTTCAAAAATAGGAACATCTTTATTTAAGAGTGCACTTGGTGGTTTATTAGGGTCCTTACCACTTAATAAATAAACTAGTGAAAAAATACATATGATTAAAAGTACTATTAATGGTGTTAAAATAAATATCCTGCTCATCTTCTAGAAACTGCTATTAAACCTGAATACATCATTATTATCACTCCAAGCCATATAAGGCTAACAAATGGATTAATTAAAACTTTTACAAACCACTCATTATTTTTTTGATCACCAAGGATAAAATATATATCCTTATTCCACAGATGTAAAATACCAGCTTCAGAAGTAATCATCTTAGACACCGGATAATAATTTTTTCCAGCCTCTATTTCTCTTGATTGATTTTTTTCAATATCAAACAAAAATTTTCCTCTTAAAGATTGAAAATTAATCTCATTAGTTGTTTCTATTTTTTCAAACAAAACTGTTTTTCCATTTACATTAAACTTATCTCCCTCATTAAGGTTAAAATCTAGCTCATTTTGAAAAACACTAGAACAAGTGATACCGATGATAGCAATACCAACACCAATATGCGCTACATGAGGATTAATTATTTTAAAAAACTTAATGTTAATTTTAATTTTATACGAAGAAAATACAGCAATAATTGAAGCCAATATTATCCAAAAACCTAAAAGTAACCCAACAAAACCCCATGTATTAAAATCCAAAAAATATGATTGAAGTATAACTAAAACACTTAAGATAATAAAAGCTAGAACATATTTTTTTGAATTATTTATCTTATTTGTTTGCCAGGATAAAATTGGTGCAATACTCATTAATAAAAAACCAGGGATCATTATAGGAATTACTGTTGAATTAAAATAAGGGCCTCCAACCGATATTCTCTTATTATACAAAACTTCAATTATAATTGGGTATATAGTTCCTAAAAGAATAGTTAAGGTAGCTATAATCATTAAAATATTATTTATAACAAGCGCGGAAACTTTATTGATAAATAACAAGTTTAAAGCATTTGATTTTTTTGGTTCTTTTAACAAAAAAACTAAAAAGCCAAATCCAGTTACAATAAAAAAAATTAGTAATATAAATATGCCTCTGGATGCGTCTGCTGCAAATGAATGTACGCTTGTTAAGATTCCAGATCTTACCAAAAATGTTCCAAAAACACTTAATGAAAAGCAAAGAATTGATAAAAAAACTATCCATTTTTTAATAGCTTGCTCACCTCTTACCATCATGAGTGAATGAACTAATGCAAGTCCGGCAATCCAAGGCATCAGTGAAATATTTTCAACTGGATCCCAAAACCACCAACCACCCCATCCTAATTCATAATATGCCCAATATGAACCAAGAGCTATTCCACCAGTTAAAAAAGTCCAACTAATTAATGACCATTTTTTAGCAACATAAATCCATTCATCATCTGTATTTTGAAATAAACCAGCGATTGCAATACTGAAAACTATAGAATAACCAACATAACCTGCATACAAAATTGGAGGATGCACAGCCAACCCAGGATCTTGTAAAATAGGATTTAAACCTAAACCCTCGTTTACTAATATTGAATTAACTAGAAATGGATTTGATGTAAAGACGATAAATAGACCAAACAAAATATGAAGAAAAGCTTGAATAATCAAAGTTAATTTTTGAAAATTATCTTCTATATTTTTAGTAAAAGAAAAAAAGAAGCTAAAGATAGATAATATACAAAGCCACAGAAGCATCGAACCTTCATGATTTCCCCAAGTACCTGAAATTTTATATATTAAAGGTTTATTTGAGTGAGAGTTTTGAAAGACATTGTAATTTGAGAAATCAGATACGACGTAGGCATACATTAATGAAAAAAAAGATAACAAAGTTAATAAGGATGATAAGCGGATGAATAAATTAAAATTCTGTTTTTGAAATTTAAATATGTATCTAGATAAAAATAAGTAAAAATTAATACCTATCGCAAAAACTAAGCTTAAAAAACCAATTAATGAACTCATTTATATTTTTTATTCCAATAACCTGTATCTTTCAGATCTTCTTTTATTGATGCTGGCATATAATTTTCATCATGTTTTGCAAAAACATTGGTTGCATTAAAAATATTTTTATCAACAAAAGCACCTTCTAGCACTGCACCTTGCCCTTCTCTAAATAAATCAGGAAGAATGCCTTCGAAAGTAACAGCTATGGATGCTTTTTCATCAGTAATTTTAAATTTAAATGAACTTGAAGAAATTTTATTAAAACTATTATTTTCTACAAAACCCCCTATTCTTATTATTTTATTTATTATGATATCTGATTTATCAATTTCAGATGGTGTATAAAAATACGACACATTTTCTCTTGTATTATATAAAATAAGTAGGACTGCACTTAGTATAATTACTAAAGTAAGCAATATAAATAGCAATCTTTGAAATCGTAGACTCATTTATTATTTATTCTTCTAAGTTTTAAGTAACTAAAAAATAATAACAAAAAAATTAAAAGAAAGGCAGTGATATAAGATCCTAAAATATACCAAAAATACATAGTTCCTAATAACAAAAATACTTAGGAATGATACTTAATCCAATGGACTAAAAGTCACAAATTAACTTAAATAAGATTTTCTTGAAATTATCTCTGTTTTTATTCTTAAGATGGCTATTGCTATTCCAATCATTATAAATGCAAATGTCATAATAATTAAAGGAGTCATCATTGAAGGATCA
This sequence comes from uncultured Alphaproteobacteria bacterium, assembly GCA_902619045.1. GTDB lineage: Bacteria > Pseudomonadota > Alphaproteobacteria > HIMB59 > CACPNW01. Next base: position 6,608 of record CACNCX010000010.1, on the reverse strand, counting down.
ATACTGGGCTTTGACAATTTACTTATTGTTGCTGGTTGATGTAGTGTATTCCACCAATCAACAGAAAATTTAACAATTGGTAGGTTTACTGATCCAACAAGAATAAATATAGCAACAACCTTTTCTCTTACAATCCTATTTTCAAAAGATAAATTCATAAAAATAATAATTAGATAAATAATAAATAGTATTGCAACAGAAGTTAACCGTGCATCCCACACCCACCAGGTACCCCACATTGGCTTTCCCCATAAAGATCCACTTATTATACATATTAAAGTAAAAATTGCTCCTATTGGTGCCACTGCTGTATTAAAAATGAATCCAAAGGGTATTCTAAAAGCAAGTGCCAAAATACTATAAAGAGTCATTATTGCATAAGTTAGTAAAGCTAACCACGCACTCGGAACATGTACATACATTATTCTTACAGTTGATCCTTGCTGATAATCATCTGGTGATAGATAAAAAGAAAACAATAATCCTATTGCAAACAATATGATAGAAAAGATTAGTACTGGTTTAAAAATGTAATCGGCCATCTCATTAAATTTACTAGGATTAACTAAGAATTTCATATTAATTATTTTCTAATGAAAGTTTAAGACACATTCCACTTGCCCAGGGATTTATCGCAAAAACTATTAATAATATTCCAAATAATATATTTATAAGAGAATTAAAGCTTTCTTCCATATTAATAATACCTACTGAAAAAATAATTACTGGAACACTAAATATCATAACTATGACACTGCCTAGTAGAAAGTTACGTTGATTCATTAAGTTCATTGAAGATGAAATTGAACCTAAACAGGACAGAATAAGTGATCCAATGCTAAAACTAGCAAATAAGTAGAAGAGTTTATCGTTCGCAATATTTAGTAAGATACATGCAATCGGTATCGATAATAGAAAGGGTACCTGTACAAACAAAAAATGTGAAAAAGTTTTTAAAATAGCAATTAAACCAAAACTAAACCCGTTTAAATGTATAATAAATAAATTGCCATTCTCAAAATCTTCTTGATAAAATTTTCTTAAAGATAGTGTTGAACTTAATAATAATAATGTCCACAATATACCAACCCCAATTATAGAAATTGTTTGCTTATCTGGTCCAATAGAGAAAATAAAAATAAATATTGATATGAAAAAGAAAATGATATTTGTTAAAATATCTTGAACACCACTCATATTTAATTTGTATTCTCTGTAGTAAAAAAAAATTATTTTATTTAAAAAATTCATTATTTATAAGTTTATTTCTTCTGTCACATAAATTCCTGGATTTTGATGTGAGCTAAAAATTATAGATCCTTCTTTATTGCAATGATCTTCAAAAGTTTGTTTCATTAATTCAATTGAATCTTCATCCAAATTTGAAAGAGGCTCATCTAAAATCCAAACTTTTTTGTTCTCTATTATTAATCTTAAAAATTCTAATTTTTTAGTTTCGCCAAAAGACAATGTTCTAACTTTTTTATTTAAATAATTATCTAATTTAAGAGTTTTTAATGCTATTTCAATTTGAGCATCATTAATACTTGATAAAAAAAACTTTTTCCAAATATTAATATTATCTTTGATAGTTAATTTTTTTAAGCTTGATGTTGTATCAGCAATGTACGTAACATGATTATAAAAATCATATAAATTTTTTTTCAATAATTTTCCTTTCCAGTATATTGATCCAAATGATGGCTCTAATAGGTTAAGAATTGCTTTTAATAAAGTAGTTTTTCCAGAACCGTTTTTACCTTTTAGAATGGTAATATTTCCAGGTGAAAGTGATAGATTAATATTTTCAAAAATTTTTTTATCTAATCTATCTATCGATAAATCCTTAACAATTAACATTATTAAGATCTAATTACTTTTTGATTTAAAACAATAAAAAACGGGGCATAACCCCGTTTTATCTTTTGAAAAAGATAAGAAAAAGAAAACTTTAAATTAAAGTTTTCTTGAAAAATTGAAGTATTACTATCTTCTCTTCTTCTTCTTAGCAGCTTTTTTCTTTTTCTTCTTTGGAGCTGCTTTTTTCTTTTTCTTAGTAGCAGCTTTTTTCTTTTTCTTCTTTGGAGCTGCTTTTTTCTTTTTCTTAGGAGCTGCTTTTTTCTTTTTCTTTGGAGCAGCTTTCTTTTTCTTTTTAGCCATAAAATACTCCTTGTATTTTGTTACCCCGGAGGAACCTCCCTCCCTCATCACCAAAGTGATAAATATAAAAGGCTGAGTATTTATTCCCAAAACTTACGGTTAAAGTCAACAATATACCAATATTTTAAAATTAACTAAGAGTAAAAATTTTTAAAATTAAAATTTAATTATAAATTAAAAAAAATATTTTATAATACTCATATTTTTTGGCAGATTTCGGATAATAAATTAACATTTTGCTATACAAAAAATTATCTTCATACTATTTATTTATTATAATTATTTTTAAAATTTAGCATGAAAAACGTTAATTCTTTCAATTCTGAACATTTGATTAAAATAAATAACCAAAATTTTCGATATTTTGATTTAAATGAAGTAGCAAAACAATTCGATATTGATCTATATAAAGTTCCAATTTCAATAAAAGTAATACTAGAAAATTTAATTAGAAATGAGGATGGTGAAAATGTTTCTAAAAGTATGATCTCTAAAGTATTTTCCTCATTAAAAAAAAGAAATAAAAAAAATGAAAAAATAGAAATAGCTTTTTTTCCCAACACGTGTCCTTATGCAGGATTTTACAGGAGTACCAGCTGTTGCAGATTTAGCTGCGATGAGAAATGCACTAAAATCAAAAGGAATTGATCCAAAAAAAATAAATCCTCTTTCTAGAGTTGACTTAGTTATAGATCATTCTGTTATGGTTGATAATTATAAAAATAATAACTCCCTAAAAGAAAATGTTAAGAAGGAATTTGAGAGAAATAAAGAGAGATATGAATTTTTAAAGTGGGGTCAAAGTTCATTTGATAACTTTTACTTAGTGCCCCCTGGAGCTGGTATTTGTCATCAAGTAAATTTAGAAAATATTGCTAAGACAGTTTGGTTGAAAGAAATTGATAATAAAAAATACTTATTTCCAGATTCTGTGGTTGGAACTGATAGTCATACTACAATGGTTAATTCTCTGTCAGTGCTAGGCTGGGGCGTAGGAGGGATTGAAGCTGAGGCAGCGATGTTAGGCCAGGCAATTTCAATGAATATACCAGACGTAATCGGTTTCGAGCTTAAAGGATCTTTGAAGGAAGGAATTACTGCTACTGATTTAGTCTTATCGATTACAAAAATTTTACGAGATAAAGGTGTAGTAGGAAAATTTGTAGAATTTTATGGAAACGGTTTAGCAAATTTATCTTTAGCTGATAGAGCAACTATATCTAATATGGCGCCCGAGTATGGTGCAACTTGTGGATTTTTTCCTACAGATGAAGAAACAATTAACTACCTAAAGTTAACTGGTAAAGATAACGAACATCTAAATATTGTTGAAGAGTATTCAAAAAAACAAACTCTTTGGGCGGATGAAAACTATGAACCAGAATACTCAGATAAAATAACACTAGACTTAGGTTCAATCGAGCCTTCTCTTGCCGGGCCAAAAAGACCCCAGGATAAAATTCTTTTGAAAGAAGTTCCGGAGGAATTTAGTAAGATGGATAACAATTTAAATTATAAAAAAGATAAATTAAATACAGGGGATATTGTAATAGCCGCAATAACTAGTTGTACAAATACATCTAATCCAAATGTAATGATTGCAGCCGGGCTAGTCGCTAAAAAGGCAGCAGATTTAGGCTTAGAGGTTAAACCTTGGGTTAAGACTAGTTTAGCACCAGGTAGTAAAGTTGTAAGTGATTATCTTGATAAGGCTGGCTTAACAGAATACCTTGATCTCCTAGGCTTTAACACCGTTGGCTATGGATGTACTACTTGCATAGGAAATTCTGGCCCTTTAGATGAATGGGTGTCCAATGAAATTAAGTCAAATAATTTAACTGTTTGCTCAGTTTTATCTGGGAATAGAAACTTTGAAGGCAGAGTGCACCAAGAAGTGAAAGCAAACTTTCTTGCTTCACCTCCTCTTGTTGTTGCCTATGCTATTGCAGGTAACATTAATATTAATCTTACAACTGACTCTCTTGGTAAATCTAAATTTGGAGAAGAGATATTCTTAAAAGATATATGGCCATCAAATAAAGAAATTAATGAAACACTTGGTTTATGTTTAACACCTGAAATGTTTAAAGAAAGATACAAGGAAATATATAAAGGAGATGATAACTGGTTATCAATAAATAATTCAAAGGAAACAACCTATGATTGGAATGATACTAGTACTTATATAAAACACCCACCTTTTTTTAATACAGAAAATAAATTTGAACTAAAAGATATTAAAGATGCAAGAATATTAGCATTATTAGGAGACAGTGTAACAACTGATCATATTTCACCAGCTGGAAATATTAAAGAAGATAGTCCTGCCGGTAATTATTTAACAGATAGACAAATTAATCATAAAAATTTTAACTCATATGGTTCTAGACGTGGCAATCATGAAATTATGATGAGGGGTACTTTTGCAAATATAAGAATAAAGAACCAGATTTTAAATAATGTAGAGGGAGGTTTAACAAAATCCTTTTTATCTAATAAACAAATGTCAATATATGATGCGGCTCAAGAATATATTAACAATAAAATTGATACAGTTATTATAGCTGGTAAAGAATATGGTACTGGATCGTCTAGGGATTGGGCTGCTAAAGGCACAAGGCTACTAGGTGTTAGGGCCGTAATTGCAGAGAGTTTTGAAAGAATTCATAGATCTAATTTAATTGGTATGGGGGTATTGCCTCTTGAATTTATGAATAATGAAAACAAAATAAGTCTTAATATTTTAGGCCACGAGTTTGTCTCTATTTTTGGCTTATCTGAACTAAAACCGGGAACTATTCTTAGTTGTAATATCAATTCTGCCGAGTCTAAAAGTATAAAATTAAAGTGTAGAATTGATACTAATAAAGAACTTGAATACTACAAAGCTGGAGGAATTCTAAACTACGTTTTAAATGAAATAATATCTGAAGCTGCCTAATCTTTATGTCTAATAAAGATGAAAATTTACTAGCTATTCTTGGGCCTACTAATACTGGAAAAACTTATACAGCGTTTGAAAAACTTTTCTCATATTCTTCAGGTATTTTTGGTTTTCCACTAAGATTACTAGCTAGAGAGAACTATGATAAAGCAGTAAAAAGAATTGGACTTAACAATGTAGCATTAATAACAGGTGAAGAAAAAATTCTACCGAAAGAAGCAAAATATTTTTTTTGTACTGTTGAATCAATGCCTAAAAATATTTCTGTAGATTGTGTAATAATTGATGAAGTTCAATTGGCAGCAGATTATGAAAGAGGACATATCTTTACCGACAGGATTTTAAATCTAAGAGGCAATTTTATAACTATCTTCTTAGGATCACTAAATATTGAAAATATACTAAAAAAAATTTATCCAAATATTATAATAGAGAAAAAAAAAAGATTTTCCCAACTTTCATTTCTTAGAAAACAAAATTTTTCTAAACTCGAACCAAGATCAGCTATAATTGCATTTAATATTAACAAAGTTTATGAAATTGCTGAAAACATTAGAACACATAAAGGTGGAACCGCTGTAGTTTTAGGTTCATTAAGTCCTAGAACTAGAAATGCTCAAGTAGAAGTATATGAAAATAAAAACGTAGATTATCTTGTAGCAACAGATGCTATTGGAATGGGATTGAATCTTAATATCAATCATGTAAGTTTTTCTGCACTAGAAAAATTTGACGGGAGATATAATCGTAATCTTGCTCCAAATGAACTAGGTCAAATTGCAGGTAGAGCAGGTAGATACAAACAAGATGGAACTTTTAGTCATACTAAAGAAGCAGGAAATTTAGATCCATTAATTATACAGCAGATAGAAACACACAACTTTGATAATATTCAAAAAATTTATTGGAGAAATAGTGATTTAGATTTTAATTCAATAGATGCATTATTATCATCACTAAAAAAATATCCCATTCATAACTATTTTATACATAAAAAGAATGCTTCGGATGAAGTTAACCTTCGTAATTTAATTAATGATAATGAAGTAAAGAAATTACTTATATCAAAAAAAAATTTAAAGTTATTGTGGGAGGTATGTCAGGTTCCAGATTTTGAAAAACTTTTTAATGATAATTATTTATTACTTTTAAAAGATATATATCTTATTTTAATAAATAATGAATATAACATACCCGAAGAATGGATTAATAAAATGGTTGGTAAACTTGATAATTTTGGCGTAGGTATACCAGAGCTTTCAATTAAAATTTCTCAAATACGAACATGGACATACATATCAAATAATCATAACTGGTTAAAAAATACATACTATTGGAAAGAAAAAACTCATCAAATAGAAAATGACTTATCTGATCAACTACATCATAGTCTTACAAAAAAATTTATAGATTATTCTTCAAAATTTTTTATAGGACAGAATAAATCTCAAAATATCCAAGATATACTTAAAAAAAATAACAACGAAATTTTTTTAGATAATAA
>CACNCX010000009.1 GCA_902619045.1 uncultured Alphaproteobacteria bacterium | reverse complement strand
CTTGAACATAAAAGTTCATTCCAAGTAACATGCCATCAGGCGCTACTTCACCTTCAGGAACCACAAGCTCACCAGCTTGATTGTAAATTGGACCTGTAAAAGGATGGATTGTTCCATCTTTAATTCCAACTTCCATATTTACTGCTTCTTGAATTAAACTTGCTGGCATAAGTTTAGTATTATATGGTGACATTACAACCATACCTTTATCCATACCATCCCAAGTATCACCAGAAGACCAAGTGCCGTCTACAACAGCTTTTGCTCTTTCAGCATAGTAAGGGCCCCAAATATCTTCAATTGAAGTTAAATGTGCATCAGGACAAAATTCTTCTTGGTTTGAAGCTTGACCAAAAGCATAAACACCTGCTTTTTGAGCAGCTTGACAAGGAGCATATGTATCTGTGTGCTGAACAATTATGTCGGCTCCTTGATTAATAAGTGTATTGGCTGCATCAGCCTCTTTTCCTGGATCGTACCAAGTAAATACCCAAATGATTTTCATTTTGATATCAGGATTTACTTTTGAAGCCGCTAAATAAAATGCATTAATTCCTCTTACAACTTCAGGAATAGGGAATGAAGCTATATAACCAATAGTATTAGTTTCAGTCATATGGCCGGCAATATGCCCTTCAATCATTCTGCCTTCGTAAAATCTAGCTGAATACGTTGCAACGTTATCTGCTTGGATATACCCAGTAGCGTGTTCAAATTTTATATCAGGAAAATCCTTAGCTACTTCATGTGTCTGATCCATATAGTTGAAAGACGTTGTAAATATTAAATCATGTCCTGAGTCTGCTAGTTTTCGGATTGCTCTCACTGCATCTGCGTTTTCAGGAATATTTTCAAGATAAGTAGTAGTAATAGAGTCACCAAGTTGGCTCTCCATATATTTTCTACCTACATCATGCATATATGTCCAACCATGATCACCTGGAGGACCTATGTATATAAATCCAACTTTTTTAGGGTCTGCATATGCTGAACCAAATGCAAATACCAAAAAAGTAGATAAAAAAGTTATTATTCTAATCATTTTAACCTCACCTGCTAATATAACGATTACTCAGCTATATACTTAATATATACAAAAGGGTTTGATCAATAATTCTCTATGATTATAGAAAAAAAAAAGTGGATATTTATCTACCTTTATAAAAAGGAATAGTTAAAGAAGCTGGTGCGCTAAGTTTTATTCTTAATTTATTACTAGATATTAACACTAATACTATAATAGTTGCAACATATGGCGCCATGCTAAAAAATTGACCAGGGAATCTTAAACCTAAAGCCTGAAGATTCATTTGAAGAATAGTTACACCTCCAAATATATAAGCTCCAATAAGTACTCTTTCTGGTTTCCAGGTTGCAAATACAACTAAAGCTAATGCTATCCATCCTCGTCCAGCTGTCATACCCTCTTGCCACATTGGAGCATAACAAATTGAAATATATGATCCTGCAAGAGCACACATAGAACCTCCAAATATAATTGATAAAAATCTAATTTTAATAACGCTATATCCTAATGCATGTGCAGAATTATGAGATTCCCCTACTGCTCTTAAAATCAAACCAGCTTTAGTTTTGTAAAAAAAATAACTAACCAAAAAAACAATTAAGAAAGAAAATATAACAAAAAACCATGGTGACAGACCATCAATTGGTGTTCCAATATATTGTTTGCCAAGCATCGAACTAAGTCCTATTCCAAAAATAGTTAATGCTAATCCTGTAGCAATTTGATTTGACATTAAAAATAGAACTAGAAAAGCAAATAAACCAGACATGATAATTCCAGATAATATAGATACAAAAAAAGCTAAAAAATAACTTCCAGTAATTACTAAGATAATAAAAGCTGACACTGCTCCTACCAACATCATTCCTTCTACACCTAAATTTAATACTCCAGATTTTTCTGTAACTAATTCACCTATACCAGCAAAAACTAGAGGTGTTGTTGCAATTAAAACAATTTGTAATATTCCAAGTATTAAATCTAAATTCATAATAATTTTTTGTAAGTTAATTTATAGTTAATTAGTAATTCCGCACCTAATAAATAAAATAAAACCAAACCCTGAAATATAAAACCTACCGCTGAAGGTATTTGTAAAAACAATTGTGCATCTTCAGCACCAAGATAAGTAAGAGCTATAACTAAAGAAGCAAAAATAATACCAATTGGGTGAAGTCTACCTAAAAAAGCAACAATAATTGCAGTAAATCCATAATTTGGAGAAATATCTCTATATAATAATCCAATTGGGCCAGATACTTCAGCTAAACCTGCAATACCTGCAAAAGCACCACAAATTGCAAAAGCAAAAAAAACTAAAGTTGTTTGATTAAAACCAGCATATCTAGCAGCTTTGGGGCTGTAACCGGATACTTTTAATTGAAAGCCAAAAATAGTTTTTGAAAATATAAACCAAGATATAAAAATTAAAAATAGCGTTATAATTAATCCAAAGTGCACCCTCAAACCATCAAATAATAGAGGCATTCTTCCAGATTCACTAAATGGTCTTGATTTAGGAAAACTATAACCAAATGGATCTTTCCAAGGTCCGACTACTAAGTAATCTAAAATAAATAAAGCAACATAAACTAACATTAAACTTGTTAAAATTTCATTTGTATTAAATTTTGTTTTTAAAATAGCAGGTATTAAACCCCATAATGCTCCTCCGATTGCTCCTGCAAAAATCATTAATGGCAACAACCAGAAAGCATTTGTATCATGAAATAATATTCCAATACCTCCACCAAAAATTGCACCCATGGTAAGTTGTCCTTCAGCTCCAATATTATAAATATTATTCTTAAAACAATATGAGAGACCAATTGCAATTAAGGCTAAAGGTGTTGCTTTTACAAACAATTCAGAAATACCGTAGGTTGAAGAAATAGGTGAAATAAAAAATGTATATAATGCATAAACTGGATCAAAACCAAGAAGAACAAAAATAATTGAACCTGTAATTAAAGTTAAAACTATTGATATTATAGGAACAAAAAAATTCATTAAACCCGAACTCTGTGAGCGAGAAGCTATAGATGGAAATAAACTATTCATTTTTTCCACCCATCAATAATCCTAATTTTTCTATTTCGATTTCACTAGTTTTAAAAGGTTTGGATAAATTACCATCATAAATAACAGATATTTTATGAGTAATTTCAATCAATTCATCTAAATCTTGAGAAATAACAATTATAGACGTTCCATTTTGAGATAATTCTATCAAAGACTCTCTTATAGAATGCTCAGCACCAGCATCTATCCCCCAAGTTGGATGTGAAATAATTAATATTTTTGGCTTAGATGATATTTCTCTACCAATGACATATTTTTGTAAATTTCCTCCGGACAAGCTTGATGCTTTAGCATCATTACCAGGAGTAATAACTTTAAATTCATTAATTACATTATTCGCAAAATCATCAACGTTATTTTTCAATATTATGCCATTTCTAATAAAATTATTTTTTGGAAATTGACTCAAAAGAATATTTTCAGACAAACTTAACTCAGGTACCGCACTATGACCCAATCTATTCTCCGGAACAAAAGAAATAGATAAATCTCTTCTTTTTTGTGGCCCATACTTTTCAATTTTTTTATTATCAAAAGTAATTGATCCAGATTTAATATTTATATTTTCTCCTGTTAAAATATCCATTAATTCTGATTGTCCATTACCAGCAACTCCAGCAATGCCATAAATTTCACCCACTCTAACTTGAAAAGAAATATTTTTAAGATCTGTTAAAAATGGATCATTAAAGTCACATGAAATATTTTTTACTTCAAAGTTAACTTCGTCTTTTATATGTCCATAATTAGTTTTTAAGTCATCTAATTTTTGTCCTAGCATTTTTGTTGCAAGTGTTTTTGGAGTTTGATTTGCAGTACTTGAAGTATCTATAATTTCACCACTTCTCATTATAGTAACTGTATCACATATTGATATTACTTCTTCGAGTTTATGAGTGATATATAATATTGTACGACCTTCTTTGACGAGTGCATTTAATGTTACAAATAAACTTTCAACTTCTTGTGGTGTTAAGACTGAAGTTGGCTCATCCATAATAAGTATCTGAGGGTCTTGTAATAAAATTCTTACAATTTCTACACGCTGCTTTTCTCCAGCTGATAAAGCAGTAATTGGAGCATCTAAATCTAAGGGAAGATTATATCTTGAGCTTATGTTTTCTAGCTTATTTTCTAAATCTGAATAAGACATCTTTTCATCAATTCCTAAAATTAAATTTTCTTTTACTGATAAAGAATCAAATAAAGAAAAATGCTGAAATACCATTCCTATTCCTTGTTTCCTTGCTTCTGCTGGGGAATTAACTTTAAAATCCTTATTATTTAATTTAATATTTCCTTCATCTGGTTCTAAGAGACCATATAGAATTTTTACCAACGTTGATTTCCCTGCTCCATTTTCTCCTAAAATTGCATGAACTGCATTTTTTTTAATATCAAAAGTAACCTTTTTATTTGCAATTACTCTTGGAAAAGATTTTGTAATATTTTCTATATTTAATATTGTATCACTCATAATTTAATTCAAATATTTCTGATTGTTCAAAATTATAAATCTCAATATTATTATCCGCATCTTTTTTATCAATGGTAATATATTTTTCATTCTCAAGAGATATTAGAGGAAAATGCCATACTTTGGGATTAAAATTTATACCATCACCACCGCTTACTTTAAATATTTCAATTAAATCAATTTTAGGTTTGTTACCTATCGGAGCAACTAAAACTAAAAAACCCGTAGCATTAAACGGAAGAAATACTTGAGAACTAAAAGGGTGATTTTCTAACATGTTAATTTTTAATGGAAAGTTTCTTTTCTTTGCCTGAAAAATATTTAATCTAGATCTTTTGTCATCACCAATTATTTGAATATTTGCTAAATCAAAAAAACTATCGGTTGTATCTTTATTAATACTTTCATAATTTTTATTAGATGTTGTAATTAAATCACCGTAATTTATGAAATTCTCTTTACTAATATTCTTTATTTTATAGTTCACAAAAACTTTCCAATTGCCCTGATCCGTGAAATGCCACCGTCAGGATAAATATTTAACTTCAAGTAATTTATTTTTTTAATGTGTTTAGTTGAATTGATTTTTAATGATGAATTAGGTTTGAGACTTTTATTTTTTATTAAATATTCCCAATTTTTGCTTTCATTTATTAATTTGTTTATATTTATATTTTTTATTGAATAAAGACCTTGTACTGAACAATGGGACGGATAATTACCTTTAAAATAATGAGTTTCAATATCAAACTTTTCAATTAAACCAGGCTTGCCAAGTTTAATTATAACCCAGTCATATCCTGATCCTCTTCTTCTTTTAGTTTCCCAACCATTACCCATATTTTTAGATTTAAATGGAAGTAGTAAATTTTCTGCCCTTCCAAAATGTTCATCACTACATGCCACAATTTTTGAACCATTAAGGATGCTAAGTAAATCAAATTTTTTATTTGGAAATTTTAATTTTGATACATCTAAATTTCCTAATAATTTTAATCTTGCAACTCCTCCATCTGGATAGATGTTCAATCTTATAAAGTTAAAAACTTTATTACTCTGTTGAGTTTTAAAACCATGAAGATAATTTGGATTAAGCTTCCTTTTTGATAAAATATTTACCCAATTAAATTTATTTTTTTCAAAATAACAAGCATCAATGCTTGCGTATTCAGGCTGATTACCATTAAAATAGCTTGTATCTATTTCAACAAAATTAATTTTACCAGGAAGGCCTAATTTAATAGTAACATAATCATTTCCTTCAATTCTTTTTCTTCTTGTTTCCCATCCATCCATCCATTTCCCATTTTTATCGTATACTCCTTCTTTAAAAATTGGCTGTTCCTCTTTAAGCAATCTGGATGCTGATCCAAAAAACTGATCAGAAAATCTATGAATTTTTGTACCTAAAACCTTACTACACAAGTTTATATAATTTTTTTGAATGTATTTCTTATTCATTAATTAATTCTGTTAATCTTAATTTTGCAATTTCTTTTACTTGTGAAATTGAAGTTTTTATTTCTAAGTTTAAATCATTGTTTTCTAATCTACTATTAAACTCTGTTATAATTTCATTTTTATTTTTATTTCTAACTGCAAAAATAAATGGAATATTAAATTTATTTTTAAATCTTGAATTTAAATCTTTAAATAAGTTAAATTCTTGTTCTGAACAATCTTTTAAACCAGATCTACTTTGTTCTTCATCAGATAATTCAGACAAACCTTTATTTATTTTTATTTTATCGGCTAGATCAGGATGTTTTTTAATTATATTTATTTTAGTTTCTTCATCTAAATTATCAAACAATTCTAAAAATATTAATATCATTTCTTTTTTATTTTTAAATGGTCGCTTTTTATCAGCATGTTCTGCTATAAATTTAGATTCTTCATAAATATTTTTAAAAGAATCAATAAATTTTTCAGAGTTATAATTATTAATATCTTCAATTTTCATTACTAAAATTTTCATACCAATAATTGGCAATTTCCTCTCTTTTGCATATCCAAATATCATTATAACCAGAAACATAATTCAAAAATTTTACCAAAGACATAAATCTTCCAGGTCTAGCTATTAATCGACAATGTAAACCCACACTCATCATTTTTGGTTTATTGAACTCATTGGCTTCTCTGTATAATGTATCAAATGAGTTTTTTAAGTAATTATAAAAATCCTCACCTGTGTTAAAACCTTGTAAGGTAGAGAATCTCATATCGTTATTATCTAGAGTGTATGGAATAATTAGATGTTTTTTATTTTTTACTTTTATCCAATAGGGTAAATCATCAGCATAGGAGTCACTATCATAAATAATATTTGTATTTTCTAAAATTATATTTCTTGTATTTGGGCTTGTTCTACCAGTATACCAACCAGACGGAAAATAACCAAAAATATCTTTAATAATGTTGTTACATTTTATAGTATGCTCTTTTTCAACTTCCTCAGTTATATTTTGATAGTCTATCCATCGATAACCATGGCTAGCTACTTCATACTTTGATTTAATTATTTGTTCACAAACATCAGGATTTTTTTCTAAAGCCATACCAACGCCAAATATTGTTAAAGGTAATTTTCTTTTTTCAAACTCATTATGTATTCTCCAAAAACCCCTTCTTGAGCCATACTCATATATTGATTCCATATTCATATTTCTGGCACCTATTATTTGCTTTGCATTAATTATTTCCGATAAAAAAGTTTCTGATCCTTCGTCACCATTCATTATTGAATTTTCAGCACCTTCCTCATAATTTAGAACAAATTGAAGAGCGAGTTTTGATTTATTAGGCCAATAAAAGTTAGAGTCATTATTTCCGTAGCCTTTATAATTTCTGTCATCTTTCATAAAAATGCTTGATTTAATATTTAGCTAAATACTGTATAAACGAATAAGTATTATGTCTAAAGGATATTTAACTACTCATGTTTTGGATACCTATAATGGTAAGCCTGGTTCTGGTATAAAAGGGTCACTTTTCAAAATTGATGGTGAAAATAAAGTTAAAATTTCAAATTTTATTCTCAATAAAGATGGCAGATGTGATGAGCCTATATTAAGTAAAGAGAATTTTATACTTGGAAAATATGAGTTATTATTTCTTTGCGGGAGTTATTTTAAGGAATTTACAAATCTTGATGAACCATTTTTTCTTGATGACGTAATAATTAGATTTGGAATTAACAAAGAAGAGCACTACCATGTACCTCTTCTTATTACCCCGTGGAGTTATTCAACATATAGAGGAAGTTAGTGTCTAGAGAGCATGTCGATTTTCTTCTTAATGAAGAAAAAATCTCTATCAAAGATTTAGACACAAATACAACAGTATTAAATTATCTTCGTAACAATCATGAATTAACTGGAACAAAAGAAGGTTGTGCATCTGGTGATTGTGGAGCATGTACTGCAGTTGTAGGAGAATTAAAAGAAAATAAAATTTCTTATAAAAGTATAAACACTTGTATTACTTTTTTGTATTCTCTGCATGGTAAGCAATTAATAACAGTTGAGCATATACAAAAAAATAAACTTCATCCTGTTCAACAATCAATGATTGATAGTGACGGATCTCAATGTGGTTTTTGTACACCAGGTATTATCATGTCAATGTACAATATGTATGAAAATAAAATAAAACCGACAGAAGAAAATATAGATAAATTTCTTTCTGGAAATTTATGTAGATGCACAGGTTATCTTCCAATTAAAAATGCAATTAAGAATATGTATAGCTATAAAAGTGATAAATTTTCAAAGAGTAAAGTTATAAGATTATTAAAATCAATTAAGAAAACTGATATTATTATTAAAAAAAATGATTCTAAGTTTTTCATCCATTATAATTTAAATTCTCTAATAAAAGATTATCAAAAGATTAGTAATGGACATTTACTAGTCGGTGGTACAGATCTAGCTCTTGAAGTAACAAAAAAAAGAAAAGATTTAAAAAATATTTTTTATTTAGGATCAAATAAAGATTTAAATTATGTTAAAAATAAAAACAATAATTTACACATTGGATCCGCTACTCCCATAAATGATATTTTACCAATTTTAGAAAATATTTATCCAACATTTGCTAAAATGTTTGAAAGATACGGATCTGAGCAAATAAGAAATACTGCATCTCTTGGAGGTAACATTGGAAGCGCATCTCCAATAGGTGATAGTTTGCCTGTGTTAATTGCACTCAATAGTAAAATTGTAATTCAAGGAAAAGTTAAAAAAACTTTATTATTGGATAATTATTTTCTCAGCTATCGAAAAACTAAATTAAAACCTAATGAAATAATTAAAGAAATTATAATACCCATTAATAAAAAAAATATTCTTAAATGTTATAAAATTTCAAAAAGAATAGATGATGACATAAGTTCTGTTTTCATGGCTATAAATGCTAGGATTGAAAAAAATATTATTAAAGAAATAAAAATTGTTTGTGGAGGTTTGGCAGAAACTCCAAAAATAGCTGAAAAAGCACAAAAATTTTTATTGAATAAAATATTTAATGAAGAAAATATTAATGAAGCAAAGAAAATTATTAAAAAAGAATTTGATCCAATAGATGATATGAGAGCGTCAAAAAATTATAGAACTAAAATTAGTCAAAACCTTTTAGAGAGGTTTTTAAATGAAAATAATAAAATTAAATCAACGCTATATTAATGGATAAAATATTTACAAAAAATATTGAACATGAAAGTGCAGTAAAACATGTTACTGGAAAAGCAATTTATACTGATGATATATCAGAGCCTAAAAATTTACTTCACGCAGTAATTGGATACAGTAATTGCAGTAAAGGAGTAATAAAAAAGATTGATTATAAAGATGTTTTATCTTCAGAAGGCGTAGTAGACATTATTACTGAAAAAGACATTGAAGGTATAAATGATGTTGGGCCAATATTTAAGGGAGATAAAATATTTACTTCAAAAAATATAGAATATTATGGGCAACCAATTTTTGCAGTTATAGCAAAGACCAATAATTTAGCAAAAAAAGCTGCATTAAAAGTAAAAATAGACTTAAAAATATCTAAACCGATCGTTTCTATTGAAGAAGCATTAAAGAAAAAATCATTTGTTTTAAAACCGAAGCATCTAAATAGAGGAAATATAAAAGATGGTTTTAAAAAATCTGACAACATTCTAAAAGGTAAATTGTATTCAGGAGGTCAAGATCATTTTTATTTAGAAGGTCAAATTGCAATGACTATTCCACAAGAAGATAATAATTTTTTAGTTTATTCTTCAACACAACATCCATCAGAAACACAGCAAATTATCGGTAAAGTTCTTAAACAAAATTACAATAGTATCCATGTTATAGTAAGAAGAATTGGTGGTGGTTTTGGAGGAAAAGAAACACAATCTTTTTTGTTTGCAGCCATTACAAGCATTGCAGCAAAAAAGTTATCTAAACCAGTAAAGTTAAGAGTCGATAGAGATGATGATATGATCATGACTGGAAAAAGGCATGATTTTTTATTTGATTATGAGGTAGGTTTTAATAATAGTGGTGAAATACTTGCTCTAAAAATAATGATGGCTTCGAGATGCGGTATCTCTCCAGATTTATCAGGAGCTATAAATGATAGAGCCATCTATCATATAGATAATGCCTACTTCTTACCAAATATAGAAATTAATTCGTATAGATGTAAAACAAATACTGTTTCTAATACAGCTTTTCGTGGATTTGGTGGGCCTCAAGGAATGTTTTGTATTGAAAATATAATTCAAAACATTGCTCAAAAATTAAATCGAGAAGCAAGTGAAATAAGAAAAATTAATTTTTATAAAGATAAAATTAAAAATACTACTCATTATGGAATGAGAATTACTGACAATGTGATTGAAGATATTTTTAATAAACTAATTAAGAAATCTAATTACAAAAAAAGAAAAATAGAAATTGATAATTTTAATAAAAAAAATAAAATTCTAAAAAAAGGAATAGCAATAACACCTGTAAAGTTTGGAATATCATTTACAACTACTCATTTAAACCAAGGTGGTGCCTTAGTTCATATCTACACTGATGGATCCATTCATTTAAATCATGGAGGAATTGAAATGGGTCAAGGATTAATGACGAAACTTGCTTTAGTGACTTCAAATGAATTTGGACTTAATTATGAAAATATAAAAATCTCTTCAACGGATACAGAAAAAGTGCCTAACACATCAGCGAGTGCCGCATCAGCTACAACTGATATAAATGGAGCAGCAATTGTTAATGCTATAAATAATATCAAATCAGGTCTAAATGAATTTATCTATGATTATTTTAAAACAAATAGCAAAATAAAATATGAAAATAATTTTGTTTATTTTGATAAAAGAAAAATATCTTTTAAAGAATTGATAAATACTGCTTACTTAAATAGAATTCCATTGTCATCTTCAGGTTTCTATAAAACTGACAAAATTAATGTAAATACAAAAACACTTCAAGGAAGGCCATTCTTATATTTTACTTATGGAGCGGCGGTAACAGAAGTAATTATTGATAAATTAACGGGTGAAAATAAAATTCTTCAAGTTGATATAATTCATGATGTTGGCAATTCTATTAATAAGAGAATTGATAAAGGGCAAATTGAGGGTGGTTATATTCAAGGATTAGGTTGGCTAACAACTGAAGAGGTGTCTTGGAAATCAAATGGAGTTCTAACAACTCATAGTCCTTCTACTTACAAAATACCAACTGCAGGTGAAACACCATTTAAATTTAATGTTGAAATTTATGATCGTGGTTTTAACAAAGAAAAGGTTATTAATCGCTCTAAAGCTGTTGGAGAGCCACCATTTATGCTAGCTATTTCAAGTTTTATCGCACTAAAGGATGCAGTATATAATGCCAATAAAGGAAAAAATTCTGAAAATTTAATTGCACCAGCTACTGCTGAAAATATATTAAAAAGTTTGCATTAAAATGTATCTTAAAAAATTAAGTAAAAATATAAATTTTAATAGTAAAATAGTTAAGGCTAAAATTGTTGAAGTTAAGGGATCATCGCCCAATAGTTTAGATGACATTATATTAATCTCAACTGATACTATCTTTGGAACTATTGGTGGCGGAAACTTAGAATATTTAGTTATCGATGAAGCGAGAAAATTAATTGATAATAATATAGCAAGTAAAGTAATGAATATTCCGCTTGGGCCAGGAATCGGACAATGTTGTGGTGGATACGTACAAGTTAAATTAACCTTACATATTAATTCCAAAGATGCACTAAAAAATGAATTTGTTGTTAATAATATTAAACCTAATTTATATGTATTTGGATCAGGACATATTGGTCAAGCGTTAATTTCTAAATTAGAAAATATTAATTTTAATACTTTTATAATTGATTCAAGAGAAGATTATTTAAAAATGACAAATATCAAAGATATAAATTATTTACTTTCGAAAAAACCTTGGGAGATTGTATCAAAACTAGAAGATAATTCTTACTTTATAGTCTTAACTCACAGTCATGATTATGATTTAAAAATATTAAATGAAATTTTGAAAAAAAATAATACTTTTGTTGGTTTAATTGGATCTCTTACAAAGAAGAAAAGGTTTTATAAAAGATTAATTGATAGTGGTCACAATAAATCAATAGTTGAGAAAATTGAGTGTCCAATTGGAATTGATATTGGTAATTCAAAAGATCCTAATGAAATAGCTTTCTCAATAATTACAAGAATAATATCAATAAAAAATAACTTAAATCATTTATCAAATAATAAAATTAAAGAAGTTATATGACAAACATAGATTTTATGAAAAGAGCTATTTTACTGTCAATTGATAATATCAAAAATAATGGAGGTCCTTTTGGATGTGTTATTGTAAAAGATAATGAAATTATTGCAGAAGGAGTAAATAGAGTAACATTTAATAATGATCCTACTGCTCATGCTGAAATTGTTGCTATTAGAAATGCATGTCAAAGATTAAATACCTTTAACTTAGAAGGTTGTGAATTGTATTCGAGTTGCGAACCATGTCCTATGTGCTTGAGCGCAATATACTGGTCACATATAGACAAAGTATATTATGGTAATTCTAGAGAAGATGCTGCAAAAATTAAATTTGATGACAAGTTTATTTATGATGAACTATCATTAGAAATAAAAGAAAGAAAAATTCCTATCAGTCAAATATCACGTGATGAAGCTATAAAAGCATTTAATATTTGGGAAAAAGAAGAAAATAAAATAAGATATTAAAATGGAATTATTTCTTAAAATTGTTGCGCCTGTTCAATCTTATGACTTCCAAACCTTTTTTCATAATTTACTTTTATCACTTCCAGCATCAGCATTATTAGGATTACTATTATTTTTTATCCTTGGAGCATTTTCAGGTTTAAAATCTAAAGAACAAAGACTCTATATTGTAATTGCAACAACTATAGTGATATCATTTACTGCAGCTTTTTATAATTTAGGTGTTCCAACAGAAACTTTATTTGCAGTATATTCTGAGTGGTTGCATTTAATTGTTAGATGGGTTCATATAATTGTTGGTGTAGCATGGATTGGAACATCATTTTATTTTAATTGGCTCGACAGTAGATTGGAAAGAGATGATCCAGATTTTAAACACCTTGATGGTTATTTATGGTCTGTTCATTCAGGTGGGTTTTATAGAATTGAAAAATTAAAAGGGCCTCCTAAAAAACTTCCAAAAGTTCTCCATTGGTTCAAATGGGAGGCATATGCAACATGGATAAGTGGTTTTGTGCTACTTATTTTAGTTTATTATTTAAATGCAAGCTCTATGATGTTGGGAGCTAGCGGCATTATATTAACGCCCTTTCAAGCAATATTAATATCTATATTATTACTTATAGGGTCTTGGCTTCTATATGATTATCTTTGTAAAAATGTCTTAAAGGATAATGAGCAAACATTGATTGCAACCGGTTTTTTATTATTTGTATTATTAAGTTATTTTTTAACCCAAATATATGGATCAAGAGCTGCATACATACATGTTGGAGCAATTATTGGTACAATTATGGCAGCTAATGTTTTTAGAGTCATTATTCCTGCACAAAGAAATCTTGTTACCTCTGCTGAAAACAATCAAAAACCAAATTTAAATCTTTCAATAGAAGCAAAAAACAGATCAATACATAATAATTATTTTACACTACCTGTGTTGTTTATCATGATTAGCTCACATTTTTCTTTTACGTATGGAGCAGTAAATAATTGGTTAATATTAGCTGTTATATCAATAGCTGGTATTTTGACTCGTCATTACTTTAATTTAAGAAATAAAAAACAATATAAATTTTGGATTTTACCATCAGCAGGCTTAATCATGTTTTTTTTAATGACTTTAAGTAGTCTTTCAATATTTGAAAAAAAAGATGCAAATGCATCTCTCTCTTTAGAATTAGTAAGTTTCAACGAAGTACAAAATATAATTAAATACAGATGTGGAACATGTCATGCCAAATATCCAACTTTTGAAGGTATTGAAGCGGCACCAAAAGGAGTTGTGTATGACACGGCTCAAGATATTGTAAACAATATAAAATTAATCAAAGCTCAGGCTATTGATGCTGAAATTATGCCTCCGAATAATCTTACTGGGATTACAAAAAATGAAAGAGAGATATTAAAAGTTTGGATAGAGCAAGGAGCAAATATCAATAATTAACTGGAATGGGGTCTAATGATCTCCATAAATACCATGTGGCTTGTGAACTATATGGACTCCATTTTTTATAAAGCAACTTAAGTTTTCTTTCACTTATAGGAAGTTGAACCTTATAAAGTTTTGAAATAGCTTTTAAAAACCCTAAATCACCTGTTGGAAAAATATTTGAACTTCCATAACTAAACATTAAAAACATATGAATAGTCCAATTCCCTACTCCTTTTATTTCAATTAAATTATTATAAATTTCTTCTTCAGAAGATTTATTTATATTTTTTATGAATTTCTTGTTTTGTAAAAAAAAATTAGAAATGTTTCTAATATACAAAATCTTTTGTCTTGATAGACCGCATTTTCGTAAATCTATAGTACTTAATTTAGATACAGTTTGTGGTGTTATGTTTCTTTTAAGTTTAAAAAATTTAGTTTTCATCGAATCAGCTGCAGATACAGATATTTGTTGACCAATTATTGAATTAATTAATGAATGAAAATAATTAGAATTTAGATTTAAATATTCATTCCTATAAGTTTGAATTAATTTCTTCAAAACTTTATCTTTATTTGATAGATAAATCTTACCTTTATTCCAATATTTAGGTTTCATATGAATTATTATAACAAATTTAAAAAAATAATATCATACATAAATTTTATTTTTGGAATTTATTTATGGGCTTTAGTAATATATGCAATATTAAGAGCTACAGGATTAATTAAAAGATTTGCACTACAAGAACATCTCTTAGGTGAGTATTTATCAGTACCTATTAAATTTATTTTAAGTTTATTTTAATAAATAATATGATCTATTATTACTTTATTGCAATGGCTGCTGCACTTTGTTGGGCAGTGGCATCTTTAGTATCAGCAGATGTTACAAGAACTATTGGGGGTTTGGCCTTTAATCGTCTTAGATTATTTTTTGTATCAATAATGTTAATTACTTACACATTTTATATAAATACTTGGAATACGATTGGAGTTGATTACTTAACTATTATTATTATTTCAGGAATTGTAGGGATATTTTTAGGTGATACTTTATTGTTTATTGCTTTGCAAAAAATTGGACCAAGAAGAAATAATATTTTATTTTCATTAGCTGCACCTTTTACTGTAGTAATTAATATTTTTTTTCTAAATGAACTTGCTTCAACTATTAGTATTATTGGATGTTTTGTTGTTTTTTTTGGTGTTGTTTTTGCAATTTCCTATGGAGATAAAAAGGGATCTGAGCATAGATGGGAAAAAGTAGAAGGTTCACTTTATATAGGAATTATTTTATCCATTGGAGCCGCTTTGTGCCAAGCAATTGGATTGGTTATGATGAAACCTATATTATCAGATGGAGCAGATCCAATAGCTTCAGCAGCAATTAGAACTACTATTTCATGTATTTTTTTATCTTTTACATTTTTTTTAAATTATGAAGTTTTTAATACAAAAGTTAATCTTACAGCAAAAATTATTTACCAATCAATTCTTAGTGGCTTTTTAGGAATGGCCTTAGGTATGAGTTTACTTTTAATCGCATTACAAAAAGCTGATGCAGGTATTGTTGCAACTTTATCTTCCACAAGCCCAATAATGATATTATTTCTTCTTTGGATATTAACAAAAAAAATGCCCTCTTATGGGGCATGGTTGGGAACAATTATTGCAATTTTTGGAACAGGATTAATCTTTATCTATTAATTTAATACCTAATTCTTCTAATCTTTCTTTATCAATACTTGCAGGGGCATCCATCATTAAATCCATAGCTTGTTGATTCATTGGAAATGCTATTACTTCTCTAATGTTTGGCTCATCAGCAAGTAACATAACAATCCTATCAATACCTGGTGCACTACCTCCGTGAGGGGGTGCTCCAAACTTGAGAGCATTAAGCATTCCTGAAAATTTTTCCTCTAAATCTTCTTTAGAATATCCTGCTATATCAAAGGCTTTATACATAATTTCTGGTTTATGATTTCTAATTGCTCCAGAAGATAATTCTACACCGTTACATACGATATCGTATTGATATGCTTTTATATCAAGAGGATCTTTTTTTTCTAAAGCTTCCATCTCTCCTTGAGGCATTGAAAATGGATTATGACTAAATTGTATTTTGTTAGTTTTTTCATCAATTTCATACATTGGAAAATCAACTATCCAACAAAATTCAAATGAATTTTTATTAAGTAAATTTAAATCATTACAAATTTTTTCTCTTACTTTACCGGAAAATAACTGAGCTTCTTTTAATTTATCACAAATGAAAAAAATTGAGTCATTTTCTTCAAGTTTTAGTAATAATAACTGTTCTTCATTTAAATTCTTTGCAATAGGACCTTTGAAGCTATTTTCTGATAATGAAATATAGCCTAATCCAGCTGCACCCTCTTCTCTTGCCCAATTGTTTAATTTATCAAAGAAACTTCTAGGTTGATCACCAGTATTCTTAACAATTATTCCCTTAACAACTGATCCTTTTTCTATTTGACTACTAAATATTTTAAAATTTGAACCTTTAAATACATTAGTATAATCATCTATAATAAGTGGATTTCGTAAATCAGGCTTATCAGAACCATACATTTCCATGGACTCTTTGTAAGGTATTCTCCTAAATGGATACGGACTTACCTTTATTTCATTATTTTTCTTATTTTCATCAAATATTTCAAATAAAACTGGTTCAATAGCGTCAAACACATCCTCTTGAGTTACAAAACTCATCTCAAAGTCTAGTTGATAGAATTCACCTGGAGAACGATCTGCTCTACTATCTTCATCTCTAAAACATGGTGCAATTTGAAAATATTTATCAAAACCAGCAATCATTAATAATTGTTTAAATTGCTGAGGTGCTTGAGGAAGAGCATAAAATTTGCCCTGATGTATTCTAGATGGGACTAAATAATCTCTTGCTCCTTCAGGAGATGATGAAGTAAGGATGGGAGTTTGAAATTCAACAAAGTTTCTATCTATCATTTTCTTTCTAATGTCTGATATTATTTTGCTTCTTAATGTAATGTTTTTGTGTAGTTTATTTCTTCTTAAATCTAAAAATCTATATTTTAATCTTATTTCTTCTCCATATTCGATATCAGAATTAACAGGTAAGGGAAGAATTTCAGATTTAGACAAAATTTTGTAATCTTGAATCTTTATTTCAATTTCACCTGTTTGAAGATTTTTGTTAATTGTCTCATCAGATCTTTTAACAACCTCTCCGTTAATTGTTAAAACACTTTCATTACTTAATTTGCTTATCTCTTCAAATAAAGAGTGAGTTCCATCGATAACACACTGTGTAATTCCATAATTATCTCTCAAATCAATAAATAATAAATTACCATGATCTCTTATTGTATCTGCCCAACCAGACAAGGTAACTTTTTCACCTAAATTGTTAATTGTTAAGTCTGAACACAAATGTGAGCGATATCTATTCATTCTGAAGCCATCTACAGTATTTCTTTTATTAATGGTATTGTTAATTGTCTTTTTTTCTCAAGTGAAAGAACATCAAGTTTACTAACAATATCATATATGCCATCATAAGTTCTATCAACTCTTCTTAAAATATACTCAAAAATATCATTACTATTAACTATAAATTGTTTATCTACTAATAATTTAGTTAAATAAGTAAGAAGCATTTCGTCATCAGGGTTATTTATTTCTAATATAGAAAATGTTTTTAATCGAGAAGGTAAATCATTAAATTTAAAATTAATATCATTAATTTTATAAGGTGACGTGATTAAAATTTTTAAATTATTTAGAATACAATAGTTAACTAAATGAAATATGATTTCTTGATCAAAAGAATGAAAATCATCTATTAGAATATCATTTTTTTTCCTTATTAAATCTTCAAAATTATTTGAAAGGGTATTTGCATTATATTTATTTTTCCAAATATGAGCAAGAAATGATTTACCTGATTTTTTTGGACCATATAGAAATGAAAATGTTGACTCTTGATTTATTAAACTATTAAAGGCGTGGAAATTAGTTTTATTAACAAAGAAGTTTAGTTCGCTAATATTGTCTTTAAATGTGTAGCTTATTATTTTTTGTTTATTCACTTTAGTCGAATTACACATAGATTTGTGGAGTTATTTATATCTAAATTATTCATTTTAAAAATTTTAGTTAATATATTTAAGTTGCCATAGTAATTAATATCATATTCAATACTTTTAAATGATAATGATTTTATATTTAAGCTTTGAATAAGAGAAATTTTTTTTAAATTATTTCTTATTTCTTTTAATTCCTGATTATTATAATAATTAATTTTACAATTAATCTTATTAACAGTACTATTTTGAATTCCATTAGCAATTTTCCAATTATTTAAAGACTCAAATTTTAAAATTTTAAAAAAAATTTGATAATCATTTTTTTTTAGTGAAAATTCTTTTTCTATTTTTTCCTCTTTAGAAAATAAAGTAAATTCAAAATCAGTTATGTTATTAGATGATTTTGCTATTACAACAATAATTTCGTCTAAGTCATATTTTTTAGAAAATTCCAAAATTTTGTTATAATCTTTATTCTTAATATGTTCTTTCTTTAATATGTAACGGTCATTAATATCTAAATTTGGAATTTTATATAAACCGTTTGCTTTGATATTTTTCTTATAATAGGAATAAAAATTATTTTTTTTGGTAAAAAGATTTTCACTTAATTCATTTTCATCGTATATAATTAATAAAAACTTTTCAGGATAGTATTCTACATAAGAAATTTTTTTTTCGCGATAAAATTCAATTATTTTTTTTTTATCGAAATTGATTTTTATTTTAGAGAAATATTTATTACCAATAATTTTCTCATCATTGATTGTTACATTTTTTATAAAACTATTTATTAAATCTTTTGATAAAATGGGAAGTAATTCTTCATATTTTTCATGGTATAATGTTTTTTTTAAGATAGTTAATAAGCTGTTTTTTTTTATTTCATCTATTTTTATAATTTTAGTATTCTCAATATAATTAGAGACAAAATTAACATCATAGACTGATGTATCAAATAAAGTGTTAGACGAAACATATTTAGTAGATAGTAGGATAGTCAAAATTATTATAAGTATTCTCATTCTTATATTGAAATTAGTTAGATATTTATTATTATATATATGATGGATTATAATAAAGATAATATAGCTAGAGATAAGGCAAAGACATGGAAAACTTTTAATAAACTTACTATTTATACAATAATATTTGTAGCCTTTATTTTAATAATTATTTTTTCTCTATTTTAATTAATCTATAATATCACTTTCATCAAAAAAATATTTTATTTCAATCTCTGCATTTTTTTCAGAATCAGAACCATGAACAGAATTTTCTTGTATATTTAATGCAAATTCTTTTCTAATAGTTCCAGCTTCAGCATTATCTGGGTTTGTGGCACCCATTATTTTTCTATATTGATCTACAGCATTATCTCCTTTTAATACTTGGATGATTACTGCGCCTGATGTCATATATTCAATAAGATCATTAAAAAATGGTTTATCTTTATGAACAGAATAAAATCCCTCAGCTTTATCTCTTGATAATTGTATTCTTTTTTGAGCTACGATTTTCAAATTACTATCTTCTATAAGTTTATTTATTGCTCCAGTGATATTTCTTTTTGTTGCGTCTGGTTTTATAATCGAAAAGGTTCTATTCATATATACTCCTATAAATTAATAAGTATTGGGACATCTAATAAAGTAATTTGAATTTGTCTATATTTTGATGAAAATAGAATAAAATTAATAAAATTAGATAATTACATAATAAATAAATATAATTGTTAATATGAAAAATATGGATATTATGATTTATTTATAAAATGATTTTTGGAAAAATTAATACTTATTTATTCCTTCAAATTTCTAGGTATTTTTTTCTTATTTTATTTATATTCTTATCAGTTGCTTGGTTATTACAAATAACAAGACTTTTCACAATTACAAATTTTATGCATATTGAATTTTTGGATATAATATTACTATCATTTTATTTAATACCAAATATAATTAGTGTCATTGCTCCATTTATATTAATATTTGGACTTCTTCTGTGTTTTGTTAAGTTAAATAAAGATAATGAATTAATTGCAATACTTTCATTAGGAGATGGCCTGAAACCATTTAGAAATACATTATTTTTTTTTAGCTTTATAATGATTTTTTTTTTCGTACTTCTAAGTTTTTATTTTGCTCCGATAATTTACAAACAATATAAAATTCATGAAAATGAATTAAGAAGTACATTAGATTTTGATAATATGATGTTTTCTAATTTTTTAAATTTAAATAATACAACTATATTGGATTTTAAAAAAAATAATAGTGAATATAGGGATATATTTATAAGTTTCAGTGATACAAAAGAAAATGTAGTTTACGCAAAAAAGGGTAATATTTTTAATGAAAATAATCAATACAGATTTCAATTGTCAGACGGTTTTAAAATAAGTGTTGATAAAGAAAATCAAATAGAAAAATTAGAATTTCTAAATTATGTACTAAAAATTGATAAAAAAAATATTACAAAAGGGGATATAGTAGATCAAAATACATTTACTATATTTGATGATTTAAAGAATGGAAATAACTTAAATATTGTATTTAAAATAATTGATATCTTTTTAATTATATTTGTAATCTTTTTCTTTTATAAAAATAATCTTAAAAAAATAAACTTTAAATTTAATAATAATATTTATTTTGCATTTTTATGTATAACTATTTTGATAATAAATCAGATACATAAAAATTCAGATGTGGCTTTGATTAATTATTTAATCACCACATCTATAATATTTTTTTTAATTATTATATTAACTTGGGTAAAAATAAGATATGAACAGAATTAATATATATTTATTTTTTTTAACAAATAAATATTTGATTTTTAATTTTATAATAATATCATTATTTATATTTTTTATTAATCTATTAGAATTATCAAGGGTAATACCAGAAGAAAACAAAAATTTATTAAATTATCTTTATCTATCTTTTTTAAAATATCCTTCAATATTAAATGAAATTATTCCTTTTGTTACAATTATAAGTATTTCTTTTCTTATTCGAAATCTGATTAATAATAATGAACTCATATCTATGAGAAATTTAGGTTACTCAATTTTTGATATATTTTTGCCTATTGCTGTTTCAGTTTTTATAACAGGTTTAATATTTTTAATTATAGTAAACCCAGTTTCTTCAATGATGGCTAGTAAATATGATGATAAAATTGATAAAAGAGATGTAAATTTACATTCAATAAAAATATCTAATAATGAAATGTGGATAAAAAATAAAATAGATAATCAAAATTTTAGTTTTATAAATATTAAAAATATAGATCTTCAAGATATGACTGCAAGAAATATCAAAATTTTATTAATTAATGATCAATCAAACACATTTATATTAGCAGAAAATGGGGAATTCAAAGAAAATATTTTTTTTTTAAATAGCGTTAAATACTATAACTTTCTAGATGAAAATTTTAATAATTTAGAAAATTTACAATTGAAAATAAATTTTAATAAAGAAAATATTTTAAACTCTATTTCTGACTATAAATTGATACCTTTTTACAATTATATAAAACATACTCAAACACTTAATAAATTTAATTTATATTCTAAAGAAATTGGATTATATTATCTTTCAGAGGTACTAAAACCTATTTTTATAGTTGTTTTAGCATTTGTAATTATTGGTTTTACAAGTAAATTTCAAAGAAATGAAAATTTTTTTAAAGTTTTATTTATTGCTATTTCAATTGGGTTTTTTATTTTTCTTTTGAAAGAAATAATATCAAAATTAACAATAAGCTTGTCAATAAATATTTATGTATCTTATTTGGTTATTTTTTTAATTCCATTTTTTATTGGTTTGTATCAAGTAATAAAAATTGAAAATGAATAATATTATTAATCTTTTAAAAATATTTTTTTTGATATTAATTATTTTAATTATTCCAAATTATAATAATGCAAAAGAAATATTAATTTATGCTGACTCAATTTCTTACGATGAGGATGAAAATATTATAGCTAAGGGTAACGCTAAAATACTTCAAATGAATAAATTTATTTATTCTGATTTGATTATCTATAATCAAAAAGATGATATAATAATATTACCTACTAAATTTAATTTCAAAGACGAAAATAATAATTTTTTTCAAGGTGAAAATGGTTTTTTTAAAAAAAATCTAAATTTTGCTGAATTTGAAAATCCTAAAATTAGATTAAATGATGGCTCCAGAATAATTGGTAAAAAAATTAAAAGAGATGGCGACGTAGACATTATAACAAAAGGAGTTTATTCGCCATGTGTATCAAGAATAAAAATTGCGAATTTTATTTGCCCCACTTGGCAATTAGAAGGAGAAAAAATATTACATGATAATAAAAATCTCTTCCTTTATCAAAAACACTCAAAAATGAGAGTTATAAATACGCCAGTATTTTATATTCCGTATATTGTTACACCATCACCTCTAAGAAAGGAGAGGAAATCTGGCTTTTTATCACCAACTATATCTTTTAATTTTTTTGATACGAAAACCTCTCAAT
The DNA here is from genome assembly GCA_902619045.1 of uncultured Alphaproteobacteria bacterium. Taxonomy (GTDB): domain Bacteria; phylum Pseudomonadota; class Alphaproteobacteria; order HIMB59; genus CACPNW01. The sequence goes on along the minus strand of CACNCX010000009.1, from coordinate 2,062 downwards.
CAACTTCTTTTCCTTATTATTTTAATATTTCGTTAGACAAAGAACTTTTGTTTACACCTATAATTAATTATGGTGGAGGGGTAGATGCTTCTCAAAGATTTATTTTTGATTATAATCAAATTTTATCAGGTGGTAATTTAAAATATAACCTAACATTTGACTCAAACTTTGAAAAACAAAATAATAATGAATGGTTCACTGATGCAAGTTTAATAACAGAATACAATAAAAATATTAATAAAAATTATAAAATTAGTATTGATTCAGCATTACAAACATCAAAAAATTATATTCAAATTACCAAACCAAATGATGATTTAAGTTATTCAACTTCACTTAAAACTAATTTCAAGATTGAAGGCTTTAATTTACAAAAAATTGATGATTATTTAGATATAGAATTAAAATTTTACCAAACAAATCAAGAAAATGAAGATAATAAAACTACACCTACTGTATTTCCAAAATTGAAATATCATACAGGATATTTTAATAAAAATGGGAATATTTCAAATTCTGTATTTGAATTTTATAACATATTTAGGGAAAAAGGTAATTTGACTCATGCTAAAAACCAACAAAAAATTTCTCACAAATATGAAATTGAAAGACAATTTATTAATTATAATTCTAAGATTTCACTTAATGCTGAAATTTATAATCAGGGTTTTAAAACTGAAAAAAAACTAACTGAAGGTAGCAACTTTATAACTGGTTCTTATTATAGATTTTTCCCAATTTTTGGAATTTCTTCAGAGACACCTTTCAAAATTAAAAAATTTAATCCGGAACTAACTTTTAATCCAAAAATTAATTTAGTTTTAGCACCTGGAATTTCAAATAGTAATAAATTATCTAATGAAGATTCAACAATAAATGAATTTTCAATAGAAAATAATTATAGATTAAATAGATACAGTGGAAGTGATAAATTAGATAATTCTAAAAGAATAACTTACAGTATTAATGCATACACAAATAATTTTAAATCATCACTTGCACAATCATATGAGTTTACAAACAACAGTAATTTTCATAAAGAGCAAGGAAATGATGATAATTTAAGTGATTTATTAGGTTACATCGAATATTTGAAAGATAACGAATTATCCTACAGTTTTAGATACGATTTAAATGATGAATACTTAAAGCAACAAAATATAGATATTAAGTCTAAAACAAAATTAGGAGAATTGGGATTTTCATATTTAGATCAGAATTCAAAGATCAATGACATAATTAGTAATGACACAGAAACAATTAATTATTCATTTTTAAGTAAGAAATTTTCTAAATTTTCAAAAATACAAATAAAAGGTCTTTATGATCTCAAAAAAGAAATTAATAAAGAGTATAGTATTGGCTACAGTTATTTTGACGAATGCTTTGGTATAAATTTAGATTTTAATAGAAAATCTTATGAAGAAGATAATTTAAAACCACAAGATATATTAACGTTGATGTTTTCGTTTAAAAATATAGGTAGCTATAAATCAACAAATTTAGCAGTTTCAGAAAATGACAAACAAGATATTGAATGGGAAAGTTTTAGTATAGAAAATGATAAATTTGAAGCAAATTAGTTTTAATTATCTAAAATTTTCTTTATTTTTAATTATAGTTTCTTTTTATTCCCAAATATTATTGAGTTCAGAGAATAAAATAATTTTTAAAATTAATAATAAAGCATTTACAACACTAGATTATCAGAAAAGAAAACAATACTTAGAATTTGTAGGAAATAATAATGGTTTATCTAAAGATTTTATAATTAACGATTTCATTTCTTCAAATTTATTTTATGAATATTATATAAAATCGAATTTAAAATTAAATCTTGAAGAAATTCAAGTATTTGAAAATATTAAAGAAGCAAATAAACAGAATAAAAGAAAATTTGATTTCGAACTAAATAAGGATGAAATCTTAGATAATATTAAAATAGACTTAGTAAGAAAGGCTATCCTTGAGAATACATTAAATTCTATTTCAAGAAACCTAAATGTACCTCTCGAAGATATAGATTTGCTATATAAATTTAATGTAAATTATATAAACTTTC
>CACNCX010000008.1 GCA_902619045.1 uncultured Alphaproteobacteria bacterium | reverse complement strand
AATAAATTATAAACTTATTATATTTGATAATCTTTTTACATCCGATGAATGTGTTCATTTTTATGATAACATTGATGGTGAATTTAATGCTCATCAATCAGGAGGAAGAATATTTAATGTTGATGATCAAAAACTACTTTTTTCTACTGGTGATTTTAGAAGTAGATTTAGAGCTCAAAAAGAAGATAGTATATTTAGTAAAATAATTGAAATTAATAAAAATACCAAGGATTACAAAGTTGTAAGCATGGGACATAGAAACCCTCAAGGTTTATATTATAATAAAAATAATAATTTCTTACTAGAAGCTGAACACGGTCCTGAAGGTGGTGATGAAATTAATTTAATTGAATTGAATTATGATGAAATACCTAATTATGGATGGGCTATTTCTTCATACGGTGAACATTATGGTGGGAAAAAGGCCTCCTTTAACAAAAAAAAATATTTAAAGTATCCACTTCATAAATCTCACTCTGAATATAATTTTATTGAACCTGTTATTTATTTTAATCCATCTATTGGTATTTCTCAAATAGTTGGCTTAGATAAAGATAATAGCTACGTTGTAGCTTCAATGAAAGACGAGTCTCTTTATTTTTTTGAATATGATTACAATGACAAAAGGATAAATACTCCAAATAAAGTAAGTAACGGTAATGCTGAAAATATAAAAATTGAAAGAGTTCACGTTGGTGAAAGAATTAGAGATATGATATATTACAATGAGAAATTATATTTATATTTAGAAGATACAGCATCTATTGCAGAAGTATATATTAATTAAATTGGTAAATTTAAAAAAAATATCTGTTATTATTTTAATTTTAGCTCTTTCAATAAATTTGTTATTAGATTTTTCTTTTATTACAAATAATCTAGGAAAAGAATCTAGAGAATTTGCTTATCAATATTTAGTCCCATTTAAAAACATTGGAAATTTAGAAAAGAAGATTGAACAATATGAGAATATAAACAAACAGAACTTAGAAGCTACCCTTCAAGTTGATGAAACAAATATTAATGATCTAGAAGAAAAAATAAAGGAATTAGATAAACAAAAAATATTAATTAGTGGAGATAAAGAAATATTTGTCAATGCATTTAATAACTTGAATGAAAATCTTAATAATAATTTGAAAAAATTAGAACAAAATCAAATAACTTTTAATCAAATTTTTAAGACAATTGATCCCTCTGAATTCGATATGATGTTTAAAGAGCAAGGAAAAGATTTAAATTATGGTTATGATGGACGCTTCAATATCTATGATGATAATATAAGTGTCAAATTTTACACTCCTATTGGTGATACTTTACTTTATGGAATAACTAATACGACTCCTGGAAGTGGTTATTTAGATATCCATGATGATAATCTAATTCTGGTTTCTTCTAGTGGTGTTATTGGGTACTCAAAAAAACCATTAAATAAACCAAAATTTGGAATATCTCTTAAACAGATACAGAATAATCTTAATAATTTTATTGATATTGAGCAATTTAAAAAATCAAGACACTTCGATGATCCTAAATACTCATGGTTAAAAGGAGGTTGGTACTCAATAAAAGATATAGAAATCTTTAATGGAGATATTTATGTCTCCTATACAAAAGAAGTTAAAGAAAATTGTTGGAATACTAGCTTGCTTTCTGGAAAAATGAATTATGTTTATATACATTTTACTACTTTGTTTACATCTGAAGAATGTGTGAATGAATATGATAATATTGATGATGAGTATAATGCACATCAATCAGGTGGAAGAATAATTAATTTAAATAATGAAACAGTTTTATTTTCCATAGGTGATTTTAGAAGTCGATATAGATCACAAATGGAAAATAGCATCTTCGGGAAAGTCATCAGATTTAATAAGAAAAATAAAAATTATGAAGTTATAAGTATGGGTCATAGAAATCCTCAAGGTCTTTTTTATAATGAAGAAGAAAATTTTCTTTTAGAAGCAGAACATGGACCTCAAGGTGGAGATGAAATTAATGTTATCAAACTTAATAATAATACTATACAAAATTTTGGTTGGGCCATTTCATCTTATGGAGAACATTATGGAGGTAAAAATGCTCCTGAAAATAAAAATAAATATGAAAAATATCCACTACATAAATCACATTCTGAATATGGATTTATAGAACCTTTAAAATATTTCAATCCATCAATAGGAATTTCACAAATTATTGGTTTAGATAATGAGAATCAATATGTTGTAGCTTCTTTAAAAGCCCATTCTTTATATTTTTTTGAATACTATAATAATAACAAAGAGAATAATTTTAATATTGTAAAAAAATTAGATATCGGTGAAAGAATCAGGGATATGATTTATTACAATAATAAATTATATTTATTCTTGGAAGATACTGCTTCTTTAGCAGAAATCTCTTTTAATTAAATTGATAAAACTTAAAGAAAAATGGCTTTGGGATTTTTGGATAAGTAATGATAATGACATTTGGTATTGTTATTTTCTTCAAGCTGATAAATCTTTAAAAGATCCTGATCTAAGACATAATAATGTTACTCATGGATTAGCTACCTCAAAAGATTTAATTAATTGGGAATATCATGGTACAGTTTTTACTCCTTCAAAAAATGAAAATTTTGATGATTATACAACTTGGACAGGATCAATTATTAAAAATAAAAATAAATGGCACTACTTTTATACAGGAAGAAATAAAAAGGAAAATGGCCGTAAACAAAGAATTGGTCATGCAATAGGTGACACACCCTATTCTTTTAATAGATATGGAAGTGGATTAGCTCTAGATTTAGATAAAAATATTTACCAAGAGTTAGAGAGTGATAATTATTGGCAAGATCGTGCTATGCGTGATCCATGGGTAATGAAACATCCTCATGAAAATAAATTTATTATGGCTTACACAGCTAGAGCATCAATCCACAATGATCCTTATCAGTGTGGTGTAATTGGAATGGCTGAATCACATGACCTTTTTGAATGGAAATCTATTCAACCTTTATTTGGAGGATTATTTAGTCAGTTAGAAGTTCCTCAAATATTTAAAATTAAAAATAAATGGTATTGTTTATTTTGTAACCATCCTGAAGATTGGTCCAATAAATTTAGAGAAAACTACAATGGCCCAAAAAGGAGAGGAACACATTATTTAATTGCAGATAATTTTGAAGGTCCATGGGATTTGGCACCAGGGCCCTACTTAACAACAAGTTCTGAAATAGAACTTTATGCAGGTAGAGTTATTGAAAAAGATAATAAATTTTTCTTTATGGCTTTTTTGCATGATGATCATAATGGTAATTTTATTGGAGAAATATCAAATCCATTTCCAATAAGTTTTGATAAAAATGGTTTAATGAGTTTGGAAATTTAATTAATATTTTTCCAAGAATATTCTGGTTTAAATCCTAAAATTTTTTTTGCTTTCTCATTACTTAATAATGTTTTATTTTTTCCAATTTCACCTTTAATTTGAATATTTGGAAATACTTTATCGAGAAGAGATTTATTATCTTCTTCCATAACAGTATCATCTGCAGCTATAATAAAATTCTCAGCACCTTTTAATTTACTTTCCATTGCTAGTAGACAAGCTTGAGCTACATCTCTTGCATCAATATATCCCCAAAAATTCCATTTTCTTAAAAATGGATCTTTTTGAAATGATTGAAATTGTTTGTAATCATGTTCTTCCATTATATTTGAGTAGCGAAGTCCAAATATTTTCATTTCAGGATTTCTCCTACAATATTGTCTAGCCATTTCTTCACCCATTACTTTTGATAAGGAATAGCTAGATTCTGGACGAGGATAATATTCTTCATCAACTGGGACATATGGTGGATATGTGTCAAAAGGTAAACCAAGAACAGTTTCACTTGAAGCCCATACAATATTATTAATTTTTAAAACTTTAGCTGCCTGAAAAATATTGTAAGTACTCAGAGTATTCATTCTAAAAGTTTTATGATTGGTTTCTAAACCTGGAGCTGGAATAGCTGCTTGATGAATAATTGCATCAATTCCATTAATACGGTCATCTATTTCAGATACAGACTCCATTGCATCACCAAAATTTTCTAAATTAACTTTAGAAAAAGGGACATCCAATTCTAAATGATTGGCTAAATCTACATTAAACACATTATAGTTATTTTTTAATAGTAAATTTATTGTTGCCCTTCCTGCTTTACCCGAACCACCTGTAACTAATATATTTTTCATATTAAATTACTTTAATAATTTTTTTATGAAGAATCATTAATAATTTGATAATTATTTCTATGAAGGAGACTTTATGGCTGAATATATTCTAGAAGCTGGAGGCACAATGGCGTTTACATTCCATGTTTTATTCATGCTTTTTAACTTATTTATTATTTATCAGTTTTATTTTAATGACAAATTTTTTAATGAATTAGGCTTTTCCAATGAGGAACCAAAATTGGTATTTAGAGGTCCTTTAGGTGCAGTTTTTTTAACAATGTTATTAATGTCTATATTGTTAACATTTGATGTTACTGGGAACACCTATGAAGAAAATGTAGTACAATATAAATTCTGGTATTCATTTTTGTTTATGCTTATGGCAATAGCTTTAATTAGCTCTGTTGTTAGATATTTTAATCTTGTAAATAACTACGGCATTACTCCTAATATTAGAGGAGTTATGTTTCCATTAGTTGGATTAATTTTAATTATTCTTCGAACGATGTTTGAGGCTTATTAATATAAAATTGCAAGCGGTGTAATAGCCGCTTGTTTTAATTAAAATAACTTCTTATTTTTTTTCTTGATGCAAAATGTAAGATTAATGAAACTATAAACAAGAAAAAAACAAAATAGTATTCTCTAAATTCAACTTGACTAGTATAAAAAACAAAAAAACAACAAATTGTTAATGATTTAATATAAATTTCTAAAAACTGAATAGGATAAAGTTTATCTGATTGAAGGAAAAGATATCTAAATCCAAAGTAAGCAAAAGTAAGAAAGACAGCTAATCTGATTGAAGTAATTCTATGGTATGGTATTTCTTGTTTTTCAACTATAGTGAAAGGAAAATAGATAGTTACACCCATAATCTCTGCAATTATAAATGCTACCGCCCATAAGCTTAATAAACCGATTATAAATTTAGCTAATGACCTTACCATAATAAAATTTATGGTCTTTTTTTTACAAGGGTTTCGACCGTACCTATTTATATATATTAACTAAATTTTAATAAAAAATACATAAATATTGATTTGATTGCAGAAAACTAAGTTATTTTTTACCTAAAATTATCTTTAATTGGTGAAAAATATAAAAGAATTAAAATTGCTCCACTAATCAATCCACCAATTTGATCAAGCATGCCACTAAAAGCAGTATAAATAACAGAACCACTAAAATAATTTAGAACTATGCCAGCTACTACTAAAAATAAATACAGTGATTTTCCATAAAAGATAAATCGATAAAGTAGATTTAAAGTTAATAGATATAAAAAAAATAAACTAATCGATACTATTCGGGTAAAATTTTCAAAATTAGATAATAGTCCATCATTTAAATCTTCATAAAGATTGGAAATTTCTGATGGTTGATACATAGAAGATATAACCATTAAAATAATGACAATGAAGTCGGCTAAAATTAAATTTTTAAAAATCTTTTCAATTTCCATAATAAATATAAATTCAAATAAATATGATATTTAACTTAGATATGTAGTTTGAATATTACAATAAGATTATTAAAATCTATTTAAAAATAATTAGATATTAAAAATAATATTTACCACATTGAATGGATAATATCTGAAATATTAATTTTTACTAAATTCTCACATTTACTTTCAAAATCACTAAAATCATCTCTAAAAGTTGCTCCATTATTTTTTGCTTGCTCAAAATGATTATCTATTCCTGCTTGGTTTTCATAAACCTCTGTTAGGATCAGAGACATATTGCCTGTTTTATTTCCATCTTTAAATTCAGGGCCTATAGACCAATTTAACATTAGAAGTGCTTTATCACCTTCCTTTGTATGTGTTTCCTTCATCCATTTTGTATGATCTTCTGCAATTCTTTTTGCAATATCATTAAGTTCAGGTTTAAAAATCCATAAATACTGAAGTTGTTTTTTATTTTGAAACATATTTCCTCCTTTTTAAAAATAATACTAGTAAGTTAAGAAAAATTTTTCAAACAAATTATTGTTGAGAATTATTTTCCAATGTTTGTACATGAATATCTAAGTTTTCTATCACAGCATCATTATTAATATTTCCATAAAAACACCCTTAATAGGTGATGCATAACTTGCATCAAGTCCACAAGAAACACGGACGTATCTTTCATCTGGACTGCACTTATTTGTAGGATCAAATCCCACCCAACCTAAGTCATTTATATAGAATTCTGCCCACGCATGTGTAGATTGAAATTCTGAAGAATGGGAATTGTTATGCATATAACCATTTACGTATCTAGCAGGTATTCCTAAAGTTTTTGCTGCGGCAATCATAATATGTGCTTGATCCTGACAGACTCCCTTTTTCTGATTAAATGCTTCAATGGCTGTTGTTTGATTATTTGTTGTTAAAGGTTTGTATTCAATCTTTTCAGCTACTAGATTCATCAGATTGTGAGATGTTTCTAGATTTTCATTTTCATTAAAACCATTTTTAGCTTCAATAGCTAAATTTTTTATATCCACATTTGCTTTTGTTAAATTTGATTCTCTTAAGTAAACTAATGGATCTATTTTATCAGAAGCACTCTGGTAAATTCCTTTTGTATCAAATGTTTCAACTTTTCCAAGAACTGTAAATTGTATTTTTTTCACCTTGTTTGTATTTGTAAAACTTTGAATATTATTAGCTTCACCATCTTGATAAATTTTTGATTTTTTGGCTGAGTCGTTATGGACATTCCACTCTAAAATTTTAAGACCATTATATTCAGAAGGATGCAGTTTAGTGGTTTGAATTAATCCCGCAACTGGATTTTTATATTCATACTTAGTTGTGTGTTCGATTATTAGTTCCATATTAATTAAAAAACTCCTTATGTATTTCGTTATCAACACTAGATATTTTTCTAATAAATTGTGTTACAAATTGATGAAGTCCATATTCAACAATAGTTTCTATTTTTTCTTCTTGAATTTTAGTATTTAGATCTTTTAAATTATTATAAATTCTTCCAACTTTTTCTGGACTGCATGTTAGGTTAGTTAAATGTTTAACAATATTCTGAATACAAAAACTTAAAGATCTAGGACAATTATTATTTAAAACTAAAAAGTCAGCAATTTTAGTTGCGGTAATATTACCATCGTATGCCCATCTAAAAGCTCTAAAAGAAGATAAAGAGCGAAGCAATATACTCCATTGCATATTATCTATATTACCACCTACATATTGAGGCTTAGGTAATAAAACAAAATACTTTACATCTAATAATCTGGCAGAATTATCAGCCCTCTCAATAAATAAACCAAGAAAAAGAAAATTATAACCATCATTTCTAAGCAAAGAACTTAATGATCCTCTAAATAAGTTTACTTGTTCTATTGTCCACTCAGTCAGGTCAGGTAAATCAGATTTTGTAAATTTTTTTTCTTTTAAGTTTAGTATCTCTTGATAAGTTTTGTTAATTGCTAACCAAGACTCAGGGGTAAAGGAAGTTCTAACTACTAATGCGTTATTTCGTGCATTAAGAATACAATTGTAAACAGATGAAGGATTGCTTTCATCAAAAAATAAATAATCTTCCACATTTTTCTGTTCAATTGTATCATATTTATTTTTATATCCCTCAATTGCTCCAGCCGCAGATAAAACTGATTCCCATTCATTATTATAACCACTTGGATTTGGAAAAAGAGACATTCTATAACCAACATCCAAAAGTCTGGCTGTAGTTTCAGCTCTTTCCATATAACGACTGATCCAATATAGATATTCAGCAGTTCTACTTAACATTTTTATTCCTCATTCAGCCAAAACCCATGTGTCTTTGACACCGCCTCCTTGGCTAGAATTTACAACAAATGAACCTTCATTCATTGCAACTCTAGTTAAACCACCAGAACTTAATTGAGCTTGCTCTCCAATTAAACAAAATGGACGTAAATCTACCCTTCTTGCCTCAACTTGATTTTTGATTAGTGTTGGTGAAAATGAAAGATCAAGTAAAGGTTGAGCTATATATCCTTTTGGATTTGTTGAGAGTTTTGTTTTAAATTCATCTATAGTGGATTTAGAAGATTTTGGACCTATTAACATCCCATAACCTCCAGATCCATCAACCTCTTTTACGACAAGTTCATTTATATTATCTAAAACATATTTTAATTCTTGTTCCTTTTCGCAATTCCATGTTTCAACATTATCTAGGATTGGTTGTTCGCCTAAATAAAATTTGATCATCTCAGGTACATAAATATAAATTGCTTTGTCATCAGCTATGCCTGCTCCAGGAGCTGAGCAGATATTGACACCACCTGTTCTATAAACATCCATAATTCCTGGAATACCAATTACAGATTGAGGATTAAAACATAGAGGATCTAAAAAATCGTCATCTATTCTTCTGTAAACAACATCTACTCTTTTTGGACCATCAACTGTTTTCATATAAAGATATTTTCCTTCAACAAATAAATCTGTTGATTCAACCATTTCAATACCCATTTGATCTGATAAAAAACTATGTTCGTAATAAGCGCTATTTAAAGGACCAGGTGTAAGTAACACACATACTGGTTCTGGATTTTCACATTTAATAGGAGCTAAACTCATCAAAGTTTGCAAAAGTCTTGTTGGGTAGTCATCTATTGGTGTTACTCTGTTGTTGTGAAATAAATCAGGAAACATTCGCATCATTATTTCTCTATTTTCTAGCATGTAAGAAACACCACTTGGTGTTCGACAATTATCTTCTAAAACAAAATAATCATTGGGACCTGTTCTTACTAAATCAATACCAATTATAGGACTATAGATATCTCTAGGAGGAGAAAAACCAAACATTGAAGGTTCAAAAGATTTTTTTTTGTAAATAATTTCTTTAGGAATTATATTAGCTTTTATAATTTCACCTTGATTATAAATATCAGCAAGAAACGCATTAAGTGCTTTAGCTCTTTGGATTACTCCTCTTTCTAATCTTAACCATTCAGTATAGGTAAATATTCTTGGAATTAAATCAAACGGAATAATTCTTTCTCTTGCAGTTTCGTTATTTGTAGAAAATGTAATTCCAATATTTCTAAAATGAGTTTCAGCTTCAGCATTCTTTTCAAGAATAACTTTTGAAGTCATTTGATCTAACCAATCATTAATATTGTTATAATGATTTCTTATAACTGATTCAGATTGATACATTTCATTAAACATCAGGGAGTAAACCTCTTGAGATTTGAATAGATAATCTTTTTATTATCTAACTTTTCAACCATAGTTATAACAAACCTTTCTTATCCGTTATAATTCATGCTTAGCTATGGAAATTAATAATAAGATCCGCGTTCCTTCAGCCTTAGCCTACTTCCGATCTGTTAATACAGATTGAACGATTTAATAACTTGCATGCGTTCCTTCAACTTTCGTTTACTTCCGTTTTGAATTATTCAAAATGAACGATGAAATTTTAATAATAAAATTTATTTATTTTTAAAAATGAATTTCATACTTATTTGATATGCATTTTTTGCATATACAAAATAATATTGAATTACTAATGGTTTTAATAGTCTTTTATCGATCTAAGAAAACAAATATAAATAAAATAGCCCGTACAAATTAACCATATTAAAAGAACAATTGTATCATTTATAATTAAGTTTATTTCTGATTTTGTCACTAATCGTAGTGTTGTTGCTGCCCAAACAACAGTAAAAAAAATCGTTAAATTTCTAAATGATTTTACTCTTAGTGGATGAACAAACTTCCATGGAACGAATGTTAATACTGATAGAATAATTATCACAATTAAGTTTATCCATTCATTCGTATTTAATATAAAGAAATATAAAACCACAACATTCCAGACTGCAGGAAAGCCTTGGAAATAATAATCATCCGTTTTCATATTAACGTTAATAAAAGTGTACAAAGAAACTCCAAATATAAGAGCAGGCATAATCATTTCAAAACCAGATGGCACCATCTGAAACCAATAAATCATTAATGCTGGGTTAATAACGTAATTTAGATAATCAATAATGGAATCTAAAATAATCCCATCTAGATTTGGTGCTTTTTCCTCAACACCAACCCTCCTGGCTAAAGTTCCATCAACTCCATCTACAAGTAAGGCCATTCCAAGCCATAAAAAACTACCCACTTGATCATTATTTAATATTGATACTAAGGCAAGAAACCCAAGTATAGCTCCAGAACCAGTGAAGGCATGCACACCCCATGCGGATATTTGATCTTTGTCAACTTTCATAAATGATGTTGGTCTTTATCATTAAAATAAAAGAAAATAAAATTTTTGAAAAAAAAAGTAGAAAAATTAAGGATTTAAACGATTTTAAAATTAAACTTATAATAAGTTTATAATATCACTATCTCCTTCAGCAAAATTATAATTTTTAAAATCATTTTTTGTAATCCAAGCAGAATTCTCGTGTTCATTCAAAATAATTTCACCATTAGCATGAGAGCATATAAAATAATGTAATTTCACATTTATTTTATCATCCTGATAATTTTCTTCACCTAATTTATTTTTAATATTTATTTCTATATTAAGTTCTTCTTTTATTTCTCTTTTTAGTGCTATGTCAAAAGTTTCTCCTTTTTCCACTTTTCCACCTGGAAACTCCCAACTTAATCCCATATGTTTATTTCTATTTCTTTGTGCAATAAAATATTTTCCGTTTTTTATTATTATTGCTGCAACAACATCGAATTTATCCATTAATTGGTATTATCACGAATAAACTGATTTGCTTTCTTTATTATATGATTTTTTCTCTCTGTATTCATTTTATCATAGATATTAACCATCATATTTAAACGTGGATTAGATTGAAAAAATTTTCTATTTTTATTAATAAAGCGCCAATACAATCCATCCATAATATCATTCCAATCACCTCTTTTAAAATTCATCATTTTCATAAAATAACTTGAACCACAAATATAAGGTTTGGTGCTAAAGATACCTCCATCACTAAACAGTCCCATACCATAAACATTAGGTGACATTACCCAATCAGAGCTATCTACAAACATTTCCATAAACCAATTATAAACTTCATTAGGTTTAATTTCACATAAGTTCATAATGTTACATAAAACCATTAGCCTCTCAATATGATGTGTGTATCCATATTTTTGAGCATTTTTAATTGAGTGATCTAAAGGATCTAATCCAGTTGTACCGTCATACCATTTTTTAGTAAGAGAATTTTTATGTTGAAAGAAATTATTTTCTTCTAATTGTTGATCATAATTTTGATAAATTCCCCTAATAAATTCTCTCCATCCAATAATTTGCCTAATATAACCCTCATAAGAATTAATTTTAATTTTATTTTCAACCTTTCTAACTCTCTCAATTATAAGTTCTGGTGTTAATAAACCTAAATTAATCATTGGGCTTAGTGCACTATGGAATAAAAAATTATTGTTAGTATCAACTGCATCTTCAAAATCACCAAATAAATTAAATTTTTTAATAATAAAATAATCTAACCATTTAACAGCATCATTATAAGTTGTAGGTAGCCAAAAATTATCAACTCGGCCTGGGTGACTTTTAAAAATTGTGTCTATTTGTTGTTTTAAAACTTTTGTATGCTTTGTTTCTTTTGCAGTAATCATTTCTGGTATTTTAATATCTTTAGGGAGTTTTTTTCTGTTATCTTCATCAAAACTCCATTTTCCACCTTTTGGCTTATTATTTTCCATCAAAATATCTATTTTTGCACGGGCTATTTTATAAAAATTTGCCATAAAAGGTTTTTTAGTTTTGCTTAAATAATTTTTAAATTCATCTCTTGAATTTAAAAACATAGGTGATTGTATAAAAGTTAATTTAATCTTATTTTTTTTACATAAGGTGCTTATTTTTTTTTCAAAAAATTTATCTTCAATTTCAAAAGAAATTAATTCTTCAAATTTATTTTTTTTTATAAAATTTTCTAATTTTTTTTCATAAGATATTGTAAAATCTTTTTTTAAATCAATATAATTTACTTTAAAATTATTTTTTTTTAATACATCAGCATAAGATCTCATTGAAGAAAGGAAAAGAATGAGTTTTAATTTATGATGTTTTTGAAAAGTACAAAGATCAAAACTTTCGCACATAAAAATTGTTGAGTCTTTATAATTTCTTAGGTGTTTATGTGGGAATAATTGATTTCCAAGAATTAAAAATAAACTTTTCATCAATAATTAAATAGTAAGTTATTAGAAAATTTATATATTTTATTAAAATTAATTGCTTATTTTAGACAATTTTTAACTATAATAAGCTATAAATTAATGATTAAATTAGTAAAATTATTGTTTATTCCCCTTATTATTAGTTTTGCACTAATTTCTTGTAATACCACATCACCAAATAAGGTAAAAAAATCTGATGCACAAAAAGTAACTAATATTGAATATGGAACAATCAAAACATCTCTTCCAGTAAAAATTGAAGGTGAAAGTGATTGGATTGGAGCAACTGCTGGAGCAATGATAGGAGGTCTTTTAGCTTCTCAAATATGTGGAGAAGAAGAAATATTAGGAACTAAGTGTCAAGATATTGCGATAGTATATGGAACTATCGGAGGAGCCGCTATGGGCTCAGTAATTCAAGCAAAAATTGGCAATCATGATGGCTTCCAATACATAGTGAATATTGATGAATGTGGTAATAACAATTCTAATTGTAAAAATGATCAAGAAAAGGCTTTTGTACAAGGAGATAATAATGCTCTTCCGAATGGGCAAAGAGTTGTAATTATTTACGGTGATGTAATAAGAGTTATGCCTTATGAAGAATAATTTAGTAAAATTAATTTTTAGTATTTTTTTATTATTTTCATTTCACCTCAATGCAGAATTAATATTTGAAGATAATTTTCCAAAAGATATGCAAGGTATTTGGAGTGATGATTGTGATGCAGAATATCAAGTATTTATAATTTCAAATAATACAAGTATGTGGATTGATGAGACATATGTTGGATTTAATGTATCAAAAACATCAAAGGTAGAAGATTGGTCAGCTTATAAGTGGGGTGAAATAGATGGAAGTTATTATTATTTTTTAAAAAAAGATGGTGATAATTTACTTGAAGTTACCGCTCCTGATGGCTGGGATGGTATAGATTATTCTTTTTTAAATTCATCAGATTATTCTGTTTATGAAAAGTGTGAATCAATCCCTAGTGTCTTTCAAATTATTTATGGTGAAATTATTAACTTAATGAATTCTCAATTAATTGAAACATGTAATAATGATAGCAATCCTGCAAATTGTATTAATGAAACTTTTGCATTTTTAGATGTGTCACAAGATGATGAATTATCTGTGGCAGAATTAACACGTGCAGCAAGAATAGCTATTTATTTTACCTTTATTGATAAAAGACAAGACGAAGACAGAGACATAGGATTTGCAACTTACACGACTACATCACTTATATTTCCTGCATTATCAAAAATATTAATTGGGAATTATGATTATGATAATTCAAATACAATTTCTTTAAAGGAAATATATACGGATCGTATTGATACATTAGACTATCAAAATTTATTTAAAGAAAATTTAAAAGGACTAGATCCAGAAGAATTAAGACGATTGATTGAAAACTTAGATTTCCTAAAATCATTAATGTTAAATTAATTTAGTATCTTGACTTTTAAGCATAATTTTAATTATAAATAGATATGAACAAAAGAAATTTATACGCAGCTATTGCGATAGTATTTATCTTCGCTGCTTTAAATTTAACTATATATTTTTTCTATTAAATTATGGTTATCAGAAGAAAATCTAGTATTTATAAAAAATTATATGAAATTAATGGTCAAAAAATGATGTTCGGCCACGATAATATACATTTTAAAACAATTAACTTACCATCAAAACAGAGATACAAAAATCTATGCAGTAAATTTGGTTTAAAAAAAATTAAATCTTCAGGCAAAAAAAATTTTCAAATAATTAACATTAATTAAGTGAAAAATATTGCAATAATTGGAGCTGGGATGACTGGTTTGTCTCTTGCTTATAATCTTCAAGAACATAATATTACAATTTTTGATAAATCATGGAGACCAGGAGGAAGAGTATCTACTAGAAAGCATGATAATTACCTTTTTGATCATGGTGCACATTATCTATCGATAAATCATTCTGTAAATCAATTAAATGAAATAATAAGTAGATATAACTTGGGACAAGTAATAGAAATAGATTTTGCTACAGATTATTTAAAAAATAAAAAGACTAGAAAAAAAATTATTATTGGTAAAAATGGAATGAATTCTATTCCAAAGTCTATTTTTGATAATATTAAAGTAAAAAGTTATTTTAATTCAAAAATAATTAAAATTTCAAAAAAAAATAATGGCATCTTTTCACTTTTTTCTGAAAAAGAAGAATTTAAAAATTTTGATTATGTTTTAATTTGTATACCCTACTCACAATCCATAGAGCTATCAAAAGAATTTATTAATTTTACTAAGATGGTTAATGAGCCATCTTATGAACCAATACATACTGTAATGTTAAGTTATAAAGATATTAACAATATAAATATTAAAGCAGGATTAAATCTTCACAAAGATATTAGTTTCTTTATGAATCAAAATATCAAATTTAATAAATTATCTGATGATTGTTGGGTATTAAATATGAGTTCTGAATATACGAATAATAATATTGATGTAGATAAGGCTGCAATAGAAAAATATGCTCAATCAATATTTGAAAAAACATTTAATATAAAAAATAAGATAAGTTTTATTAAATCACACAGATGGTTATACGCGCAAACCAAAGTGACTTATAATAGTATATCAAAAAAAAATTGGATTAGCTCTAAGGATAATAAAATATTTTTAAGTGGAGATTGGATTCTAGGAAAACGCCTAAGCGATGCCTGGGATGCAGGTGAAAAATTATCACATTATATTAAAATTTTATCAGTTTAATATTAACTATTGAAATATTTTTTTATATTTTTAGCTGCCTGTCTTATTCTTTGAGTGTTTTCCACTAAACCAATACGAACAAATCCCTCCCCTCCTTTTCCAAAAGCTAAACCAGGTGCTACTGCAACATCGGCATTTATCATTAAATTTTTGGCAAATTTCATAGAACCCATCTTTTTAAATTTTTTTGGTAAAGGAGCCCATACAAACATTGATGCCTCAGGAGATGGAATTTTATCCCAACCAGCTCTTTCAAAAGACTCAATTAAAATATCTCTTCTTTTTTTGTAAGTCTCTCTTATTTCTTCTACACATCTTTGAGATCCATTTAAAGCAGCAGTGGCTGCTACTTGCACAGGAGTAAAAGCACCATAGTCTACATATGATTTAATTTTTGTTAATGCTTCAATTAATGTTTTGTTTCCAACAGCAAAACCTATTCTCCATCCTGCCATTGCATAAGTTTTAGATAAAGTCGTAAATTCAACAGCTATGTTCTTAGCTCCATTAACTTCTAATATTGATGGAGGTGGACATTTACCAAAATAAATTTCAGAATAAGCTAAATCAGATAAAATATAAACTTGATATTTTTTTGCAATTTTTACTAATTCTTTATAAAAATCTAAATCAACTATCTGAGCTGTTGGATTAGAAGGAAAAGAAACAATAATAACTTTTATTGAAGAGTATTTTTTTAAATTATTAACAATATTTGATAAAAATTTGTTTCTATCAAACTGTCCATTATAAAATGTTCTTAAAGGTGTTAATTTTGCTCCGGCAATCATAAAACCATATGGATGAACAGGGTATGATGGATCAGGGCATAATATCCTGTCTCCTCTTGAAGTTATAGCTTGTGCTAAATTTGCTAAACCTTCCTTTGAACCAATTGTTACTATAATTTCACTTGATGGATTTAAATCAACATTAAATCGTTTTTTATAATATTTAGCTTGAGCTTTTCTTAATCCATTAATGCCTTTTGAAACTGAATAACGTCCAACACCTGGTTTATCTACAACTTCTTTTAATTTCTGTCTTATGTGAAGAGGTGTTGGCATATCAGGATTACCCATGCCAAAATCAATAATATCCCTACCTTCTGATCTCAGTTTCATTTTTAATGAATTTATCTCCCCAAATATATATGGGGGAAGTCTATTAATTCTTTCAAACTTATATTTCACTTCTTAAGCAATAATTAATTATTGATAATAATACTAGTTTAAATAAAATTGATTTTTAATAATATTATTCCTATTTTTATATTGTGATTAAATTATTTTATTATTTTTTACCATTTATTGTAATGTTTCTACCAAGTTTATGGGTAAATTATATTTTAAAAAAATATAATAAAATTTTACCTGATATGCCTTTCACTGGTAGAGAACTTGGAAAAAAAATCCTTGAAGAAGAAAAAATTACCAATGTATCAATTAATCCTATTCAGCAATTAGATCATTACAATCCTAAAGAAAAAAAAATACATATCGCTACAGATAAACTTGATAAAAAAAGTATTACAAGCATTGCGGTTGTTGCACACGAAATTGGTCATGCAATTCAAGATAAAGAAAAATACAAACCACTTATTCTTAGACAGTCATTAATTGAAAAAACGATGATTTTTCAAAGAATTGGCTCGTTTTTATTAATTATAGGACTACCATCAATATTTGCCTTCACTAAAAGTCCATTTATCACCCTTATCGCTGCGATAATAATAATGGGATGCTTATCTACAAATGTACTTATCCATTTGATTACTCTTCCTGTAGAATTTGATGCAAGTTTTAAGAGAGCCTTACCAATACTCAAAAGATTTGTTCCTAGAGAGAATATGTACCAATGCAAGTCCGTTTTAAGAGCTGCTGCATTGACATATTTAGCTCAATCCATTGTAAGTATATTTAGATTAAAAATAATACTGTTATCTTTTATCAATATTTTTAAATCAATTATAAGAAGATAATATTTTTCTCTTTAAATAAAATGGGAAATTTATTAAGTTAGATAATTAATGAATTTAAGTGAAAAAATATCTTTAATACTAGTAGATAAAGGTTTTTCTTTGTCTCCAAAAAAAAATACTGAAGATTTAATCAATTCTGGCACAGAATTTCACAAAAGTAATGAAGACATCAAAATTGCAGAACAGCATGGTATTGCAGATCAAATTTTTATTCTTTTAAAAGGTGAGGCTGAATATGTAAAATATCATAATAATGTTTTTTATAAGTTAGCAACATTAAAGAATGCAGGGTCACCTCTTGGTATTTCAGGCTTAAATGCGCCAGGTAGATATATGTCAGATATATTTATTAAAGGTAATTCAGAATATATTTCTATCAAAATAGAAAAGTTAAAAGAATTAGAAGAAGTAGATCCAGACTATGCAAGTTTTTTTTATTCTTTTTTATTATTTGAATCAATTAATTTAATATGGTCATCTCGCAATTTAGAAAAACCCATTGAACACAAAAACATTAATTTAGCAGATGGTGTTAAAACTGGTGGAGATATTGTAAATACCAAAAGAATTAAAAATTCAGCATTTTTAGCTTTTCTTGATGATAACGATTTAGATGAATTAATACATTACGCAAGTGTTAGATTATTTTCATCTGGTGAATTTATAACATTAGAAGGTAAAAAATCTGATGGAATAAATATTTTGTTAAAAGGTAAGGTTGAAGCCTCTTTTACAAATTTAAAAGATGAACAATTAGAAAAAAATTCAAGATCAATAGCTAGACCAGGAGTAGCATTGTCCTTATCTTCAGGATTACATGAAATTAAATCACCCTACTCCTTAAAAGCAACA
Organism: uncultured Alphaproteobacteria bacterium; assembly: GCA_902619045.1. Lineage (GTDB taxonomy): Bacteria > Pseudomonadota > Alphaproteobacteria > HIMB59 > CACPNW01. Next base: position 8,127 of record CACNCX010000008.1, on the reverse strand, counting down.
AGAGATACGACGATATTAAAATTTTCAAATGAATTTATTGATAATTTAATCAAAACCAATCCAGAATTGGCAATCAAATATTTTAAAAGACAATTATGGCAATTAGGACGCTATATTCAAAGTTCAACAGGTTTAACGACCTATCCAGCTAAAAATGAAAAAGAGTTTTTTCAATATTTATTAAATGATAATTCTGCAACAATACCAAGTAATTCAAAACTTTATACAATACCTCATTTATTAGAAAATCATTTAACTCATTCGTTAGCATTCGATACAATTTATGATTTAATTATCACAGGTAATGATGATGAAAAATCTATAGCTAGTTTAATGATTGATGCATTGAGTGGTATAGAAAGAAAAAATAGATTTTTCAAACAACTAAATAAAATATACAACAGAGTAGCAAATTCATATGATTCAATAAATAAACAAGCATTACAAAAATTAACAAATTCAGATTTTATAAAAGCTTTTGATCAAGTACCTTATGTTATTAAAGGTATGGAGAATTTACCTGATGAAGCCACAAACATATTTTTTTATAATCATTTGGCAAGTATTGAAGAAAATGGTTTAGCTAATGGACATCAATTTAGTATAGATAGTCACTTTATAAGTGCAAAAATTTTATTTCCAAAATATGGTGATGGTGGTCAAAGAATTGCTCGATACTCTAGAAATACAGAATTTTGGAGATATAATTATTATGAGAATTTAGATTATATTTTTGTCCATACACCAGAATCAGATTATTTAAATGAAACTCAAGAACAAAAAAAGAAAAGAAAAAGTAAATTATTTATCGAAACTCAAAATATTTTTGATCAAAACAGACCTTTAGTTATAGCACCAGAAGGTACATCTGAAACTGAAGATAATTTAACTCCAAATTCCCCAGGTCCATTAAAACCAGGTGCATTTTTATTAGCAGACCAATTAAAACCAGAGCCCCTTCTTGTTCCTATTGCATTAGCAAATTTTGATTATTCAATTTCTGATACAATTTATTCAGCAGTTATTAAAAAACCAATAAAAATAAAAGATTTTGTAAATGATATGAAAAATAAAAAAGAGTTAGAAAATTTTTTATCTAAATATAGAAAAACTTTTAGAACATATGTTGAGGAAGCAATTGAATTAGCAAAATCTGCTTCAAAAAATAAAATTAATTATGAAGATGTGATTAGTAACTTAAATTTAGTAAGCCCTATTGAAGAAGAATTTGAATCAGACGTGAGAGAATTAGAAATTAAATTAAATTCAGATCAATATAAAAATAACAAAATAGTCTTATTTGGAAGTTCAACATTTAGAGATTGGGAAAATGCAAAAACTGATTTGTCATTTGATAGTTTGTTAAATTTAGGATTTGGTGGTTCCACATTAGTATCATGTCGAACCTATTTTAATAGAATAGTAGTCCCAAATAATCCTGACAAGATGATTTTTTATGCTGGTGATAATGATATAGGCAGTGGAATGAGTGCTGAAGATTTAGAAAATGAATTTTTATTATTTGCTTCTGAAGTTAATGAAAAATTACCTCATACCTTATGTTTTTTTGTTTCTATTAAGCCAAGTGTATTTAGGAATAATTATTTAAATACAATTTTACAAGCAAATGAAAGGATAAAAAACAGAATTGAGAATTTTAGTCAATGGCGCTATATTGATCTTTGCTCTCCTATGCTTGATGCTGGATTTGAAAAATTTTATTCAGAAGATCCATTACATATGAATGTACTTGGTTACAGTCTCTTAAGTAAATTAATTAGAGATGAAATCTCGAAATTTACAATTTAAAATTAAATAAATAATTAAATTTTAACTTCTTTCCTTAGCTTATCAGATTTATATGAATTGAAGACTAATGATAAACTCTTTATGTTATCTTCACCACTGGTGTCGTGTTCAATATTATTTATAAGTGAATCAATGAAATGTTTGTGCGTATTGATTACACTTTCTTGAATTTGATCCCAAGGTTTTGAAATCCATTTATATTTCTTTGGTTTTCCATCATAAATCTTCTTCTTATTATTTTTATGAAGAGTAATTTTGTAATTGTAGTCCAAATCAATTGAGCCGTTAGAGAATTCTAAATTAACTAGTGTTTGAGCAAATCTGTCTGGTTTTTTTATTGAAGAAATAGATGCATCAACAATAGTAATACTGTTATTTCTATTTCTTATCAGGGATATAAAATCGGTTTCACCTTTAAATTTATTATTTGTATTTTGATTTACTGTATAAATACTTTTTGCTTCTCCCATAAAAAATCTACTTAAATCAAATAAATGGATCCCTACATCTAGGGTTAAATACTCTTTTAAATCGTATAAATATATTTGATTGGTATATCCAACAGGATTTGCATGTCTAAAAGATATCTTGGCATAATGTGGTTTAGTTAACTGCTCTTTATTTATAATTTTTTTTAATTTTAATAGAGGGCTTTGCCATCTAAAATTCTCATGAACCATAAGTGGTGTTTTATTTTTTTTATATAAAGAAACAATTTTTTTTGCATTTGATAAATTTTCAGCAAATGGCTTTTGTATTGAAGTTGGAATTTTATACTTAGATAAAATTTTGCCAATATTTAAGTGTGTCTCCATTGTTGTTACAACATCAACAAAGTCAATTTTATGTTTTTTTAACATTAATTCTATGGATGAATAAGAATGTAAAATGTTAAATTTAGATTTAAATTTATTAGCTTTTTTTATATCTAAATCACAAACACATATTATTTCTATATTCCTTAATTCTTTCCAAGCTAAAATATGATTTTCAGCAAAGAAACCACAACCGATTAATGCTCCTTTTAATTTTTTCATTTATCTTCTATAAATTTAATTTCTAATGGCTCAAATGCATAAGGATTTGAATCTTTTTTAAAGTTAAAAAAAGAAAAATCATTATTAAAAATATCAGTATAATTTTTTAAATTAAGCTTATATTGATTACTAAAATTTGTTTCAGGAATAATAATTTCCTTTTTTTGTTTTGAGGAATTGACAAATAAATAATACTTTTTATCATTTAGTACAATTTTTAATCCATACACTTCGTTAACTGGATTAAATTTAAAAATTTCTGAATTTGTTAATGAAATAAGAAAATTATTTAAATGATACAATGGTCTTTTGGTATTATCTTTATTTAATATTCCGTGATGCCCATAAATAGAATTAAAAGTAAAAAATTTTGATTCTTTATTTATTGATTGAATAAAAATTGCCAGTGTCCAAGTTAGTGAAAATAATTGATCATGCCTTGGATCGCTATCAGCCATTTCTAATCTTATTTTGTTTTTATTACTTACAAGACTTTCACCATACGGATTGAAATGCATACCAATAGAAATTGGTCCAATATGAACATTGGTGCTATTAGAAAAATTTTTTAAAGTTTCAAGGATATAAGGTATAGTTTCAGGCGTATTTAATACACCAAAATCACTAGAATCATGAACAATTGGAGTGAAGGAAAAACTAACCAAATCATAAAACATTTTTGGTCTTTTTCTATTTAATTCTGTAAAATTAGTGACCATTCCAGAAACAATTTCACTATTAGAAAATATCTTTTTCGCAATTTTATAGTATTCATTTAATTCAGGAGCTTTAGGCCATTCACCAGCTGGTTGAAAACTATTCAAATATATTTTTGGACAAATTAAAATTTTATCTAAATTAATAGTATTTTCAGTTACAAAATTGTAAATTTTTTTTAACTCATCATCAGGATCATTAGTATGATCAACCAAAGCTACAATGAATACTTTGTTTTGAAATCTTGTAGTTACATTTGTAAAATCTTTAGTAAAATCAATAAGATAGTAATAATAATTAAAGTTATTAATTAAATTATCATCAGGAATAATTAAAGAATCAATTTTTATACCAATTTTAGGAAACTTATAAGGAGTGGTATGATCAATTTTTACAATATTCTTAGACGGGAAAGATATTTGTTTTTTATTTACTACATCTATTTTAACAGTTTGAGAGAAATTAGACCCGCCTTTTTCTAGATATGGAAAAGGATTTAATAAAGAACCACTATATATTTTGTAAGAAGCATCACCCCAGTTTCTTTGATCCTCCATTTCAAATAAAATACCCTTAAAATTAATATTAACCAACAAACTATCGTCTAAAGTATAAGCAAGGTTTTTAAATTTAAAAAATGGTTGGTCAGGTTTTATATTTTCTGGAAATTTTTTTTCCTCTTTTAAATCGTTCCCTTTTGTTACAATGATGTTTGAGCCAACATGATTTTGTAATGGAATTAATAAATTAAAACCTATTCTATTAGTCCAAAAATCAGTTAAAAATTCTCCTTCAGAGGATAGTGTGATAGAATTATCAGAAAATAATATAACATTTCTTGTTTTAAGAATTTCATCTATACCATATTCTAAATCAAATATATATTCTAAGGATGTATCAAAGTTCTCTTCATAATTTAGAATTTTAGGATCATAGTTATTCCAATTTTTGTCTCTTACCAAAAATGATATCATCTTTAAAATTTGAAAATTTTGAAAAGTTATATTTCGAAAAAAAAGATTATCTTTTAATAAGGTAAAATTTTTATTTGAATTTTTTATAAATTTTTCTTCCAACAAATTAGAGTTATACATATAATTTTGATACTGATTTATAATCATTATATTCTGATATTAAATCTGATTTATTTTTTTCATATTTTGTATTTTGGATTAAACTTAAAAAAATAAGTTCTCGTTGAGCAAAACTACCTCCAAGGTATTTAAATTGTGATTTAATTATATTTTCGTTTAATAATTCATTTGTTTTCATACTGTGAATGATTGGCTTTAAGTAATTAATATAATTTTCTTTAAAAGAATTTTCTAAATAATTTTCTTCCATTCTATCTTCAAGTTGCTGGAAATAATCTTGGTCATTATAGTATAAGTAATAAAAAATAAGATGATAATCAATGAATGGAAGTATGTGTTGATTTTTAAAATATTCAGCATAATCTTTTAATTTATCCATTCTTTCTTTAACATCTACTCCTTTATAATGAAGTCTTAATAAAAAAGAACAAGCATTACAAAAATCTAAATAAAAAATTTCTGAAGAAGAGAAATAATTATCAAATAGTTTTAAACTTTTCTCATATTCTTGATTGTAGAATAATATTAATGATTGATGCCACCATATATGTCTTTTTATTGGTCCGTATATTGACCAATTAATTTTATTAAAATTATCATTGTTGTTAATTGAGTTGTCATTCTCATTATCGTTTACATGCAAAAGGGCATGCCAACTCCATAAATCATTTGATGATTGTTTTAGTGAATTTAAAGCTAAAAGCTTAGCTTTATCAATTATATTATTTTCTTCAAAAGCATAGCTAGTCATCCCTAATAGTAAATTATAATGCTGATCATTTTCAGACCACTTACTTAGTATTTCCTCATGTTTATTTAAAAATTTACTATCAATACCTAAGAAAATATTATTAAAATGAAATAATCTGATTGCAAAAATATCTTTGGGATTATCTTTTATAATTAATTCCAATTTATTTAATAAATTTTTTAAATCATTTTTAATCCAGAGATTTACTATCTCTAAATATTGATGAAAATAATCATTTACTTCATAAGTGGAAATTGATTTGAATGTTTCTCTAGCTAATGAAATTTTTTGTACATCTCTAGAAAAAAGCAATAAAACTATTTTTAATAATTTTGGAGCATTAAATGCTGGTTTTTTTTTAATTAATTTGTTAGTTTTATAAAAAGCATCTTTCTTAAAATAAATATATGAATCGATACATTCTTTGAAACTATTTATTTCATCATCTTTATTAGTATCTATCCATTTATAAAAATAATTATTTTGCATTTACTAATAATACACATAATCTAACTATGTTAAATATTAATATTATGAATTAATATTTAATCTCTTTCTTGTAATTTCTTTATTTAATTGAAGTTCTCTGTAGGAAATTAGAAGTACACCACAAAAAATTACAGAGGCACCTAACCAGGTATAAAAATCAGGTTTATCACTAAAGACAAAATATCCAATTATTGATGAAACTACTAATCCTAAAAATGAATAAGGTTGAGTCATAGTTACATCAACTAATTTATATGCATGATTTAATGCAATATGTAATATAGTTCCTGATATTGCAGCACATAATATAAAAATAATTGTTTTTAAGCTTGGCTGATCCCAAAAATATATAACTAATGGAAATGAAAAAAGACTCATATAAACATATTGGTGTGATAATATTGTTATAGCACTATCATCCTTAGATACTTTTTTAGTTAAAATTATAACTACTGACCAAATTAGCGATGAAATAAGCGCCATATATATTCCAATAGAAATATCTATAATACCGGGTCGCAATATTATTAACATTCCTAGAAAGCCCATCACTAATGCAATTGACCTATATAAATAGATTTTTTCTTTTAAAAATATCACAGCTAAGATTGTAACAATGATAGGAACTATAAAATGAATAGCTGTCATTTTCTCTAATGGAAGCATAGCTAAAGCTGCAAAACCAAGCAGCATTGCAGGTAAGTTTAGTGCAGACCGTAAAATATGAATTTTTAAATTTCTTGTACTAAATACTTCAAATTTTGTTTTTAGAATGTAAGGGGTGATAATTAAAAATCCAAAGAAAAAACGTAGAAAACCAGTTGTAAATACATTTAATTCTTCTTGAGCTAATTTTATAAATGTACCCATAAGAGTACCAAAAATAATTGATATAATAATTAAAAAAATTGCAAATTGATTATTGTTTAACAAATAATATTCCTAGCTAAAAAGAATTAGGATAATCATAACACAATTTTTCCTTATTTATATCTCTATTAAAACAAAATTTGATTATATTTTAAAAATTGTGGCACTTATCAAAAGAATAGTTCTTTTTTTCATAACATTAATTTTCATTATAATTCTCCTTGTAGGTGCCACGACTTCATTTTAAGATTAGAAAATGTTAAATCTACAAGATGAATTGATAATTTCTAATAATGGACAGGGAATGTATGAAATTACAAATAATGTTCATGATTGGATTGAAAAAAATAATATAATTAAAGGTCAGCTAAATTTATTTATACAACACACATCTGCTTCATTAACAATAATGGAAAATGCTAGCTCTGATGTATTAGATGATATTAATACTTTTTTTCAAAGAATAGTTCCTGAAGATGCTTTATTATACAAACACGGTTATGAAGGAGATGATGATATGCCTGCTCACATAAAATCTATGCTTACTCAAACATCATTAACAATTCCTATTAACAATAAAGAAATGAAATTAGGGATGTGGCAGGGAATATATCTAATTGAACACAGGTACAGTAAATACAAAAGAAAAATAATTCTTAGTTATATAGGTGAGTAAATTATACTCTTACTTTTTTTAAATCACTTTCATCTAAAATAATCTTTGATAAATTATTAGGTAAAAAAAATGAAGTGATTAAAGATAGTAGAGCAAACAAAGATCCAATTAAAAAAACTATTGAATGAGAATTAATCCAAACAAATCCTAAAAGTACTGGGATAAATACTGCAGCTATATGATTGATAGTAAATGAAACACCTGCAGTACTTGCAATATCTTTTGGATCAGCAATTTTTTGAAAATATGTATTAATTGCAATAGCTAATGCAAAAAACATATGATCAATAATATATAAACCTGCTGCAACATAAGCATTAGTCACGAATGCATAAGATGTAAAAACTATAACGAGTCCAATATATTCAAATATAAGACATTTTTTCTCACCAAATATATTTATTAACTTTCCAATACGTTCTGCAAAAAACCAATTAAAAATATAATTAACCAAAAATAATAAAGTAACTTGCGATGCTGAATATCCAAATTTTTCTACCATTAAAAAAGCTGCAAAAACTACAAAAATTTGTCTTCTAGCACCTGATAAAAAAATTAAGATATAGTAAAGTGAATATTCTTTTTTTAGAATTATTTTTTTATGTTGTTTATTTTTGATTTCAAAAAAAGGAAAGGATATAAAAAGGTGTATGGAAATAAGAATACAAATTAATCCTGCAATTA